>NC_007722.1:2720742-3052398 GCF_000013005.1 Erythrobacter litoralis HTCC2594 | reverse complement strand
ACGCTGGCCGACATCCTCGCCAAGGCGATCACCGCGAGCGTCTCCGCCAATAGCAAGACCTACGACGGCACCACCGCAGGCACCGGCTCGGTCACGCTCAACGGCGTGGTGGCCGGCGACGCGGTCGGCACCAGCGGCACGACCTTCACCTTCGCCGACAAGAACGCCGGGACCGGCAAGACCGTGAGCGTCAGCGGCACCGCGCTGACCGGCACCGACGCCGGTAACTACACGCTGAGCGTGCCGGCAAGCACGCTGGCGGATATCCTGGCCAAGGCGATCACCGCTTCGGTCAGCGCCAACAGCAAAACCTACGACGGCACCACCGCAGGCACCGGCTCGGTCACGCTCAACGGCGTGGTGGCGGGCGACGCGGTCGGCACCAGCGGCACGACCTTCACCTTCGCCGACAAGAACGCCGGGACCGGCAAGACCGTGAGCGTCAGCGGCACCGCGCTGACCGGCACCGACGCCGGTAACTACACGCTGAGCGTCCCGGCAAGCACGCTGGCCGACATCCTCGCCAAGGCGATCACCGCGAGCGTCTCCGCCAATAGCAAGACCTACGACGGCACCACCGCAGGCACCGGCTCGGTCACGCTCAACGGCGTGGTGGCGGGCGACGCGGTCGGCACCAGCGGCACGACCTTCACCTTCGCCGACAAGAACGCCGGGACCGGCAAGACCGTGAGCGTCAGCGGCACCGCGCTGACCGGAGCGGATGCCGGCAATTACACGCTGAGCGTGCCTGCAAGCACGCTGGCCGATATCCTCCGCCGGCTCGTGTCGATAACTGCCGACAACCAGAATAAGGTAGAAGGTAGTGCCGATCCACAACTGACATTCACCGTCACGTCAGGCAGCCTGGTCGCTGGCGACAGCTTTAGCGGCAGCCTCTCTCGCGAAAGTGGCGAGGCACCGGCAATATACGAAATCACTATTGGCACCCTCTCCGCGGGAGATAACTACACGCTTGAATTCAATCCTGGGCTCCTGACAATCGTGCCGGACAATTCAAATGCAGAAAGGGTCGAAGTGCCCGTGATTTTCCGTAGCGTGCCCCTGCCTGGAAGTTCGGGGACTGGACCCCAGAACAGTCAGTCTTCTGTGACCATTGAGAGGAATGCATTGTGCAGCAGTGAAACCGAGGAATGCGCTACCGAATGAGCCACTTCCCGGCTTGGACGGGCGTATTCGATCATCGTCGAGATGAGCGACGCGTCGCACCATTGCTCCCGCGAAAGACCGCTCTCACCGGAAGAGGAAATGGCTTTAAAGGGCGTTAAAAAAATCTAGGCCAGAGAATGAGCGCGGCAACGGTCAAAAGCTTGACCAGCAAAAGGTCGCAAAGAAATACTGGCGGCTGTCGATGCGCTTTGTGGCCACTATGGTAAAATCTCACGCGGCATGAAGGCCCGGCACAAGCTCTTATCTAACAAGCCCGTCTTCACGGTGATTCGCATCACCAGCGCGACCTCCGAGCTGGTGTACGACTACATCTGAAACTAGTTCATCGCCCAAGAGCACACCCGCGCTTTTCGCTTCTGATCCCGGTGCTGACTGAAGATGCACCGACACCCTCGAAAGGGTGTCTGGAGCCAGAAGAAGCATCGCGCTATCGACTTAAGCTGCTGTTCTGATTGATCTAAATTGTACGGGTTCGTCGAAAGGCTTGCAGAACGGCGCACTTAACTCAGGTTCGGCGCCATAACCACCTGATATAGAACAGTATCTCGGCCACGCGCAAACTGCACGAGGCCCGAAACCCCAATGACCGCTATGCGCCCCAACTCCGGACGTTCGCGTGCAGAGGCATGGCCCCTGAAAACCGCCGCTTAAGGATGATCGGAGCAAACCAAATTTTTCTGCTGTTGCCCCAAAGGGCATGATGAAGCGCGCTAAGCCGACTTTCGCCGAGACTTGGGGGATGGTACCATGGTCTTAGAACCGCCACCCGGCAGTCAGACTGCCTGCGACCTCGCTCTGGTCGCTGCCCAGAACGGCCCGTGTCTCGGCAGATATCGTCCAACCGCCGCCGATTTTCCAGAAACCCGATGCGGCCAGCAGCGCGCCGTCCCCGTCGGCCAGTGGCGAGCGAACCGGGCGGGCGACGCCGGGCGCGCCGTCGAGCGTCAGCGTGACCTGCGCGAACTCGGCACTGCCTGTCACGTATTGCGCCGCGAAGTCGAACCCGCTGCTTCCCCCTTGGCGGTTGGCGAACAGGCCCCCGCCATAGCGGATGAGGTCGAAGTCGTCGCCCGCACCCGACAGGTTGAGCGCGCCCGCGCCCAGTTCCGCCACACCCTCGAAGTCGGCCGAGCTGTGCGCGAGCGAGACGATCGGGCCGAACGCCCAGCCGCCCCCGCCTGTCGCCACGCCATAGCGCAGCTCGCCCGCGAGCGAGAGGCTGTCGTAGTCGGCGATGCCGGTGGCGGTGCGCGATAGCCCGACCACGGTGATATTGCGCCTCACGTCCGCCTCGCGCTCGGAGTAGTCGAGCGCCACGCTTGCGGTGATCCCGGCATTGCCGCTGCCGTAGCGGGCATAGCCGCCGAGCGACCAGCCTTCGCTGTCGGCGCTGCTGGTGCGACCGGGCAGGTCGCTGCTGCCATCGTCCCATGCCGCGCTGACGCCGACCGCCCAGCCATCGCCGTACCCGCGATAGTCGACCCCGAGGTCGAAGCCGAAGCCGTCGTAATCGAACTCGGCGGCATTGCCGTCGCCGTCGATCGATCCGTCGCGGCCATGAACGCCGCCCCAGATCCCCCAGCCCTCACCGGCCTGTTCGTTGGCGCGCGCCAGCAGCCCGCGCGTCCGGCCCAGCCCCACCTCCGCCTGGCCGGCTAGCAGCGAGGCATAGATCTCGCCTGACGCGGTATCGAAGGCGGTGAGCGCCTGCGGCGTCGTGGCAAACAGCAACGCCTTGTAGACATCGTTGGCATCGCTGTCGGCAAGATCGAGATTGTCCAGCCGGATCGCCGCATTGGTCTGGTTGAAGGTCGTCGCGACCGTCGGGAACAAGCCCGTCCCCGACGAGATCGGGGGCGGAGGCGGCGGAGGTGGCGGAGGCGCCGGAGGAGGCGTCGGCGGCGGAGGTGGAGGAGGTGGCGGCGGTGGCGGAGGAGGTGGTGGCGGCGGAGGAGGTGGTGGTGGCGGCGGCGGCGGGGGGGGAGGTGGTGCAGTGCCGGTAGGCGTCAGGGTCAGGCCCACATCATTGCCGTCGCCCGCAGTGTAGCTGACCATGGCATCAAGGAAGGCAAAATCGTTTTCAACAGTGCCGAAGGTGCCGTCCACGGCATCGGTCGCATCGTTGTCGATGATAATGTAGTTGAACGGGTCGCTACCGCCGAAAGTGCCGATTTCGACAACATCGAGTGTTGCGCCACCCAGCGTCACGGCTCCATTGACGATCAACAGATCGCCATTGCCCACATCATCGACCTCGACCTGAAAAATCGAAGCCGCATCGAGGACGAGATCTCCATTCAATGTGAACGTACCGATCGAATTTCCCGGCGCGACGGTGCCGCCGGTGCTGGTGACGTTACCGACAGTGCCGGTGCCCCCAAGCGTGGCTCCGGCGCGCACGGTCAAATCGAGCGCTCCATAGCTGCCGTTGACGCGTAGAACACCGCCGCGCAGCGTGCCGATCACGGGAAACAGTGCCGAGGGCGTTCCGACCAGGTTCCAGTTGCTCGAACCGCGCTTCTCAAAGCGTTCGAACGAGTTGCCGTCGAAGGTGCTGCCATCGAAGGTGCCGGACCCGCCGCCGCCGAGCGCGAACACGTCTGTGCCGTCACCCCCGTCAATGTCCGGCAAATTGCCGATCGGAGCGAGGACGAATGCGTCCGCCCCGGCACCGAGTAGGACGGTCCCGATGATGGTGCCGGCATTGGTCACCGTTTCCCTGCCTTCGCCGCCAACGACCGCGCGTCCGGATGCTGCGGTAATGGTCCCGCTGTTGTCCAGCGTGTGCGTGCCCGGACCGGTGAAGCGGACGCCTGCGCCCGATCCGGAGCCGCCGGTGATCGTTCCTCCGGCTTCGTTCACCACGCTCGTGGTGGGGTCATACTCCTCGTTGAAGGTGCTTTCGGGACGGCAGAGAAAGAAGTAGCTATCGGCCTCGTTGTCGGGATTGCAATTAAGGACGGTGTCGAAAAACGCGGTCTGGACATCGACCCCGTCACCATCGACACCGCTGGCGGTCACCGTGCCTGAGTTCGTGAATGACAGGCTGCCCTGGAGATCGAGCGCACGATCGAATTCGATCATGCCCAGCTGTTCATCCCTGACAATCGAAATCTCGCGCAGGGCCACGGCATCCGAACCGCGCGCGGCGGTGAAGACCTCACCGCTGTTGTTAACATCGACCGCCGTCAGGCTTTCGACATAGAGCGCAGCCTGATCCTCGCCGTCGGTGGTGATCGTGCCGCGATTTTCTACCGTGCCGGAGCCCGAATAGACCCCTATCAGACCCCAGAAGTTCAGCGAACGCGCCGAACCGGTGTTGAGCACCGAGCTCCGGTAGAACGGATTGAAGGCGTTGAGGAACTGGCTGTCGTCGTCATTGACATCGGCGCTGACGATGGCCCCGGCGGACGCGGTGATGTTGCCGCTGTTTTCGATCCTGTGCTGGGTCCGTCCGGCGAGAATACCGCCGCTGCCGTCCACCCGGTTGAAGCCGAACTCCCTGGTCGCATCGACGTCGCCGCTGTTGATCAGTTCGACTGTCGGGAATTCGAGCAGAACGCTTCGATCGACATCACCGGCCTGGATTTCGATGCCATTGTCGGACGCGGTAATACGACCGGTGTTCTCAAGGCGGTAGGTACCCACATTGCCGCCGATGACATCGATCCCGTCGCCGGTGTCGATAATATCGCCTTCGTTGCGGACAAGGAAGGTCCCACTGGCCGACGTCAGCCCCCCGCGGACGTAGATGCCATCGGCGGCCACCTGGTTGGCCACGATTTCGCCATTCGACAACACCGGGAGGATGTCGCCCCGGTTGATGATCTCGATGTTTTCGTAAATCGGTCGGGCCGCCGTTGAGTCGCCGCCGCCTACACCGGTAACGTTGATGGCGAAACCGGACGACACCGTGATGGTGCCGTCATTGATGATCGAAAGATTGATCGGACCATCGGTCTGCTCGAAATCGTTGTCGAGGAAATCGCGAAAAACCTCGAACTGGATCATCTCGGCATTGCAGGTAACCGAAGGACATTCGTCGATCTGCGTCAGATCGCCGCTGTTGACGATAGAGAATTCGCCCGGGCCATCGGTGACCACTGAAATGGCTCTCGCCACGACACCGGAACCGGAGCCGGGCTGATTGAAGGTGATGTCGCCGGTATTGACGATGTTCACATTGGCTCGCGCGGCGGGGTCGTCACCACGATTGTTGATGACGGAGATCCCGCTGAACCCGGTCGTCTCGACACCGCGAATGTCGAGCGCGTTGCTGATCCGGACCTGGCTGCCGGATGTCTCGGCACCGATGCCATTGGCGATCCTTCCGAGCCGCCCCCGGACAACGACTTCGTGTGGGCTCGCGTCGGTCGTGATTGTGATCGGGCCACTGTGGCGCGTGATGGAAAAGCCGGAGGATAGCGAATCCGGTGTGACGGCGCGCGTAAGCCCGGTGATCGATATCGAATCGATCCCGTCGGCGTCGGTCAGGCGGACACCGCGGGCCAGGTCGCCACTGCAGCTCAGCTCGCTACCGCTCCCGGCACAACCGCGCAGCTGCACGCCAGTGCGCGGCGCATTGTTGGGAGTGAGCACCAGCTGGACATCATTGCCATCGCCGCTGGTGTAGGAGACGGTCGGCGTGAGGAACGCGAAATCGTTGACGATCGTGCCGAAACTGCCGGAAATCGCGTCGGTGCCGTCATTTTCGATGATGATATAGCGAAACGGGTCGCTGCCGAGGAAGCCGTCGCGGGTCAGTTCGACGACCGCAAGGGTGCCACCCTCCAGCGTGACCGATCCATTGACAACGATGACATCACTTCGTCCGGCGTCGTCGACCTCGATCTCCAGGGTCGATCCGGCGCGAAGTATCAGGTTACCCGTTGTCAGCCTCGCGATGCCGAACCCACTGCCCGCCGGAAAGCTGTTGCCCGGTGACAGGATCCCGCTGGCATCGACCGATCCGACCACGCCGTTGCCGGACAATGTGCCACGGGGAAGAACATTGACAGCGAGCGTGGGCGATGTCGCATTGGCCAGCAACACCCCGAGCCGCACATCGAAATCGAGAGCCCGGTTGAGCGACCCTGATAACGCCCAGCTTGAATAGCCGTCCTTGGCAACCCGCTCGAACCCGGAGAACGCACCGAATGCGCCTGAAAGCGGGTCGAGCCGATTGAGAAAGAACGTGTTCGAGTTGTTCCGGTTGCCTTCGCGATTATCGTTGCCGTTGCCGCCCAGGATGAAACTGTCCGTGCCGTCGCCACCCTGGATGGTTACGGACGAGCCGCTGGACTGCCGCCCACCGGATTCGAGTATGTAGGTGTCGTCACCGGCTCCCAGATCGACCGAGCCGATGATAAAACCATTATTGATAACCGTATCCGTTCCGGCCCCGCCGACAATGGACAGCGGCCCGCCCAGATCGCCGTCGACACGGACCGTATTGGTTGTTGCGCTAAGAAACCGGATTCCGGCCGCGCCATTGGTGTAGCTTCGCGGTGTCGTGCGCTGCCCGATAAAGACGAAGGCCGTGGACTGCCCCAGAAGCGCAGGGTCTGCCCCTGCGTCGAGCAGTGTTTCCACCCGTATTCCGTCGGCATCGCTCGACAAACCGCGGGTAGCGAAGCCGCTGTCGTCGATAACGCGGACATCGACCAGGTCGTTCGCGTCGGCAATGTTGGACGTGACCCAGATGTCTGCTGCGCTGCCCGAGGTTGCGATGGTTGAACTCCGGTTCCGGATGGCCACCAGACGCCGCGCCGCGTTGCTGCTGCCGGAATTGAGGATGGCGCGAATGCCCGAGCCGGTGCCTTGCGCCTCGATTCCCCGGGTATGTTCGATCAGCATGGTTTCACTGGTCGATGCGAAGATGCCATGGCCCGACCCGGTCGCGATGATGTTGACGAAGTCGGGAGCCACGAAGCCGATCCTGATCGGCCCGTCGGTGCGCACGAATGAAATCCCGTCCCGATCGGCGGGTGGTGCGATGTCATTGTCGAGCGGACGCAGGAACAGCTCGGACACACCGTCTGCATCGTCAACCTCGACGCCGGGCGAAAGATCGCCTTCGCAAAAGACCCGCTCGCCCTCTATCTCACATTGCGGATCGCCGGGTTCGACCTGTGCCAGCGCGGGATGCGCCAGCCCCAGCGCCAAGGCTCCGACGCCGCTGCCTAGCAGGAGCTTGCTCTTGCCGATGGTCATCCGCTTGCGAGAGTGTGTCATGCCAGTCTGCCTTCCTCAAAATCGGGAAAATGCGCCGTCAGGCGTTCAGAAACGCCAGCCGATGCTGATGCTGCCGGAGATGTCGTCGCGGTCGGTCCTGAACAGTGCGCGGGTCTCGGCGCTCAGTGTCCAGCCCGATCCAAGATCGAGGTTGCCGGACATTGCGCCGAGTAAGCCCGCACCATCGGTTTCCGGGGCCAGCACGGTGAAGGGCGCATTCGCACCGTCGCCGAAGGCAAGCCGGGTACCGACGGTGTTGTTCGCAGCGTCGACATACTGCGCCGACAGGTCGAACGAACCGCGTGAGCCCTGCCAGTTGGCGAACAGGCCTCCGCCGAAGGTGGTTTGCTGGTCCGATGCATCGGCAGCGCGCAGCGAGAGGCTACCGGCCCCGGTTTCATCAACCAGCGACAGGTCGGCATCGCCATGGTGGAGCGACGCCAGCGGGCCGAAGGCCCAGCCACCGCCTGTGCCCCAGCCGTATCGCACTTCCGCCGAGGCCGTCAGCGCGTCGATCTCGGCATCACCAAGCGCCGTACGCTGCAGCGTGTTGACGGTGATGGCGCGTTCGACCGCCGCATCGGTCTGCGACCAGGTAAGCGCCCCGCTGACGGTAAAGCCAGCGCCGCCACTGCCGTAGCGACCATAGACAGAGAGATACCAGCTGTCGTAGTCCGCCGCGCTGGCCCGCCCGGCAACCTCCAGGCTGCCGTCGCGCATGCCCCCGGCCATGCCCAGCGCCCAGCCATTTTCGGCCCCGACATAATCGATCCCCAGATCGAAGCCGACATCGTCCTGCTGCACCTCGGCTGCATTGCCGTCGGCGTCGATGGAACTGTCGGAGAAGGAGGCGCCGCCCCAGATGCCCCAGCCGGAGCCCCGGGCCATCCGCGCCCGTGCCAGTCCGTGCTGCCCGTGGCGAAGGGCGTCGCCCACCGCCTGCGCCAGTAACGAGGCGTAGATCTCGCCCGAAGCGGTGTCGAACGCGGTCAGCGCTTGCGTCGTGGTCGCAAAGATCAACTGGTCGATCACTGTGTCCAGATCGCCGGTCGCATCAGGCTCAAGCGTGTCGAAAGCAGCGCCCACCGCCACCTGGTTGGGCGTGGTCCCGAGCGATGCAAACGGCACGACCGGCCCGGCACGGGTTGCATTGAGAATGACCCGGTTTGCCTCGTAAGAGAGATTGAGGTCGAGGAAGGGAAGATCTGCCACGATACCGGTGAATTCGCCGGTGACCCCGCCGCTGGCATCGATGAGCAGGAAGGTTGCCGTACGGTCGAAATCGCCCTGGGGGGTGAGAGTCGAGACGACCACATCGCCACCGTTGATCGTCGCGCCGCCATCGACCAGCAGGCGGTCGGATGCGAAGAAGCCTGTGGCAACAGGGTCGGTGGCCATGCCGTCGATATCGACGAGGAATTGCGAGCCCGCTTCGAACACCAGCTCGCTGCCGATGTTCGTTAGCTGGATCGGCCCGTCACCGCCCGGTGCCAGCGTGCCCGCCACCGTGATGGCATTGCCATCGCCGAGCAGTATCTGATCCTGCGAATTGAGTAGGCCGCCCCCTTCGATGGTGATGGCATTGGTGCCACCGCCCATGTCGATATTGCCGGTGATCGTGCCGCTGCTGACGAGCGAACTGTTCTCTGCACCCAGCCGGATATCGCCGGTGATGGTGCCGCGATTGGTGAACTGCGCCACGCCGCCATTGCCTTGCGAGAGTAGCGCGAAGCCATCGGCCGTGATGCTCCCGTCGGCGGCGACGGTGAAGCTGTTGAGCAGGCTGTCGGTGACGATCCCATGCGAGCCCGCGCCGCTGGCGGAAACATCGCCCGAGACCTGGATGCGGTTGAACCGGCTTGGGATATTGTTGCCCGCGTCGGTCTGCGCCGCGCCGGGCGTTCCCCAGCCGCTGCCGATCACGATCCCGTGTGCGGCGGCGCCGGTTGTGGTCACGTCCGCAATGTCTATGGCGAGCACGGAATTGCTGTTCGCGGCGGCGGCGAACATTGGCAGGTTGCCGATCACCATGGCATGCGAACCGCTGCCCGAAGTGGCGATGTCGATCCCGTCCAGCGCCATCGTAAGTTCGGAACCGGTGAAGGCCCCGCCCACGCCCGCGATCTCGAAGCCGATCGCGTCGTCGCCCGCAGTGGCGATCGTGCTTTCGGTGATCGACACGGTGTAATCGGAATCGACCATGTCGCCAGTCAGCCCGGCGAGGTAGAAACCACGCGCGCCGTCGCCCTGGGTGGTGATGTCGAGGCTCGTGCCCTGGAATGCGGTGCTGCTGTTCACCATCGCGCCATCGCGACTGGTGCCGAGCAACATGCCGTGCGCGTTCATGCCTTCGGTCGTGATGGAGATATTATCCATCGCGCCGACCGACGTGCTGCCGTCCCCGGCGATGAATTGATCGACGACGAAGCCACGCGAATTGTCGCCTTGGGTCGCGATGGTGAGATTTGCCGAGTCGGTGCTGAATACCGAACTGTCGAACCCGCCGCCCCCGATGAAAACGCCATCGGAATCGCTCCCAACGGTCGAGAGATCGATATCGGAAAGCGAGATCGAGAAGGCTGAACCGTTGTCCACGGTGCCTTCGAAGATCATCGCGCCGGAATTGGTCGCGCCAGTGGTGGTGACAGACGAATTCTCGATGGTGATCTCGTTGGCGCTGCCATCGCCGCCCAGGCCATGGTCGATCCCGCGCGCATTGCTGCCCGCCGTTGTAATGACCGTATCGAAAATACTCGTCGTGCTGCTGGACGTGTTGCCATAGGCCCCGAACAGCAGCGCGGTGGAACCGTCGCCTTGTGTGGTGAACGTGCTGTCGGCGATGAAAGCGGTGCGGCTCGACGTGTCGCCACCAAGTTCCCCGTGAACGAAGGCGCGCGCATTGTCGCTCTCGGTCGAGATGTCGCTGCCGATGATGACGCCGTTGCCGATCGAGCTATTGGCGATCTGCGGGATGTCGATCGCGTCGCTGCCGTCGCCGGTGGTCGATACGGTCGAGCGCTGGACAAGCAGCAAGACGTCGCTGCCGCCGCCAATGCCGAGGCGGATCGCATCGCTGTTCGCGCCGCCGGTGGTTACTGTGCTGTCGAGCAGCGCCAGATTGGCCGAGCTATTGCCGCCAGCGTCGATGTTGAAGCCGAGCGATCCGTCGCCCGCCGTCGAAAGCTGCGTGAATTCGACCTCGCCCGCGAAGGTCGAGCCGCCATCGGGGGTCACAAACTGGACCCCGTGCGCATTGTCGCCCATGGTCGAAATGGTCGCGCCGGCACCGGGATCGGCGAAATTGTTGCTCGCGAAATTGGCGACCGACTGGCCGCCGCCCGAGTCAAGTACGAAAGCCGTCGATCCGTCGCCCATGGTCGACGCCGTCAGGTCGTTCAGCGCGACAAAGGCCGCGCTGTCGCCGGGGGTACCCAAACCTCCACCGTTCAGTTGGACCAGCGACGCGTTGTCGCCGGTGGTGGTGAGGGTCAATCCTTCGAGACCGATGAGTTGGATCGATGTTGTGGCCGAAATCGCCGGAGCATCGTTGCCCGTGGTGGCGATCACCGCATCGGCGTTGCGGACGGCAACGCTCAAGGCGCTGTCGCCCAAGATCGCGCCCGCGCCTCCATCCGAACGCACCGTCCCGTTGACGACTACGTTCCCGGTAGCCGCGGGCACGAAAACGCCCGTTCCTGGCACGTTAAGCGGTCGCTGCACCCCGGATGCGGACGCGATCCCGCCATTGCCGGGAGCGCTGGATGTGATGAACTGCGTGATCGCGTTCATCGCTTGGTCGGCCATCCGCGCCTTCTGGACGGTGGTCGCGGCGGTGGCCTCCTGAATTTGTGCTTCGACATAATCTTCCGACACGCCCGAGATGCGAATGCCCACGCTGCCCGCACCGCTGGTGACGACCGAGCCGGTCTCGGCGACCGTCACCTGCCAACCAACGGCGGTGGACGCATCGGCCACGATCCCGTCGCTCATCGCGCCGGTGGTGGTGATCGAGCCAAAATTGGTCACCGCGATATCGTCCGCGACCACGAAAATGCCGCGCCCTGCGCCCATCGCGATATCGCCGCGATTGACGATCCGCGCGCTGCTGCTGCCGACGGCTCCACCGGCACTGGCATCGACCGCGTTGAGATTGACGCTGATGCCGATCGACCCGGGACTGGTCGTGTTCGACAGGTCGAGATCGCCGGTGTTCACGACGTCGGCCTCGACCGTGTCCTCGCGGGTGGCAAACACCGTCATGCCAAGCGCGGCGGGCGCATCCAGCGCGATGTCGCCTTCGTTGAAGATCAGCATGTCGTAAGTGCCGCCCGCAGGCGCGCCGAATGTCGAGACGCCAAGCCCGCGCAACAGCGTTCCGGCGCCGGAAACATCCGCGCGGTTGTTCAGGCTGAGCCGCGACTCCGTCGCACGGCTGAGGACGAAGATGCCGTTCGAATTGGCCCCGTTCGCCATCGTTATCTCGGCCGAATTGTCGACCGTTGTATCGACGCTGGTCCCGGCGGACTGCGCCAGGATACCGTAATTGTCAGCGCCGTCGATCGACAGCGTGCCGCCTGTTTGATTGGCGATCGAGAGGCGCGCGGTTTCGGTCGCGCTGTCATTGCTGGTGAAGCCGACGATACCGTGCACTGCCTGCCCGGTGGACGTGATCGCACCCGCGTTGAGGATTCCCGTGGTGTTCGCGCCGACGAAGCTGTTGCTCACGATCCCGGCGGCCACACCGTTGAAATCGGTGTCCACGGTGGTCGCGGAGACGGTGATCGTACCGCCGTTGGTAACCGCGATGTCGCTGCCGCCATTGTCGTGCCGCGCCAGAATACCTGCGGTGACGAGGCTGCGCTCGCCCGTTCCGCCGGAGGTGGCGGAAAGATCCCCATTATTCGTGATCGAAAGGATTCCCGTCGAATTCTGCTGGCGCCCCTGGATCGCAATCGCCGATTCAAAACTGGTGAAGGTGCTGATGTCGCCGTCATTTGTCAGGAACAGATTGCCGTCGCCGTTCGAGACAAGTGCCTCGATCCCGAGGCCGAAACTGCCGTTTCCGTCGGCGGTGATCGTCGCACTGGTGTCGATAATGAGGTCGAAGCCCTGATCGACTATCGCGATCAGCCCCTGCGCCACGCCCGCTATGTTGGGATCGTCGAACACGTTGATTACCACGTCGTCGGCGATATTGATCGTAATGTCGCTGTCGTTCTTGACCACGCCGATAGCGAAATAGCCCGGAGGCGCGATCGGGCCATTGGGGTTGCGGACGATCAGCGTGTCGAATGCGGGCGTGGCGGGGGTGCTTGAAATACCGTCTTCCAGGTCACCTTCGCAAATCGCTTCTCCCGTCACGATCGGACAATTGGGGCTGACACCGGGGGTCGTCTGCTGCGCGTGCGCCGTTCCGCTCCAGCCCACCGTTAGCGCGGCGAGACTGGCCGAAAGCAGGAACTTGCTGTGGTGGGAGCGACGAAGCGAAGCGGTGAATGCCATGGAACCATCCCTGTGTTTGCAAGGGGCACCATTTCCCCTTGCCCCTCCCAGCGAGAAACCACGGCAAAGCGGATCAGGGGTTCCAAAAAAATCTTCCGCGCCCGGTGCGCATTGTGCCGGGACAGGTCGTTGAAAAGGTTTTGACTCTCTCAAGTGAACGCGGAACAAAGTATTCGCGACATCAAGGGGGCCTATCGGCGTGCTGGCAAAAGACACCGAGATGCTGATCGTCGACTGGGGCATGGGTGACACCACAGCCCGCGACCGGGCCATCGCGCGCCTGTATCCCGAGCTACAGCAAATTGCGTCCGCTCGGCTGCGGCGCGAAGTCGGCAGCTCGATGTCCACCCATGACCTCGTCAACGACGCGGTGGAGAAAATCCTTCGCATCGAGAACCCCGAAATCGGCGGGCGATCGCATTTCGTGGCGCTGGCTTCACGGGTCATGCGCAACGTGCTGGTCGACCACGCGCGCGCCAAGTCGACCGACAAGCGGCATCACCACAAGGTTGAACTCAACACCCGTATCCAGGGCGAAGGGCCGTTTGATCTCGCACGGCTCAATTCCGCGCTAGTCAGGTTGGAGGCAATCGACGCCGAGCTGATGGAGATCGTGGAAATGCGCTATTTTGGAGGCATGACAGTACCGGAGGTTGCGGAAGTCACTGGATGGTCCGAACCGACGGTGAAAAGGCGATGGCAAGTGGCCCGGGCCTGGCTGGCCGATGCCATGTCCCATCCGCTCGCCCATGGCTGAAATCGAACGCGAACGGCGGGCGCTGCAGCTTTTCGAAGCGATGCTGGAGATCGACGCGGGCGCACGCGAACGCTGGCTGGCCGAGCATGCAGGCGACGATCCACAGCTGCGCGGCCGGGTGACCCAGCTGCACGACGCACATTGCAATAACGCCATTCGCACCGGCGGCGCGATCGAAGAGGCAGCAATCGAGGAGCCGCCCGAACGCATCGGCGCCTATCGGCTGGAGGGGTTGATCGGCTCTGGCGGCATGGGTTCGGTCTATGCTGCGCGACGCGATCGCGGGGACTTCGAGCACGAGGTCGCAATCAAGCTCATCAAACCGGGTCTGCTGTCGGAACAACTGACCGAACGCTTTGGTCGGGAGCGCCAGCTGCTGGCGAGCTTCAGCCACCCGAACATCGCGCGCCTGTACGATGGTGGCGAAACCGATGACGGTCTTCCTTTCATCGTCATGGAGAAGGTCGAAGGAATCCCTCTTGGCGACTGGATCGACCAAACCCGACCGAGCCTGCCGGAACGTCTCGCGCTGTTCCTCAAGGTTTGCGACGCCGTCAGCTATGCCCACGGTCACCTCGTCGTTCATCGCGACCTGACTCCGTCGAACATCCTCGTCGAGCTGACCAACGAACCGAAGCTCATCGATTTCGGCATCGCCCAGCCCGATGGCACCGAGCGCCGTGACGCGGACGGGGGCGCGCCGCTGGTCTTGCGGCACCTCACGCTCACACCGGGATACGCTGCACCTGAGCGGCTTCGCGGTGAAACCGCTACCACTCTATCCGATATCTATTCGGCGGGTCGCTTGCTCAACTTTCTCGTGCCCAAGCCCCGCCCGGCCGAGCTACAGGCGATTGCCAACAAGGCTACGGCCTCCGAAACTGACGACCGCTATCAATCGATCGAGGCGCTTGCCGCAGATGTCCGGCGCCATCTCGAAAATCGTCCAGTGGCCGCAATGCCGCCCAGTTCGCGCTATCGATTTGCGAAGTTCATCAAGCGCAACCCCGCAGCGTCGAGCCTCTCACTCGTGCTCGCAGCAGCGGTGATCTTGGGGTTGGGGGCCACCAGCTGGAACTGGATTGAAGCCGAGCGTGCGCGCGAAGAGGCCCAGCAGCGATTCGATGATGTGCGCGGAATCGCGAACTTCATGCTGTTCGATCTCTATGAGGAGCTCCAGCGAAGGCCGGGCAACACCGCCACGCTCCACCGGATCGCCGACGAAGCGCAAACCTACTTGGTCCGGTTGCGCAACGGCGCCATGTCTCCGGACCTCCGACTCGAGATCGCGCGGGGTTATCATCGCCTGTCTGATATAAACGGCGGGCCATCCAGCGAGAACCTTGGCCGAACGCAGGAAGCACGCCAAGCAATGGATCTGGCGCTGGAGGATCTTGACGCACTGGCCAATGAATTTCCCCTGCGGCGCGATGTGAAGCTAAGCCTGGCGGGTGCCCTTTACTCGGACGCGGTACTTAGTTTTATTGGTGAAGATGACAATGAACGTGCGCTTGCCTCGTCTCGCCGATCGGCCGCGATCTATCAGAAATTGCTCGAATATTCGGCAGACCAGCCTCAAGTACGGTTGGCATGGTATCGCTCGCGCTTGCAGGCCGCGCGCGCGTTGCCGTGGCTTGATCGTCCCGGCGAGGGCATCGCCGAACTCGACCGCCTTCACAACGATGTGACTGCCTATGCAAAGCCACGCGCCACCGATTGGGAGGCGCTTGCAGTTCTGGCGACGATTTCGTCGGAAATCGGCAATGCGTACGTTTGGGAATATGCGATCGATGATCCGCGATACATGGTCGGACTGAACCACGCCGACCTGGCCATTTCGCGATATACGCGTTTGATCGAAATTGCTCCACGTGTCGAAAGACCGTTGCTTCGCGAACAGAAATTGAGCGCGCTTTACCGACGCTCGCTAATCTTGGGCGATCTTGAGAGATGGCCCGCCGCGCTGGCCGACTTGCGGCAAGCTGAGCGGATTGCCAACGAAGCGATCGCCTCCGATCCAGACGATATGGAAGCGGTCAGCAAGCGCGAGACCGTTCATTCACAGATGATCTATGCGCTTCTTGGTGTTGGCAACACAACTGCCGCAATCGATCTCGCTCGTTCGCTCTATGAAGTACGAGCTGAGCGAGCGCTCGGCGATCCGAACAACGCAAGCCTTGCCAGCGAAGCCGCGAATGTTCGACTCGCGCTTGCCGACGCTCTTTTGGAAGCGGGCCGCCGCGATAATGCTTGCGGCGTTTATCGTCGCGCCTTGAAAGACTGGCGTACCATCGATTCTCGCTGGCCGCTTAACGAGCAGCAAAGGGCCAATAACATCACTCATGCCGAGAATGCGCTCTTGCGCTGTTGAGCGAGCTCGTTGGCGAAACGAAATGACCTTCCGACCGAGACTGAACCGCAGACCTGCACACTGGTCCGCGAGGCGCTGTCCATAATCTACCTGGCCCGGCCGTGGGCCAATGCTGGGTCTGGCGATAGGACGCAAGCTTGGTCAGATTTGAAGTCCGGAATGGATTTTGCGCGTGCATCCTCGTGGCCATAAGGACTCCGAAATGTGCCATCGATCAATTTCGCAACAAGCTTGCACGAAGCATCGGAGGCGATTTGACCGACCCCAGCGAAAATGATGCGCTCCACAGAGACTTAGGCCGATTGACGAATCTGGATTGTCGGACCGTCTTCCTCGAACGGGAATCTCGGAACACTCGCGAGAATGTGATGTTCGCTCGCGATCATATTCGCCGCCTGCCCCCCCGGAATGTGGTTTTTCTCAGCCAATCATTCGCAACCGGCCGTGCGGCGATGACCATTCGGGAAATTCTCCCCGAACTGAGCGAGATTGGCGGTGTGGGGATGGACCGATGCGTGAACGCCGAATTACAATCTCAGAGCACGCGGACCGACAGCGCGCCGCTCCGCGACATAGTTGGGGGAAGTTCCTTCGCATTCTCTTGCACGGAAATCGTGGCGACATTGATGCCCGCGCCCACTCGAAATCGATTAAACAAATCGCAGAGAAGTACCTCAATTGATGGACCGAGCTTCATGTCGATCACGCCCCAGGGTCCAGCGATCTTCACTATCGCAGCGGTGAGCAGCTTGCTGTCATCGACCCCAATTCCACAACAAACTGCCACATGACGATCATCCTGGGGACTGGGCCGTCCCGGCTTTACGGGCCTTTGCGAACCTGTGAACCCAGAGGCCCACAAAATGGCCCGCAAAGATCGTTCGAAGGGACGTCCCGCGACGGATCGAGAATAAGTGGATTGAACAGCGAAGGGACTGAGTTGGAAAGAGAAAGATGAATAAAGACCACAGCTCGGAGGCCCAAGCGGGGACACAAAGATCCCGGTATTTTATTTTATATTACAATGGCTCAAGCCAATGGTGCCCAGAAGAGGCATCACATTCGAACTCCTTTTCCGTTTAATTTCTGATGTTTAGATATTTCGGTCAAGCTGAAAAGCCCGCAAAAGGCCCGCAAAATCCCTCTAATGTATTGGTTCGATGCCTTTTTTAGGACTCGGAATTTCAATTTCGAACTTGACCGCGGAGTAGGTCGTTATCCGCTTTGCGCTCCAATCTCCGCTATTCTACGGGCTGCGCGCTCTGCCCGGAAGCAGTCATCCGTTCGGTTTATTTTAAATCATCGATGTTCGCTCCAGCTTCTCTTCTTTTAGCCCGATAGTCTGGGAGGGGAGGATTTGATGTAATTCCCTCAACCTGAATATTTTCGTTTTTTAACTGAGAGGAGCAAGTTCGCGACTAAGCTCGCGAAGGTCCGTTTCACCTTCAACCAGAGAATCTTCGACCGCCGGAATGCCACTCCTTATCTGGGAAAGTTTGTTTTCAGCGTTCTGCACCCCCTCCCTGAATTGGCGAAGGCGTCTTTGCGCGATAGCCGAAGCGCTCCCGCCTGAGATCCGCCGATCTGCATCTCGAAGATTATATCCCCATCCACCAACCCTTTGTCTTAAGTCGAACAATCTTCCTTTTGTTGAGGCCAATTGTTCGTCCCAACCTTCGGCGTCCGATGCGAGTGCGGTCGTCGTGACTCGAAGCCGGACAAGATCGGAGGTGATCACCCGTTGCTTTTCTGGCTCCAGTCCTTCGTTCAGAGCGCGAATGCTATTTGCCACGGTCTCTACAGTGGCGGTCGCATCCCTCCCGAATAGTCCGGTTTCGTCCGCGGCGGGAATGATCTTTTTTCCTGACTTGTCGGTGTAAATGCCCTGACGACCCCGTCGGCCCTCGAGCACGAGCGCAGCCTCGCCGGTAATCAGATTGGTGCTGATTGTCGCTTCAAGGCCAAGGACTTTCGCCGCAGAAGGATCGAGAGTCAGAACAACGAGCACGTTTTCCGGTCCATTTTCCGCCAGGCGGACCGATGTTACCCGACCCACAGGAACTCCCGATAGTGTTACGGTCGATCCCGGCTGAAGGCCTTCCACTGAGCGATCAAACCTGACGAGATATGTTCCCTGATTTGGTTTGGGATCGATGAAACACACAGCGAAAGCGATGGTCGTAAGCATCAGAATGCCACCGATCCACCCCACTACGGAGAAGTTTGCGCTAGTTTCCATCTAGCACGCCGACAGCGGTTTGTTCGTCCGGCAGAGGTGCCGATGCATGGAAAGTTCGCGTTCCGCATGCTCCATTGGGGTGTCCGCTATAGAACATGACCGAGGCTCGTCTCCTGGCGCAATCGCCTCGACCGGGGCCTCCGGGCGTATCGGATGTTTCTAGATTTGAGATCGGCCTAGTCCCAACACGGACGCGATGCCGCCCAGCCCGTGACGACCGTATATTGCTATGACTTGCGCAAGCCGCGTCCGGTCATTCATGCGCGAAGGCGTCATGTCTTCCAGACCGCTGCTGGAGGATGTGATTTCAAGTCGCCTGGCGATGTCCGTCTGGTTCAGGGCAGGAGCTCTGAGCTGCGCCAACACACGCCACTGCGTACGATTGAGGCCAGCGGCTGTGCTCGGTCATCGAATGGCTTGCACGCGGCGCGGCTGATCTCGTCCATCATGAAGATCATTCGATTGTCGTCGGTGATGACATTGTCGAGTGCGAGAGTGCCCTCATCTTCCGTCATGAGACATTCCTAACGATCGGAGAAAAGTAGTAAAGGACTTTCGCATTTTGTTTTGGCCGCTATATCGCTCGCGCAACGGCTCAAACGATGGCGAGGAGCGAAATAATCATGGCGGACGAGACAGCAGGGGCTAGCGATGAAGGCGCACGTCCGACGGGGTTGTCCAGTCCGCGGGTCCGGCTGGGTCTGCTGATCGCCGGCATTCTGGTCCTGCTCGCCGGGAGCTACTGGTATTACAATCATCAGACGTACGGCAGATTCCAGCAGTCCACCGACAACGCTTATATTGCCGCCGACAGCGTCATCATCTCCCCCAAAATTGCGGGCTACGTCGAGCGCGTATTAGTGACGGAGAATCAAACGGTCGCGTCGGGCGATGCACTTGTCCAGCTGGACGTGCGAGATTATCGTGCCCAAACGAACCAGGTCGAAGCCCAGATCGCCGCGTCGCTCGCCGGAGCAGATACGGTACGCGCCCAGCAACAAGAGCAGGACGCGGCAATTGCCCAGGCCCGTGCACAACTCGCAGCGGCATCTACACAGGCTGGTCTCGCTGCTGAGCAGGTTGTCCGGTACCGCCCCCTTGCCGCTTCGGGAGCGGAGCCGCGCGAGAGGCTCGATCAGCTGGAGGCCCAGGCCAGTGAAGCGCAGGCTCAAGTCGCGGCAGCGCGCGCCGTGCTCACGGCGGCACAGCGCCGACAGAACACGCTTAGCGAGCAGATAGACCAGGCCAATTCGCAAGCCAACGCCGCTCGTGCGCAACTCGAGGCCGCCCGTCTGAACCTGTCATCGACCACGCTCCAGGCCAGTATTTCCGGGCGGGTGGGTGACCTCACGGTCCGACCTGGACAATTTGTCCAGCCTGGCCAACGCCTTATGAGCCTCGTACCGACCGACCGCCTCTACGTGACAGCAAATTTCAAGGAAACGCAGCTCGGACTTGTCCGCCCGGGGCAACCCGTCACCTTGGAAATCGACGCGCTGCCGGACCTCGAGCTATTAGGAAGAGTGGAGAGCATCGCGCCGGGTACCGGTGCGGAATTCTCAATCCTTCCGCCACAGAACGCGACGGGTAATTTCACCAAGATCGTTCAGCGCGTCCCGGTGCGCATATCCATTCAGGCTTCGCCCGAGATTCTGCGTCTGCTGGTGCCGGGCATGTCTGTTGTCGCGAGTGTCGATACGCGCGCCGCCAGAGACGAACTCGATTCGATCCGCAACGCGGCCGGAGCTTGACCGATGGCAGGCGCCGCTGCAGGGGTTTCGCCGCCGGTCGAAAAGGCCGATGCTACGGCCTGGATCGCCGTAGCCGCCGGCGCGCTGGGGGCGATGCTGGCAACGCTTGACATCTCGATCGTCAATTCGGCGCTGCCGACGATCCAGGGGGAAATCGGCGCCACCGGAACCGAGGGCACCTGGATCGCGACAGCCTTCCTTGTTGCCGAGATCATCATCATCCCTCTGAGCGCGTGGCTGGAAAGACTGCTCGGCCTTCGCACGCTGCTCATCGTCGCGGTTTCTGCTTTCACGGCCTTTTCGGTGTTGTGCGGCATTGCCACCGATCTGACGACGATGATCATCGGTCGCACCGGTCAAGGGTTCATGGGCGGCGCGCTTATTCCAACCGCCATGACCATCGTCGCAAAGCGACTGCCTCCATCGCAACAGCCGATCGGCATGGCGCTCTTCGGAATGACCGTGGTTCTTGGGCCGGTAATGGGCCCGTTGGTGGGGGGCTGGCTTACCGAGAACCTGAGCTGGCACTACGCCTTCTTCGTCAACGTGCCCGTCTGCGCGTTGCTCCTTGCTTTACTATTCATCGGGCTACCCCATGAAAAGCCGGACTGGGTTTACCTGCGCGAGGCTGATTGGGCGGGAATAGCCGGTATGATCCTTGGGTTGGGTGGGCTGACCATCGTGCTGGAAGAAGGCCACCGCGAGGAATGGTTCGAATCCACGCTGATCGTGCAGCTCACTCTGATGACGGTCGTCGGCTTCGCGCTTCTGATCTGCGGGCAGCTGTATGCACGCAAGCCGGTGCTTAAATTGCGCCTGATGCTCAGCAGGCAGTTTGCCAGTGTCGTGGTGATGGCACTGGCGCTCGGCATGGTCATGTATGGCTCGACCTACGTGATCCCGCAATTTCTTGCGATAATCTCCGACTACAACGCCTTGCAGACTGGGTTCGTAATCTTCTGGATGGGTGTTCCGGCCTTCCTCCTGATGCCTGTGCTGCCCTTCATGATACGAAGGATACACATTCGCATTGCAGTCGGCGTGGGCATGTTCATGATGGCGCTGAGCTGTTTCATCACTATTGATTTGACGGCAGAATCGGGGGGCGGCGTTTTCACCGAAAGTCAGTTTCTGCGCGGCATTGGCATGATCCTGACAATGATGTTCCTCAATCAGGCGACCGTTGCTTCGGTTGCGAAGGAGGATGCCGGAGACGCCTCCGGTATTTTTAATGCGGCGAGAAACCTAGGTGGCTCTTTCGCGCTCGCTGGGCTTGCTTCATTCCAGGACCAGCGCCTGTGGCATCATAGTCGGCGCATGGAGGAAACTCTCAACGCCAACAGCCCCCGGCTACAGGAATACCTGGACGGCATGACGGCGACGCTGGGCAGCCCACAGGCCGCGCTGGAGATGCTTTCCGGCATCATTCAGCGCGATGCGTTCGTGATGACCTACAACGATGTCTTTTTCGCCATGGGCGCGATTACCCTGGTCACGGTGCCGCTGGTACTGTTCCTCAAGCCTCTCCCGAAGAACGTATCCCTTTCGATGCACTGAGAACTCTATGCGCAAGACCCTAACCCTCCTCGCTCCCATGGCGCTCCTCGCGGGTTGCATGTCCGGTCCCGACTATGCCGGTCCCCCGCAACTTGCGACCGCCGCAGGCAATGCGTTCGTACGGGCCGGCCCCGAAATCGATCCGTTAGCGCCGATTGCCGGCGACTGGTGGACGCTGCTCGGCGATCCGGTTCTCAATGAACTGGAGGCGCGCGCGCAGGTCGGCAATCCGGGCGTGGCCGCGGCGCGCGCTCGCATCGAACAGGCAAGGGCTTCTGTCCGCCAGGAGCGCGCCAACCGGCTACCCGCCGTGGCTGCGCAGGCGACTGCGGTCCAGGCGAATATCCCAGGGCTAGATATCGGCAGCGGCCCGCCCCCGGGATCGCCCGGCGCTCCTGCAGACACCGAAGAGCAGGACAGCCTCAGCGTCTACAACGTCGGGCTCAATGCAAACTGGGAGATCGATTTCGCTGGGGGGCAGGCACGGCGTGTCGAGGCCATTAACGCTCAGGCTGCGGCCTCGGTGGCGAACGCCGAGGATGCGAAAGTCCAGCTCGCCGCCGAGGTCGCGCGGGCGTATGTGAGCCTGCGAGAAGCGCAGGGGCGACTCGAGCTTGTCCAGCGAGAGCGCGACTTGCAGCAGCAAATTCTCGAACTGACCTATCAGCGCTATACACAGGGCGCTCTCGCACTGTTTCCGGTCGGTGACGCGAACGCCGAGCTCGAACTGCTCAAGTCGCAGATCGCCGAAGCTCAAGCGGACATCGATGTGTTCAAGGACACACTCGCGGTGCTGACGGGCGAAGCGCCCGGCGCACTCGACGGGCTCCTGGCGGCTCAGGCCGAAATTCCGCTTCCCCCCGAACGGGTCGCGGTGGGCGATCCCGCAGCGCTAATAGCGCGGCGGCCGGATGTTCGAGCCGCCGAACGCATGCTGGCCGCGGCGAATGCGCGCATTGGCGTGGCAGAGGCTGCTCGCTTCCCCAAGATTTCCTTCATGGGGATTCTCGGTTTGGGCGGATCGGAGCCCGACGACATCCTGGACCCGGGCAACTTATCGGCAATCGCTTTGCCGCGGCTGCAGTGGAACCTGCTTGATTTCGGCCGCACGGCAGCATCGATCGATCAGGCCGAGAGTGCGCGCGACGAGGCCGAAGCGCGCTATCTTGAAGTGGTCCTGGGCGCACTACGCGACGCCGAACAATCGCTTGCTCGGTTCGGGCAACAAAGAGCCAACGTAGCCGCGCTGGCGCAGATCAGTCGGCAGGCCGACACGGCTGCGGAGCTTAACGAGCAACGCCGCGCCGCGGGGGTAATCTCGCAAGGCGAACTCAACACTTCGATCCGCAAGCGCGAACAGGCCAGAGCAAATCTCGATCGGGCGATCGCCGCCATGACAAATGGCTGGATCGCGATCCAGAAGTCGCTTGGGTTGGGATGGGTCGAATTGTCTCGCGACAATCGCACGTCGGTTGAGCCAGCTCCGGTCGATCGAAAATCAGTTATGAAACCTGAACAGAGTTAGGATAAGTTTTCTCAGAAGTCTGCCCCGCAGCCCCTTCCAACTTTTCCTAACGCGTCAGCACCTCGTGCACTGTGACCCAATCTTGGATCATAGGGGGCAGCATGTTTCCGCCTTTCGCAGAGTGCGTTTGCCAGTATCACCATCGGATATCCCGATTGCACTATTCGGTGACTCTTCATTGTCGTATCTATGTAAGGCCTTAAGCTTTCCGCGAGCATCTCGTAGCGACATCAACGAGCGATCGTACAGGCATTTCGAGTGCAGCTCGCATTTGGCCGGTTCGATGACCGCCTCGTCGGTAGGCTTACGAGGCGGTCATCGAGCATTACGCCGCTCTGGAAAAGCTATAAAGTCATGGGTCGAAATACGAACTAGCTGGCACTGTCCGTTCGGGTCGTTGGGAGGACCACCGATCTCCCCGCCAACACGATCTGGACCTGTTAGAAACTGAACCCCAAAGCAACACCATATCTACGAGGATCCAAAGTGTAGATATTGGTAAAATTCCCCGAGGATGCGTCGGTCAAGTACAATCCTGTCACCGAGCTGCTGTCGAAAATGTTCTGAACAAATCCGCGCACGAACCAACGCTCATCCGCACTGTTCAACTGCACGATCGCGTTGGCTTGCACGAATGGCTCGATCCGGTTGACCCTGCCGTTAAAGATATTGCCGTATTGCTCACCAGTCAGCGCTACGTCCACGCGAGGAACCAGAGTCATGCCATTGTCGAAAGTGGCGGTGTACTGCACACCCATCGAAACCTTCATTTCGGGGGCCTGCGGCAACTTGTTCCCTTTTATGTTGACCTCTACGCCAGGGCTTAATACCGCAAGGCCGCTGCCCGCCGGAACGGCTCCGGCCAAGACATCGCAAATGCTGAATGCGCCGCTTGACGCAAGATTGCCGTCGTTAGGAAATTCTTCGGGACCACGAAGACCCAGAGCTGCGTTCACTCCGGCGACGAATGCGTCGGCCACGCCGGGGGCTGGCCCGGTTACGGCACAATTAGCACCGTTGCTGATATCCTTGATGATGACGGCATCAGGATCGCCGCCACCCGGGTCGCGCGGATTGGAGAAGAACTGGTCGCCGGCAACTTCCGCGTTGAGATAACTGAACGTCAAGTTGACAAGCCAATCGGGATCGGGCCGGATAACGGACTCTAGTTCCACACCCCAGATATCGGCATCGATAGTATCATTAACTGAGGTACGGGCGACGATGCGGCTAAGCTGCAACCCGCTATACTTATAGTAGAATGCAGTAGCGTTTAATTGCAGTGCGCCATTCGCAAAGGTATTTTTCGATCCGATTTCAAATGCGTCGATGGTTTCTGATCCGAAGCTTTCAGCCACATCGAAAACGGGCGAAAGGGGCGGGTTGATACCCCCGGATTTATAGCCCCTGGCATAAGATGCGTAAATCGAATTGTCAGGCGTAACTTCGTAGTCGAGCACCGCACGCCCGGTTATTTCATCGAAACCTACTTCTCTAAATTGCGTCAGCTGCTCACCTGGCGTACCAGGATCGGCATCAAAAAGACCAGAGGGACCGGTTAAGGGAGTGATCGGGCTGTCGAACGGCTCCCCGTCATTCGCGTAAGGATTGAGGAAGCTAATCAAGGTCGTGCGCGCAGTCACGTCTTTCTTGTCGTCGTTATACCGCAAACCTCCGGTGAAGGTCAGACGCTCGGTCAGGTCGACGTAGATCTCTCCGAACACACCGAAGCTCTCAAGATTAGCCTCGAGAGAATTGTTGCGGTACATGGATGTTGCGAAGTAGGATGGCGGTGCACCGCCTGCCAAAGTACCAAACGATCCCAGAATGGCACTGGCGTAGTCAAGCGCGAATGAGTTTACATAGTAACTGTTGTCGGTAGTCTTGGACTTTGCATAGATCCCTCCGAGCAGGAAATTGAATGCTCCGTCGAAATCACTGGAAAGGAGGATTTCGCCGCTCCAGGATTCGCGTTGCTCTGAAGACCTGTCGAAGGATAGCGGCGTTTCGCCGCACAATACATTACCTTCGAACGCGCCCCTGTTCCCATCATCGTTATCGGAGGTGCACAATACGCCCCCTGGGCCATTGGGGATGAGAGCCTCCACAATCGGGGTAAAATACGCCGACGAACCTGGCACGAACGCCGGTGCAGGTGCGGGGAGGCCGGTAGGCAAACCGTTGGCCGCGAAGCCGGACAACACGTTCAAGGCCGTAGCAAAGCCGGTACGATCCTGAATGCCCAGAAAGTAGTCCTGCCGGGAATCGACTTCGGTGTCCTGATAAAGACCGGTTGCAGTCAGTGTCATAGCTCCGATGCGCTGCTCGAGACGGGCCTGTAGCTGCACTTCATCGGCAAAATAGAATGGAGTATACGCCGTGTTTACCGTGCGCACATCGTCGGGCTTATCGAATCCTGCAAATGCATCGGGGCCGTACAGGCTTCCCAATCCCAGTACTGAGGGAATTCCCTGAATAGCGAAGAACTCTTGCGAACTGAGCGTTGCGCCGACTGTGGAATTGGCATTGGTGATGTCAAAGTCGCGGCGATTGTTCAGACAACCCAGCACGCCGAGCGGGTCACGCTGGCAGGCCTGCTTTTGATTACGTAAACGGGTGTCATCTTCCCTGAAATAATATGCCATGAAGTCGAGAGTGGTATCGGCACCGGGTTCAAAACGAAGAGAACCACGAACAGCGTACATGTCTCGGTCGTCGACATCCGAATTGTCGAAAAGGTTTGTGGTGTAACCGTCGCGATTCAGAAAGAATCCGGCTACCCGAACGCCGATAGAATCGCCGATCGGGACATTGACCATCCCCTCGGCCTTGATGCTGTTGTAATTCCCATACTCGAACTCTCCGGCCGCGCCGAAAGAACCGAGGTCAGGCTTGGCTGTCACAAGGTTGACAACACCCGAGGTAGCGTTGCGGCCGAAGAGGGTGCCCTGCGGCCCCCGTAGGACCTCAATTCGCTCAAGGTCGAAATATTCTGTTTCGAACAGCCGGGTACCAAAAAGTGGGGAACCATTGATATGGATAGCCGTCGCTGCGTCACACGTCACACCAACACAAAGATCGCCGATACCACGGATGGTGAAGGACGACCCGGTGAAGTTGCCCTTCGAAAATGAGACGTTCGGGAGCGTCAATTGAAGGTCAGCAGCGTTCTCGATCTGCTGGCTTTCGAGAGCCGTAGCATCGAAGGCACTAACCGCGATCGGCACCTCTTGCAAACTTTGAGATTGGCGTTGGGCCGTCACGATGATTACGGATCCTTGGGGTTCCGCCTCATCAGTTGTGGAATCCTGCGCTAAAGCCATCTGCGGCCAAGCCAAGATGGCCGAAGTGGCGAGCACCATCGCTCTCAGTGTCATATAGCATCCCTTCCCATCTCTTCAGTGCGACGATAATTGGCTCCGCCGCTTACTGCAAAATGGGGCGACCTCGAGGGTCGCCCCTTAGTCTGTGGAGAGGAGAGGGAGAGAATTAGCCCAATCCCCGTCCATGGGCATATACATCCGCGTGATATTAGTAAAGCGCCTTATCTCTTGACCCCATGGGCCACGATCCAGATCGCACGCGGAGTGAACGTTTGCTAAAGATCAGCAATGGTTGGCGCGCTAAGCGAGTTGCTCCCGATAAAGCTTTTGCCCCAGCTGGCATCGAGACCAACGAAGCGTTCGCCGTGCCGACGGCGACAATGGTTCGGATATAGTACAAGATG
This sequence comes from Erythrobacter litoralis HTCC2594, assembly GCF_000013005.1. Taxonomy (GTDB): domain Bacteria; phylum Pseudomonadota; class Alphaproteobacteria; order Sphingomonadales; family Sphingomonadaceae; genus Parerythrobacter; species Parerythrobacter litoralis_A. Next base: position 3,025,547 of record NC_007722.1, on the reverse strand, counting down.
AATATGGACGCCCTTTGCCCCCATCTCGCTGGCCTCTGACCAGGAACCAGCCTCTTAGTATGGGGGATCTCAGAGGCTCCAAAAGGCCAGTACCGCCCGAAGCGCAGCGACGAACGCGAGCGGCTGATCCAGCATGAGATGATGGCGTGCATCGGGCACTGCAACAATTGGTATCTTTCCCCCTCCCAGTTCCCGGATATAGTGGGCGGAATCGCGATCAAAGAGCTGACTTTTCTCGCCGTACACAATCGCTTTGCGCCCGGGCGCATCGACCAGCCTCTGGCCTACTGTCAGCCATTCGTCGGGCTTGTTGCTGCGCCGGAACACTTCGGGAGAAAACTTCCATGTCCACTCCTCGCCATCGCGGCGGAGAGAGTGATAGGCCATGTAATCCATCAAGAACGGCTCACCAACTGGCTGCGGCGGCGACAGGATATACCTCTCGCGAGCCGCTTCGTAGCTGGGATAGCGCCGGACCGGTTTGTCAGGATTACCCGACCCAGGGCTCGATCTGCCCATGGTCCAGTATTTCTCCAGCTTTTCGGGCCGCATCACCATGAGATCGCAGACAATAACGCCTGCAAAAGCATCCGGCGATTGGGAAACGGCGGTCAGCGCTGCACCCGAGCCGAAGCTGTGGGCGATGATCGTCGGTTTGCTTCCATCTGCAAACAGATCGAGCGCTTCGCTGATCTCGACAAATTCCTTTCCCCGCGCAGCTACATCGGCCAAGCCGCGCATCTCGCTATCGCCCATACCGGCCAGGTCGAACGCCACAACGTCGTAATCTTCGGCAAGGTACGGTGCGATGAAGGCAAAGCAGCGGGCATGGGCGAGAAAACCGTGAGTCATGAGCAATTTGGGCCGGTCACGCCTGCCCCAGCGAAGATAATGCACCCGCGCGCCACCAACCTCTACGAAGCCTTCCTCACGGGGCACGCTCAGCGCCCAGGTGAACCATTCGGGAATATTCGCCCCATCGCCGGCCCATATCGGATCGATATCTGTTGAACCGTCGTGGATTGCAGTCATTTCATTCATTTCGGGGCAGTCTCCATACCGGATAGTGTGTTCTTGACGAAACCACGATAATCGTCCCGTGCGACATCGTGGCACAGTTCGGCGTAACCGAATACACTGGGAAAATTGATGAGCTGGCGGGGCTTGCCGGGAATATTCGCGCCCATGTACCACGATTCAGCCTTGGGGAAGAGGGTCATCGCCCCTGTCTGCGCGACCATGTCGGTCCAGCTTCGCTCAGCCTGCGCATCGGCTTCGAAAAGGCCGATCCCGTTATCGCGCAGCCAGATCAGGAAATCGCAGATCCAGTCACCCTGGATTTCGGCGCTTGTCGGACCGTTGGAAAAGCCTGAAGGGCTGAGCGGGCCGTATGCGAACAGCATGTTCGGAAATTGGGCGACGGCCATGCCCAGATAGGCTTTGATCTCGCTCTTCCATGCTTCTGCCAGCGCCAGCCCGCCGCGGCCGGTGATGTTCATGTCGATGAGCCCGCCACGACCAGCATCGAAGCCGGTCGCGAAGACAATGAGATCGCACGAGATCGTGCCTGTGGCTGTTTCTATCCCGGCCTCGGTGACGCGAGTGATCGCGGTGTCGTTCAGATCGACCAGCGTCACATTGTCTTGTGCGAAGATTTCGTAATAATTCTGTTCGAGCGATGGCCGCTTGGTCCCGAATGGATGTGGCGGCTCATCGGGGGCAAGTTTCTCGGCAATTATGGGATCGCAGATCCGCTCGCGCACCTTGTCACGCCAGAAATCATAGGCGTGGCGATTGGCGTCCTCGTTCGTCAGCATGTCAGCGAAATTATGATACCAGAAGCGCAACCCTCCTCGCTGCCACAAATCCTCGAAATGCGCAGTCCGCTCTTCCTCGGTCACAGCCAGGGCCGAGACGTCCAGCGATTGGCATTCGAAACCGCCACTGGTCGTTAGCCTTTTCTGGAAGGCAGCGGGATAATCGGATTTTTCGCGAAGCTGACGATCTGCGTCCAGTTTTTCCTGCCGCATGGGAAGTGCGAGGATCGGGGTTCGCTGAAAAAGCGTCAGCTGCTCCGCGCAGCTTGCCGCCTCCTGTGCCACCTGCACGCCGCTGGCGCCAGTGCCGATCAGGGCGATCCGGCGGCCGGAAAGGTCGATGCCTTCCTGCGGCCAGCGGGCGGTATGGCACCAGTCGCCTTTGAAATCGCTAAGACCCGGGATATCGGGAATGTAGGGTTTCGAGGCGAAACCAAGGGCCGGCAAAAGGAAACGCGCGCTCACCTTCCCGCCATCGTCCAGCTCCAATCGCCAGCGGTCGGTGTCTTCGTCGAACTGAGCGCTTTCGACCCGCGTTTTCATTCGCATTGCTGGCCAGAGGTCGAGCGTATCGCAGACGTGGAGGAAATAGGCGCGCAGTTCCTCCCAGCCTGGGAACCGTTCGCTCCAGCACCAGCTTTGCCATATTTCCGGCATCGAGAATTCGTAAAGCGGGACCTGGGAATCGACCCGCGCGCCTGGATAGCGGTTCCAGTACCAGATCCCGCCCGGCTGCTCCGCCGCATCTACCAGAACAACATCGAACCCCGCCTGACGCAGCTTGTAAAGCAGGTATATTCCGCTGAACCCGGCCCCGACGATGACGGCATCGTGGTCCGAAGTGGAGTGCTCCTTCACGACACCCCGACACCAGCTTTTGCGATTTGCTTGGCAGCCGCGTAATCCGCCTTGCCATTGGACGCGCGCAACGGGGTTTGCGTGGTGCAAATCGCCTTGGGCGTCTTGTAGCCTGCCAATTGTTCGCGCACGTGATCCTTGATCGCCTGCTCCTCGAACTTGGCATCCTGGTTCAAATGCACCACAGCGGTCACCGCTTCGCCCCATTTTTCGTCAGGCACCCCGACGACAAGCGCGTCGGCGATGGCGGGATGTGTCTTGAGCACCTCCTCCACTTCTTCAGGATAAACCTTTTCACCTGCGGTGTTGATGCACACGCTACCGCGGCCCAGCAGGGTGAGGCTGCCATCCGATTCCACCTGGCACCAGTCGCCCGGGATGGAGTAACGCACGCCGTCGATCGTCCTGAAGGTTTTGGCCGACTTTTCCGGGTCTTTGTAGTACCCCGTTGGGATTGCGCCCTTGCGGGCAATGAAACCGGGCACGCCGCTCCCCGCCTCAACCTTCCGGTCGTTCTCGTCGAATACGTCGCAAAATTCCCCGATCCCGAATTTGGCGGTATTGGTGCCGCCCTGTGCGGTCGTCACGGACAAGCCGAAGCCCAACCCTTCCGAAGCGCCGAAACTGTCCATGAGAATGACCTGAGGGATATGCTTGCACAAACCCGCCTTTACCTGTTTACTCCACATGACGCCGGACGAAATGATCGAAATCAGGCTGCTCGTGTCCCAGCGCTTCGGGTGGGCGTCCAGCGCCTGCAGCATGGGTTTGGCAAAAGCGTCACCGACAATGGCGATGCTCTGCACCTTGTGCTGGTCCACCGCATCCCACAATTCTTCCGCGTCGAAGGATGGATCGGACAGCGTGACGAGGGCCCCGCCCGACATGAGCGTGCCGATAGCAGTAATGAACCCGGTTCCATGCATCAGCGGGCACGCCGGCAAAGTGATGCGCGCAAGCTCGCCCTGCTTCACCAGGGCCACCATTTCCTCCATGGTCTGGGGAACCGGACCCAGCAGCTTTTGCGCGTCGAGCTGAGCCTTGCGCATATCATCGTGTCGCCACATCACGCCCTTGGGCATGCCGGTGGTACCGCCTGTATATATGAACAGCAGGTCATCGGGAGAACGCTCGATATCGAGAGGCGCGCCGTTACCTTCTACAAGTTTTTCGTAAGGAAGCGCGAAGGAAGCGATCTGCGAAGCATCGCCGATTTCTACAAATGTATGAACCTTGGTCAACCGTTCCTTCAGTTCAAGAATGCAGTCGCGGAACTCGGAACTGTAAACGATTACCTCGCTATCGGAATCGTCGAAGATGTAGAAAACCTCTTCGGGACGGTAACGATAATTGATGTTCACGTGCGTGAGACGGCCCTTGAAGCACGCGGCCATCAATTCCCCGTATTCGGGACGGTTGCGCATGTAGAAGGCTATCTTCGCCCCGTCGCCTGCACCTTGCGCGCGCAGATTGCGCGCCAGATTGTTCGAACGCTTCGACATTTCGGGCCAGGTAATGATCCGGTCGCCGTGAATCAGCGCCGGAGCATCTTCCGGGACCGCAGGTTCGATTGCATCAAGGATGTCGCCAAGGTTCCAGTCGATCACGTATTAATTCCTCTCTCCTTGGTGGCCACGATTTTGTCGGTAGCGTGCGCCTAATTCATCGTCTCATGCGACCTGCGTCCACCCCTGCAAGGCCGCTGCTTCGGCCCGGACCGCTTCGGGACCTCCCAGAACCTGGCGGTCGAAACCGATTCGCTTGAACCAGAAATGCAGACCTAGGAGATCGGTAAAACCCATCCCCCCATGCACCTCGGTTGAGGTTCGGGCGACAAAACGGTGGACTTCGCCCGTATGTGATTTGGCATGGCATGCCACCAGCGAAGCCTCGTCGGGCGTCGCATCGAACGCATGGGCGGCATACCAGACCAGCGAACGGCATGGTTCGTGGCGAGCAGCCATTTCCGCGCACAAATGCTTGACCGCCTGAAAGCTGCCGATCACGCGCCCGAACTGTTCGCGCTGCCCGGCATAGTCGACCGCTTTTTCGATCATAGCCTGGCCTGCACCAAGACTATCGGCCGACAGAAGCACCCGGCCAGCGTCGCGCAGACGCCTGCTTGTGGCCCCACCATCGTCCGCGAGAGCCTCGCCCGTTACTCCGGAAAACCGCAATTCTCCTACGCTCCGGGTGCGGTCGATCGTCGTGAGGGAAACCTTCTCCAGACCCGCAGCATCGCCAGGTACAAAGTGCATCCGACCGGCGGTATCGGCTACCAGAAACGCGTCGGCTCCCAGGAAATCGAGCGCGAACAAAGCCGTTCCGTCGAGCTTTATGCCGTCGAAGTCCACGCCTGCCTGGTCCCGAATCTCGACCGTTTCCGCGATCGCGACGGCGATTTGCGCTTCGCCCTTCGCTATCCTCGGCAGCCAGTGCGCCTTCAACTCCTCGCTACCGCCCTGTGCCAGCGCAAGGGGCGCTAGAACATGAGCACCGATAAAGGGCACCGGCGCGACGGCATAGCCGAGCTGCTCGGCCACAACGGCGGCATCGAGCATTGTCATCCCGAGCCCGTCATGTTGCTCGGGAACCATCATTCCCCAAATGCCGATTTCGCCCAGCGCCGAACGCACGTTGTCGCTGAAGGGAACCGAGCCCTCCGCGCATTCGCGCACATGATCGAGCGGACAAGTATCAGCAAGAGTGCGGCTGATCGCGTCGCAGAGCATCTCCTGGTCTTGCGAAAGTCCGAAATCCATCAGGCGGCTCCCTTATTCTGCCCGCTTGCAACGGCCGTCGCCTGTTCGGCCGCGGGAGGCGTTGCGAACTTGGGTTCGCGCGGCATTTCCAGCCCGCGTTCGGCGATGATGTTCTTCTGGATCTGGGCGGTGCCTCCACCGATGATCAGACCAAGCTGGAACATGTAGTTCCACTGCCAGGCACCGTCTTCGCGCTCGCGCTCGCTTCCGTGATAGAGTATGCCCATCTCGCCCATTGCGTCGATCGCGAGCGCGGAAATCTGATGGGCGAGCTCACAGCTCTGCAGCTTCACGACAAGTTTCGCCATGCCGCCGGCATCCCCCCTAAGGCTGTTCGACAGGATGCGCATGCCGTTGAATTTCATCGCCGCGACTTCGGCTTGCAATGCAACCAGCCGGTCACGCAGAACGGCGTTGTCCATTGCGCAACCTTGGCCGATGCGTTCTTTTTGCATCAGCCTGACCAGCGCCTGGAGCCGGTTTTCCAGTGCATCGGGGTCGCCCAGCATGCCACGTTCATGGCCCAGTGTGGCATTGGCCACGTACCACCCCTGCCCGCGCTGCCCGACGATCTGATCCAGGGGAACCCGCACGTCGGTAAAGAACGTTTCATTGAACTCGGCATGACCGGTCATGGTCTTGAGTGGTCGGACCTCGATCCCTGGTGTGTCCATCGAGAAGATCAAGTAGGAGATGCCGCCGTGCTTGGGCGCGTCCGGTTCGGTCCGAACAAGGCAAAAGATCATGTCCGCCTGCTTGGCCGTGCTGGTCCAGATCTTCTGTCCGTTGATGACAAAGTCGCCATTTTCGACGCGGGCGCTGGTCTTGAGCGCGGCGAGGTCCGATCCCGCTCCAGGTTCCGAATATCCCTGACACCAGACTATCTCGCCATTAAGGGTCGGCTCGATCCATTGCCGTTTCTGGGCTTCGGTTCCGAGTTCCAGCAGCGTGGGAACGAGCATGGAAATGCCCTGGTTCGCAAGGCCTGCGGGGATGCCAGCGCGCGAAAATTCCTCGGCAATGATCCGCGATTTCAGGATGTCCGGCTCGGCTCCGTATCCGCCGTATTCCTTGGGAATCGTACGCGCCGTGTAACCATGCAGGATCAACAGCTTTTGCCATTCGACGGCTTCGGGGGAAGGGCGCGCGGCACGGCCTTGGCCATCGGGTGCGCGGTGACCGTGGGTTTGCAGGAACTGGCGCACTTCCTCGCGAAACGCGTCATACTGGGGTCCGTAGTCGAGATCCATCTTGGTCTATCCTTCTGCGCGCGCGATCGCGACGGGTCGGAATACTGGCAGGCGAAAATCTTCGGAGATCGGCTCGAAATCCAGCGTGACCGGCAGATCGAGCTCAAGCTCGTCGAGCGCGCAATCGACCAGCCGGGTTGCCATGCGCACTCCCTCCTCCAGTTCCACCACCGCAGCGATGAAGGGAATCTCGCCGGCGAAGGCGGGATGCAGTGCCTGATGGGTCACCGTCCAGGAAAACAGCGTGCCATTGCCGGTGCTACGCTCCCACGACCATTCAGGAGAACCGCATCGGGCGCACATATAGCGCGGTAAATGCCGAAAACTGCCGCATCCTTCGCACTGCTGGAAGTAAAGGTTGCCGTCCTGACACCGGTTCCAGAATTCCTGCTCCACCGGATCCTGCGGGCGCGGCTTTGGCTTGGCTGGTGCGGCCTGCGCCGAGGGGCGCATCTTGGGCGGCAGATCTTTCTCGTCGCTCACGCAAACCTCCTCAAAATCGCTATACTGCCGTCACCCAGATCGCCCCAGCCGGTCACCAGGCCGGTCTGGGCGCCTTCGACCTGCCGCTCCCCACAATCGTGGCGCAACTGACGCACCGCCTCGACGACATGGTTCAGTCCCCAAACATGGGCCTCGCTCAGCAGGCCGCCATGGGTGTTGACGGGATAGCGCCCGCCCAGCTCGATCTGGCCATTCGCGACGAACTCTGCCTGTCCACCTGGTTCGCAATAGCCCAGGGCCTCCAGCTGCAGGAGAACCACGTAGGTGAAGCAGTCGTAGATCTGCAGAAAATCCATGTCTTCGCGATCGACCCCCGCCATTTCGAACGCGCGCGGCGCGGCGTAGCTCAGGCCGATCTTGAAGGGGTCGGGGCGCGAAGGGATATCGTCGGCGGGGTAAGGATGCCCTTCAGCCGCACCGGCGATGCTCACGGGAACATGCGGCATGTCCCTGGCGCGGTCCATTCGCGAAACCACGACTGCGCATGCCCCGTCAGTCTCCAGACAGCAATCGTAGAGGCGAAAGGGTTCGGATATCCAGCGCGCGGAATGGTAGGTTTCGGCATCCAGTTCCCGGCCATGAGTGAAGGCCTGCGGATTCATCTGCGCATGGCGACGGCACGCCAGTGCAACGGCCGCCATCGCTTCCGGGCCGATATCGTAAATTCGGGAGTGCCGGGTGGCGAGCCAGGCATACATCTGCACCGGCAGGAACACGCCATACGGAATGTAATAGCCCTGGATCGTATTCGTCAGGGTGTTCATGTTCATCGGCCGCGTCGGCGGTGCGCCAGGCTTGGGCCGCAAGGCGGAATAACCGTTCCACCCGAGCGTCACCAGCACATGGTCGCATAAGCCGCTGGCAATTGCCATCGCGGCGTTCTGGAGTGCCGTGGTAGGGCTCGCCCCGCCCATGTGGACCGTAGAGGCATAGCGCAGAACTTCGATACCGAGGTTAGCCGCCATCTCTTCCGAGGTGGTGTAGATCGGCGGAGGAACCATGCCGTCGATATCCGACGGCTTCAGCCCTGCATCTGCTATGGCTTTGCGCGATGCTTCCAGCATCATGTCGACCGCGGTTTTCTCGGTGCCTTTCACGAAAGCGGTTTCGCCCACTCCGGTGATGGCCGATTTGTCGCTTAAGCTCATGCCTGCCTGACCGCCTGGTAATCGCGTTCGAGCTGTTCGGAAAGAGCGCGCACCCTCTGATAGGTCTCCGGCGGACGTAGTCGCAACTCGCGGCGGACATCCTCCAACGGACGATCGAGATTTTCTTCCCAGTAGAAGGTGGTCAGATCGGCTGCAGCCCGGCCCCGGCGCCACGCTTCAAATGCAGCGCGGGCCACTGGCAACTGGGCAGCTTCCAGTTTCATCTTGGGAATGCCGACGCCCACGATGAAGGCGATCCCGTGATTATAGAATTGCGCGTTTCCGAAGGACAGCACGCACAATTCGCCCAACGCGTCCCTGCCGTATCCGGTGACGACATGAAACAGGTCATGCGAATCGCGAAGGCGCCGACGATAGAGGGAAACATCAGGGTCGCCGAAATCCTCCAGACCTCCGGCCTCGCTGGCTTCCGCCAGACCTTCCGCCGTCAAACCCTCCCCGTAAACGAAATCGAGGTAGGCTCGGCCAAGCGTGCCAGGCGCACAGGTCGCAAGGCGTTTACGATCGCACAAGGTTTCAAGCAGGTCGGCCCGGTCGGAAGCGATGCGCCGCCCATCGCTCGACTTCATGAAGCGATTGAAATTCCGATAATAGGAATTGCCCGACAATGCCTTGACGATACGGAACACCTGCGCCGTATCCTCCTTGTCGGCAATCAACTGCCTCATTGCCCCCAGCGCCCTGAGCGGCTCTACGGGGCGGCGCAATTCATGACCTTTGGCGTAAGCCATCTTCTTGCCTCCTGCGCTTCACTTGTAGGTGCCGGCGGACGCCAACGCCTTCTCGGCTCCATCGACCAGGTCGCGCATCACTTCGGCGGCAGGTCGGATCGAATCGATCAGGCCGATGCCTTGCCCCGCGAAGCCGGGGATGACATCCTTGCGCTCGGCCCTGATCCCGGAGGCCATGACCGGGCCAGAAATCATCGACTGATAGGGCATCGGCAGAGGTTCCTTTCCAGCCTGCACCCAGGCGTCTGCCCATTTGTTACGGATCATGCGCGCCGGTTTGCCGGTAAGCGATCGACTAACGACCGTATCGGCATCGCCGCTTTCGGTGATCGCCTCTTTCTGGAAGCGCTCGATGCCCGCTTCCTCGGTCGCGAGAAATGCCGTGCCGACCCACGCGCCCTCTGCCCCCAGCATCATCGCAGCGGCAACACCCCGGCCATCCGAGATACCGCCGGCCCCAAGGACAGGAACACGATCGCCAACGGCGTCGACCACCTGGGGAATCAAGGAAATAGTCCCGATCGGCGAGTTGTGACCTCCGCCATCGTGCCCTTGCGCGACTATCATGTCGATGCCCGACCCGACGACCTGTTCGGCGTGCTTGACCTTGCCGATCACCGCCATGACCTTGGTGCCATTGGCATGGAGCCGATCCATCCACGGTTCAGGATTGCCAAGGCCGGCAGCATAAACCGGCACCTTTTCCTCGATCACCACTTCCATCTGCGCCTCAAAGAATTCCTTCGAGAACAACTGCGGGCCGCCCTTGCCCATTTCAGGCGCGCCCGCCGCCCGCATGGCGGCGGCAGCATCGACCTCCGGAAGCTCTTCACGATCCATGAAGTCGCGCGCGAACTGCTGATATTCACCCATCAGATCCATGGGATTTTGGGGTGCAGCACCGCTTTGAGGGGCAGAGCCGCGCCTGACCGACGCGGGGAGCAGCGTATCGACACCGAAAGGTTTGTCGGTCAATTCCCGGGTCTGGCGAATCCAGTCACGCAACTGATCGGGCGAACACGCCGCGGCACCCAGGACCCCGAGCCCGCCGGCATTCGAAACCGCAGCCGCCAGCGCCGGAACGCTCGCTCCGCCCATCCCGGCAAGCAGGATCGGGTACCGGATCCCCAGCATTTCGCATATTCGGCTCTTCAACGCCATTCTTCCTCTCCAGCCACTTGCCTAAACGCACACTCAAACTATTGAAAATTCTACAGCTGCCCCCACCGCACCCGCTGCGAGACCAGCTCGGGACTGCGCTCCGAAAGATAGACGGCAGAGCCGGCCACCAACCGGCTCATTGCTTGACGGGCCGCGGCGCTGTCGCCAGTCCGCACTGCCTCGAGCACCCGCACCAGAAACTTCATCTGCACCGCCCGTTCCTGTGCCGAATATCCCAGCGAATGGGAAAACTCGCGGGTCAACAGATGCATCGCAGAGGTCAGCAAACCGAACAGCGGATTGCCGCTCGCCCAACCCAACAAGTCGTGAAATCTGCGATTAAGTTCCTCGAATTGATCAGAGGCTTCATGATGCCTCAATTCCGCCAGACACCCTGCCAACGCGCTGAGATCAGCGGTAGTTGCACGCTGGGCTGCATACCCTGCGACATCGGGAGCAATTGCTTCGCGCAATTCAAGCAAACCACGCAAATCGGCTTCCATGAAATGCAGAATCAATGACAAACTGCTTGCAAAATCGCCGGTCTGCGGACGGGCTACGACGGGACCTCCACCACGGCCGAGCTGGAGATGGATGACCCCTTGCAATTCCAGGAACCGCAAAGCCTCCCGCAAAGTTGCGCGCGCAACCTCGTAACGCGCGAGCATTTCATCCTCGCGCGGAAGCCTGTCACCCGGGTTATGGCGACCCGCCTCGATGTCCCGCACGATGCTTTGCGCAAGAGAAAGGGCACGCTTGGCCTTCTTCACCGCTGGCATCCGCCACTCATCAGCACACCCGCACCTCTCGAATAAACAGTATAAGGATATTAGCAAACCTTCGCTGGATCGGCACACTATCCGATGGGATTGGTGTCTGCAAGCGACTAAAAGAGTATACGATTTATTGACTGCACGAGATGTCTCCCTTAAGGATGACTGAAGGCCGATCAGGCCTGAGATGTAGAAGGAATAGTTCTTATGGACAGCCAGATCGCCGAGCCGGATGCCGCGGCGAGGATCGCGTCAATTCCGATCGAGGAAATCGACGTGGCCCGGCCAAGCCTGTTTCAGAACGATACCATCGGTCTATTTTTTGACAGGTTGCGCGCCGAAGAACCTGTCCACTACTGCCGCGAGAGCTATGTCGGCCCTTACTGGTCCATTACCAAGTTCGACGACATCATGGCGGTGGACACCAATCATAAGGTCTTCTCTTCGGAAGCGAAGCTAGGCGGAATTGCAATCCAGGACATGCATTCGGTGGAAGGCGCGCTCGAACTTGAAATGTTCATAGCGATGGACCCGCCCAAGCACGATCAGCAGCGCAAGGCGGTGACTCCGGCAGTGGCTCCGTCCAACCTGCAACTGCTCGAGCCGATCATCCGCAAGCGCGCGGGAGAGATTCTCGATGAACTCCCGATTGGCGAAGATTTCGACTGGGTGGATAAGGTTGCGATCGAGTTGACGACGATGACGCTGGCAACCTTGTTTGATTTCCCTTGGGAGGAGCGGCGCAAGCTGACGCGCTGGTCCGATGTAGCAACTGCGGCACCTGAAACCGGGATCGTCGAATCCTACGAGGCGCGGCGCGAAGAACTCATCGGTTGCGCGATGTATTTCAAGACTCTGTGGGACGAACGGATAAACGAGGAGCCGAAGAACGACCTCATCTCGATGATGGCTCATTCTCCCGCCACGCGCGACATGCCGTTCCTCGAGTTTCTCGGCAATCTTATGCTGCTGATCGTCGGTGGAAACGACACAACACGCAATTCCATCAGCGGCGGCGTGCTCGCCTTGAACCAAAGCCCGGACGAGTACGCGAAACTCGACGCGGATCCTTCGCTCATTAGCAAAATGGTTCCGGAAATCATCCGTTGGCAGACCCCCCTCACTCATATGCGCCGCACCGCGCTGGAAGATTGGGAGATCGGCGGCAAACAGATCAAGAAGGGCGACAAGGTGGTGATGTGGTACCTGTCAGGCAACCGCGACGAGAGTGCTATCGAGCGCGCGGACCAGTTCATCATCGACCGCAAAAATCCGCGCCATCACCTCTCATTCGGCTATGGCATTCACCGCTGCATGGGAAACCGGCTCGCGGAACTGCAGCTGCGGATCATCTGGGAAGAAATTCACAAGCGCTTTTCCCGGGTCGAGGTTACAGGTGAACCAGAGCGTCTTTTTTCAAACCTCGTCCGCGGAATCACCAGGCTGCCGGTGCGGCTCCGCGCCCGCTGACTCTCGAGATCGAAATGCGGAGTTCAAGATGATCAAAATTACGTTCGTGGCTAGCGATGGTGAGCGACGGGAGGTCGAAATAGAAGAAGGCGAGACAGCCAGGGAAGCGGCGCTATACAATGACGTGCCGGGTATCGATGGCGATTGCGGAGGGGTATGTGCTTGCGCGACCTGTCATGTGCATGTCGATCCCGAATGGATCGACAAGGTGGGTCGGCTTATGCATGATGGAATGGAGGCCGACCTCTTGCAGTTCGCCGAAGGCACCACTGAATACAGTCGCCTTGCCTGCCAGATTCCGATGAAGCCGATGCTGGATGGATTGGTTCTTCACCTACCCGAACAACAATACTGACGGAGGGATTTTCGTCCCCGTAGCCTACATTCTTATCTGTCTTTCCTCGATTCTTTGAGAAAACGCCCATGGCCACACAAATTGAGCCCGCAACCCAGACCGACGAAAACGCCTTCCGCGCGGAAGTGCAGCAGTTTCTGGCGGACAATTTTCCCGCCGAACTCAAGGGCCAGTCCAACGCACTAGCCGGCGTGGACGGCCCCACCAACGAAACGCCGGCGCAGACCAAGTGGCGCGAAGCCGTGGGCGCGCGCGGCTGGGGCACCCCCACCTGGCCGAAGGAATACGGCGGCGGCGGCCTCACCAAGGCGCAGGCGAAGATCATCGACCAAGAATTCGCCAAGGCGGGTGCCTACAACCCGATCGGCGGCATGGGCGTCATGATGTTCGGCCCGACGCTGCTCGAATACGGCAACGAGGCACAGAAGCAGGAGCATATTCCGCCGATCTGCCGCGGCGAAATCCGCTGGTGCCAGGGCTATTCGGAACCCAATGCCGGCTCTGACCTCGCGAACCTCCAGACCTTTGCCGAGGACAAGGGGGACCACTACCTTGTCAACGGCCAGAAGACCTGGACCAGCGGCGGCCAATGGGCCGACAAGTGCTTTGCAATTGTACGAACCGACAAGAGCGACAAGCACAAGGGCATCAGCTTCATGCTGATCGACATGGACACGCCCGGCGTCGAAGTCCGCCCGATCACCATGATCAGCGGGACCAGCCCGTTCTGCGAAACCTTTTTCACCGACGTGAAGGTCCCGAAGGAAAACCTCGTCGGCGAGGAAGGCCAGGGCTGGACCATCGGCAAGCGCCTTCTGCAGCACGAGCGCACCAACATCTCGGGCGGCGGCAGCCTCGCCCGTCTCATGGGCCAGAGCCTTGGCGATATCGCCAAGAAGTACCAGCCGACGGGCGCCGACGGCGAACTCGCCGATGCGGTGCTGCGCGACAAGATCGCTGATTTCGAGATCCGCTGGAACAGCTTCCTGCTCACTGCGCGCCGCGCGATGGAGGAAAGCAAGGCAGCTGGCGGCGTCTCCGAAATCAGCTCTGTGCTCAAGAAGCTCGGCACCAAGCTGAGCCAGGAACGCAGCGAATTGCTGATCGAAATCCGCGGGTTGCAGGGCCTCGGCTGGGAAGGCGACAGCTTCACCGACAGCGAGCTGGAAGCCGTGCGCGGCTGGCTCTTCGGCAAGGCCACGACGATCTACGGCGGCTCGACCGAAATCCAGAACAACATCATTTCCAAGCGTGTCCTTGGCATGCTGGATCACCAGTAAGAGAGGGGAGCTCGAACAATGGCAGTTCTCAACGAAGAACAGGAAATGCTGCGCGACATGGCGCGCGACTGGGCCACCAACGAAAGCCCGGTGACCGAGTTCCGCAAGGTCCGCGCAAGCGGCGAGCCCCACGCTTACGACAAGGATGCCTATGCCACGATGGCCGAGATGGGCTGGGCCGGGGTCATCATCCCGGAAGACCACGGCGGTTCGGATTTCGGCTTCATGTCGGCTGGTCTCGTGGTCGAGGAACTCGGCAAGACGCTGACCGCCAGCCCGCTGGCCGCCACGACCATCGCGGCCAGCGCAATCGTGCTGGGCGGCAGCGAGGAGCAGAAGGCCAAGTGGCTGCCCAGGCTTGCCAGCGGCGAGACGGTGGCAACGCTGGCGGTCGACGAGGGCGCACATCACGATCCGAGCACGATCGAGACGAGCGTCTCGGGCGGCAAGTTGACCGGCAAGAAGGCCTTCGTCCACGAAGCGCATGGTGCGGACCTGTTCGTGGTCGCCGCGAAAGACGGGCTCTATCTCGTCGAGAAAAGTGATGGCGTTTCGCTCACCACGCGCAAGCTCACCGATCAGCGCAGCCATGCCGACGTGAGTTTCGACGGTGCGGCGGCGGACAAGCTCGCTGGTGGCGGCGACAGCCTGCTCGACGATGTGCTCGACCGGGCACGCGTGCTGACCGCAGCCGAAATGCTCGGAATGGCGCAGCAGGTCTTCGACACCACGCTCGATTATCTGAAGCAGCGCGTGCAGTTCAACCAGGTGCTCGCCACCTTCCAGGCACTGCAGCACCGCATGGCCGACCTCTTCGCCGATCTCGCCCAGATGCGCAGCGCGGTCGAGGCAGGCCTGCAGGCGGTCGATGGCGGCTTCGGGGTCGCGCGTGCGGCAACCATCGCCAAAGCGGAGGCCAACCGCGTCATGCACAAAATGGCGAACGAGGGCATCCAGCTGCATGGCGGTATCGGCATGACCGACGAATACGACGTCGGCTTCTACCTCAAGCGCGCCCGCGTGCTCGAAGCGAGCTTCGGCTCGTCGGGATATCTCAAGGACCGCTTCGCGAAGCTGTCGAGTTACTAGAGACCTTCATGTAGAGACCTGCATGGCATTTTTGCCACATGCTGGTCGAAAATGCGGAATAATCTGTCAACCCAACCCGCACGTCTTGAAATGAATCGCGCTTGTCGGCATCGGGTCCTGACACCGTGAAGTGCTCAGGATGGGGCACATTCGTAGAGGAGAGAGACATGAAAAGAATTCCATCACGCCACCATTGCGCCCTTGGTGCATTGGCAGTGGCACTGGCCTTCACGCCGACCGCCGTCTTCGCCCAGGATATTGGCGAACCTGATGCGGATCTGGTTGAAGGTGCCGATGTCGAAGACCAGAACGTAATCATCGTTACCGCGCAAGGGCGATCGCAGGTCCTGGCGGATGTTCCGGTTGCCGTGTCGGCTGTTTCCGGAGAAACCCTCCAGAATTCGGGCGCCAGCGACATTCGTGAACTGAACCAGGTTGCACCGTCCCTCCTTGTATCTTCCACCGGCAACGAAGCTAACGGTTCCGCGCGTATTCGCGGTATCGGCACGGTCGGCGACAACCCTGGTCTGGAAAGTTCGGTCGCGGTTTTCGTCGATGGAGTCTATCGCTCTCGTTCGGGAAGCGCCCTGAGTGAGCTCGGCCCTATCGACAGGGTCGAGATACTTCGCGGTCCCCAAGGTACTTTGGGCGGGCGGAACTCATCAGCAGGCCTGATCAATATCTATACCGCACCGCCCGAGTTCGATTTCAGCGCGTATGGGGCCTTCACTTATGGCAACTATGATGCGATCCGCGTCGAAGGCGGCATAAACGCTCCGCTTGGCGACAGAGTAGCTGCGCGCGTGGACGGCGTGTATTTCGAGCGCGACGGCTTCTACAACGATGTTACCAACGGCGGGACGATCAACAATCGCGATCGTTATCTGGTCCGCGGTCAGCTCCTGTTCGAACCCAACGACGACCTGTCCATTCGCCTTGTCGGGGATTATTCCAAAAAGGACGAAGCGTGCTGCGCTGCGACGTTCGTCCAACCTGAGTTTGCGCCGCTTGCACGGGTCAGCGCCGGGCTTGATCCGTTTACGCGGCCATCGGGCGGGCCTGCGCTGACGAGTACCGACAATCCGATCATTCCGATCTTGCTTGCGCTTGGGCAGGATTCGCGTGCCCTCACCCAGGACACATTCAACCGCGATCTGTATCCTACTCCGGGCAGGAGCTACGAAGGGGAAACAGAAGACTACGGTATTTCCGGGGAATTGAATTGGGACTTCGGGAACGTAACTTTGACGTCCATCACCGGTTATCGTGAATATGCCAACAGTCAGGGATCGGACACCGATTACACCACGGTCGACATTCTCTACCGTGCTCCGACCGAGGATGCGCTTGCTCGAGAATTCGAAACATTCACTCAGGAACTGCGCCTGAGTGGCGAGGCCTTCAACGGGAAACTCGATTGGTTGATTGGCGCGTATTACGCCAATGAAAAACTGCAGGTGCGTGACAATCTGCGGTTCGGCACCCAGTACGGCAATTTCGTAGCGTGCCGCATCGCTATCGCGATCAACCCGGCTTTGGTCAATCCGGGGGCATCGAACTGCCTCGGTGCCAATGTGGCTGCACTGGACGGCACGCTGACAGGAACCCCGGCATTCGGCGCTGCAACCCCAGCGGTCCTCGCAGGTATCAATAATCTGGCCAGCATAAGCGATCTTGGAGGCACCCGCGAAGTCTACAACCAGAAGAGCGAAAACTTCGCGTTGTTCACGCATAATATCTTCGCCATCACAGATACGCTCGATTTGACGCTGGGGCTTCGCTATACAAACGAAACCAAGGACTTCGACGCGACTTTCGGCAATGACAACACGGTTTGTCCGACAAACCGCAATTTGCTTGGCGGATTCTTGGGTGTTCCGACTTTGGCGCCTCTGGCCGGTGGCATCATCGCTCTTTCCTGCCAGGGCAATTCGACTGCGGAACTGGATGGAGTTTCTCTCGAAGACTCGCGTGATGAAGAGGAGTTTACCGGTACGGCCATCCTGAGCTGGAAGCCTACGCCCGATCTGCTAGTCTACGGTTCGTATTCACGCGGCTACAAGGCGGGCGGTTTCAACCTCGACAGGTCTGCGCTGTCAAATCCGCTTGCGTTCGATCCGGCCAATATCTCCGCAGCCGCGCTGCAGTTCGATGAAGAAACAGTCAATGCATATGAGATCGGCCTGAAATACTCGGGGCGCGAGTTCGGGGTTAGCATTGCAGGCTTCCGGCAAGAGTTCAGCAATTTCCAATTGAACACCTTCAATGGGGCGTTCTACATCGTGCAGACTGTCAATAGTTGCGATAGCGATCTCGGCGGGGCCGACACGGACGCAAGCGCGACAACCGGAGCATGCTCTTCCGACGAAGTTGCACCAGGTGTGATCGCTCAAGGTGTCGAGATCGAAACCTATCTACGACCCGCTCGTGATTTGGATATTACCCTTGGCGTCACCTATTCGGATACGAGCTTTGAAGACAATCTTATCGGGGACGATACCGGGGCACCGCTCGACCCCGCACTACGCTTGCTGCCAGGCGACAACCTGTCGAATGCACCAGAGATCGTGGCAACATCGTCGCTTACGTGGACGCCGCCAATCGGCGACAGTGGGCTCGAAGGCCTGGTCTTCGTGAACGCTCGTATGGCTGGTGATTACAACACCGGCTCCGACCTGCTCTTCGGCAAGGAACAGGACAGCTTCGTCGTAGTGAACGGGCGTGTGGGTCTGACCAATATTGCGGATCGCTTCGCGATCGAGGGATGGGTCAATAATTTGTTTGACGTTGGGTATACGCAGGTGGCCTTCAACACGCCTTTCGTGGCTCCGCAACAAACGTTCTCCGCTTTTCTTGCGGAACCGCGGACTTACGGCATCACCGTGCGCGGCAAGTTTTAAACTTACTCGCTAATTGCAAGAGGGTTCGGCGCTTCGCTGTGTCGAGCCCTCTTTTTCGAACTTTTATTTGCTCACGACTAGGTGGCGTCCGAACAAAAGTTCCGTGTGCTCAATATCGTCGATGATGTGATAGGGAGAGGCCGGCAGCGGTGTTCGCTGCATGAATCCCTCTTCGCTGGGCTACCAGCCGCCGGCCCCACAAACAATCTTGCCTCGTCCTGCCATGCTGCCTTACGCTGCGCTCCAGGCCGCCCAGCAGGGCGACCCCAACCGCCGGAACTCTAACTTAACCGGTGGACCACCCTGATGGGGCAGGTCAGGTGGAAGACTACAACCGAGAGAGACCGCCCTCATCCCTTGGCTACGCGACATCGGCGGCGTTCGCCGCCGAACTAGATAAGCAATGGCCTGCTTCGCCACGCCCTACGGGCTCCGCTGCGCAGCCCATTGCTTCAACCGCGCTCATACGCATCAACGCAGCTCGGCTCTAATCCCGGCTGGGGGGAAGATCAGGGGGTCACGTCACTCATTGGAAGGCGGCTATCGCGACGCAATTCGCTCTGAAAGTCGTGGGACTATTTTGCAGGTCTTCGAGGAACAGACCTGCTAATTTTCGCCCTGCAGTTAGTTCCATTAGGATAACGCTGTTAGCATACGTAGGCACCGCGGCCGCTAGCCAAAAGGTTGCCAGTAGGACCGTATACACGTGTTTCAGCGACCGAGATATTTTTACCGATCTTGATTATTTTGCCCGATGCTACGAGTGGTCCCGAGGTTGCCGGGCGGTGGTAGTCGACCCTCAGATCGGCGGTCGCCTTGGCCCCTGTACCTTGCGACAATAAGGTGTAGAGCCCGGTTAAATCGATCAGAGAGGCGAGCACGCCGCCATGCGCTGAACCGATTGCCGGGTTTGACACGATCTCGTCGCGCCAAGGCATCTCCAGTTCAAGCTGCTCGTTCGAGCATGACCGTAAAGTGAGGCCAAGCCACCGGTGAAACGGGGCAATCTGCAGGATCTCTTCGAGGCGCTTAGGATCGATCCTTGTCAGATTATCGGTCATGTAACGGCTCCCTGCGGACTGTGATTACGCTTGAGAAAATCGAGTATCGCTGCCGAAAAGGCATCGTTGGCATCGCCAACCACCATATGTGTTGCCTCTGCGATGTCGGTGTATTCAGCGTGTGGAACAAGTTCGAGCAATTGCGCGACCGCGTCTTCGGAAACCAGATCGCTCGATCCGCCGCGAATAATATGCAATGGCAGCGAAAGCCTGCTGGCTGCATCGTTCAGCGCATCAAACTGGCGTTCCTGATGAGCCGGATCGCTTCGCTTGGCTAGTGTGATGTTGCGGATAAAGGCCGGATCCCAATGCCAGTAGTAGCGGCCGTCTTCCTTCTCTCGCAGATAGCGCCGTAAGCCCTTGCCGGCTCCGCGCTTGCGGCGATGTGGCATGTAGCGCGCGATGACCTCTGCCGCTTCGTCCGGTGAAGAGAAACCGGTCTCCACGTGCTCCTCCATAAAGCCGACTACGCGCATAACGCCCCCCGTCTCCATACGCGGCGCGATGTCGACGAGAGTGAGCGACGCGAAGCGGCCCGGCGCAAGGTGTCCTTCGGCGATCAGTCCGGCCAACCCGCCAAGGGAGGCCCCGACGAGCGCTGGCTTGCGGTCCATTTTTGAAGCGATCGCAACGAGATCTGAAGCGAAGTCGCGCGTTTCGTAAGCGCCCTCGGCAGACCATTCGCTGTCGCCATGACCGCGCATATCAATTGCGATCGGACGAAATCCCGCATTGGCGAGATCGGCTGTGACACGTTTCCATGCGTGACGGGTCTGGCCGCCCCCATGCGCGAGCAAGACCGGTAAAGCATCGGCATTTCCGGTCGCTTCGGCTGCTATGGAGATGCCACCATCTCCCCCGATATGGAAAGTTTGCGACTGCATACCGCAACCTCATATTGTAAATCGATTTACAGTAAACGGCTTTATTTCCTGATCCGCTATGGTAGGTTGCCCTAGATGGCTGCCATG
The DNA here is from genome assembly GCF_000013005.1 of Erythrobacter litoralis HTCC2594. GTDB lineage: Bacteria > Pseudomonadota > Alphaproteobacteria > Sphingomonadales > Sphingomonadaceae > Parerythrobacter > Parerythrobacter litoralis_A. The sequence goes on along the minus strand of NC_007722.1, from coordinate 3,005,396 downwards.
ACGGGCTATGACGCGGATACAAAGGGGGGCAAGTTCCCTCACCGATACCGATCGGCTGTTCTTTCTTATGGAGGAAGTGACCCGGCGTTTGCGCAGGACCGCCGATTCTTCGGTTGAACAATTCGGGCTCACGCGGACGCAATGGAGTATATTGGCTTATCTTTCGGAGCCCAGGCATGACCCAGACAGAGCTGGCTCGGGAACTGAAGCTAGAGCGCGCTAGCATCGGCCAGACTATTGATCGCCTGGAAGAACTTGAGCTGGTGGAAAGACGCAGGCGCGAAGAACGACAGGCGCGTTTGGCGGGTTCATTTACGCCCTGCCGCAATCGAGCTACTTCCCAAGATGCGAGTAGAAGCTGATGCAATGTATGCTCGCTTGCTCGGGGGGATCCGTTTTGGGGAACTGGAGCGCTTACGCGGATCGCTGGCTAGGATGCATGACAATCTGGGCAGCGAGCCATAATCACTCGAAATCGAGCCCATGCCCCGCGTTCACGCCCGCGTTTGCCCTTCAGGGGGTCTGATGCTCAGATGAGGGACGCCGAGCGCATGCGATCATAACATCCCGGCAGTCGTGGCAGGCGAGGTGGCCGGAGCCCCCGCACTCACCCAGCGCCGTTCGGTTCCTTATCAGCTTGAGCGACCATCGGATTCAGTTTCTGCTGTAGCGTGAAATCAGCGAGTGTTTGCATGGCGGCACTGCTAGCGAATATGGTTGACGCTGAGCTTGAACACGCCAGGCATGCGCGAGCCTTCCAAGATAGCGCTATGGATAAGCATATGCCGAAAGATGAGATACGTGATTACGCCCCCAACGAAAAGGATGACATCCTTTATTTGCTAGAAGAGGTGAACAGGACCGCTCGGCGGACCTTCGACGCTCTGATCGTGGGGCTCGACCTCAATCAAACACAATGGCGGATCATCGCGTCCTTGTTGCGAGAACCTACGCTAACACAGACCGAGATTTCTCGCCTGCTCGAGCTTGAATCGGCGACGATAGGACAGGCTGTCGCAGTTTTGGTTGAAAAAGGTTTGATCGAGCGAGAGCGGGCGGCGCACGATCGAAGGGTTTGGAACCTCCACCTCACCGAGCAAGTAAGAACCATCTGGCCGGAACTGCGCGAAGCGGCTGATCGACTCCACGAAATTCTCTGGAAGGGAATGTCTGCGCCTCAAATCGACCTCCTGCGTACGATGCTTCGAAAAGTTGCGGAGAATCAGAAGCAGGCTGACACTTGCGAAGAAAGCCGATGAAGCATGATCTGGAAAACAGTGTCGGTGAACTGACGCGGCTAGCAGAACTCGGTCAGATTTTCGCCCGGCACGGTCTGAAAAATCTCGGAAGCTTGCTTGGCTTTATGCCGGTTTCGGAGAATGAGCCAGATACCGAGGACTTGCGTCCTGCATCGGTGGTGGCGCTGTTGCGCGATGTCGGCCCTGTCGGAATAAAGCTTGGCCAGCTCCTGGCGACCAGAAGCGATCTGTTTACACAACCCTGGATTTCCGCGTTCGGCACTCTCCACGACCAGGTGGAACCGCTGCCGTTCGATAAGATCGAACCGGTGATTGTATCGGCTTGGGGCAGCGACTGGGAACGTGAATTCGCCGCTTTCGAGAGAAACCCGATCGCCTCAGCCTCTATCGCGCAGACTTATGTCGCAACCCTGCTGGACGGAAGCGAGACTATCGTGAAAATCCGCCGACCCGGCATGGCGTCCAGGATCGAGGCGGACATGAGGCTGTTGACACGGCTCGCGGGCCTCGCCGAGCGTCGGTCAAGCGACATTGCTCGCTATCGACCCGTGGAATTCCTTCAGACATTCGCCAAGAATTTAGCGCGGGAGATGGACCTGGCGGCAGAAGCACGTGCCTGTGAAAGGATTGGCGGTTATCTGGAGATGCTTGGGGTGAAGACGCCCGCGATCCACTGGGAACTCACAGGCTTGACGATCAATGTGCAGGAAGCCCTGGGCGGAAAGCCCGCGTCGCGGCACCCGGCAACTGATCCGGCAGGGAATGCCCAGTTCGCGAAGCGCTATGCCGATGCAGTGCTACGGATGATCCTTCTCAATGGAGAGTTTCATGGCGACCCGCATCCCGGCAACGTCTTCTGGATGGAAGGGAACCAGGTAGGCTTCATCGATTTCGGCTCGGTCGGCTTTCTCAGCGGCGCGCGGCGTCAGGAAATCGTCCGACTGATTTTCGCTATCGCGAACGGACAGATAGACAAGGTGGCCGATCTGCTGCTCGACTGGGCAGGCAATCCACTCGTGGATCGCGCGCAATTGGTGATGGACCTGGATGAGCTGATCGCGGAATTTAGCGGCACAGCTCTTGCCGGGATAGAATTCGCGGCAATTTTCGATCGGGTTTTCGGATTGTTGCGCGATTATCGCCTCGTATTGCCGCCCGACCTCGCTATTTTGCTGCGCACCCTGCTGACCGCAGAGGGCTTCGTTCGCTCTTTGGCGCCGGACTACAATATCGCCGAAGAAACGAAGCCGATCGTGATGCAATTGTTTGCCGAGCGATTTTCGATCGGAGCCGCGCGGGATCATTTGGCCAAGGTCCGCAGTGGCCTGCTTGATTTCTCGGCATCGCTGCCCGAGCTAATCGATAACGTTGCCTCGGTCGCTCGATCAGGTACGATTCAGGTATCCATCGACCCAGCCAGTCTGAACCATCTGACGCGGGAAGAGGACCGCAGCACCCCCGTCAAGGGTCCGGTGGTGGCAGCGTTGATCATCTCTGCCGCATTGCTGGCCGACCAATCGTTGTTACTGGCAGGAATTGTTCTGGCTTTCGCGGGAATAGCACTCATTCCTAGATGGAACTGATAAGACCACACACAATGAACGCTTAGACCACGGCCGCCCGGCACCGATATTGGCTACATCAAGGGAGAAGAGTGGAAATGACCGAACAGAAACCTGCCGAAGCGGTGCCTGCCGCCACCATGCTGCTGACCTGCCCCATCAGGGTGGTCCACCGGTTAAGTTAGAGTTCCGGCGGTTGGGGTCGCCCTGCTGGGCGGCCTGGAGCGCAGCGTAAGGCAGCATGGCAGGACGAGGCAAGATCGTTTGTGGGGCCGGCGGCTGGTAGCCCAGCGAAGAGTGTGGCCGGACGGTGTTGTAGTGGATACGCCAGCGCTCGATCAGGATGATTGCCTCCTTCAGAGTGTAGAAGATCTCCCCGTTGAGAAGCTCATCCCTGAGCTTGCCGTTGAAGGATTCGTTGTAGCCATTCTCCCATGGTGATCCGGGTTCGATGTAGAGAGTCTTCACACCAATCCGCCAGAGCCAGTCGCGCACGGCATGAGAAGTGAACTCAGCGCCATTATCGCTACGGATGTGATCAGGCGGACCATGGCGTTGGAACAGCTCGGTCAGCACGGCCAGGACATCATCGCTCTTGAGCTTGCGCTGGACATGGATCGCCAGGCACTGGCGGCTGTACTCGTCGATCACGGTAAGCATGCGGAAGGCCTTGCCGTCATGGGTGCGATCCATGACGAAGTCGTAGCTCCACACATGGCCACTATATTGCGGACGCAGCCTCACGCATGATCCATCGTTGAACCACAGACGCCCGCGCTTTGGCTGTCTCTGCGGAACCTTGAGCCCTTCACGGCGCCAGATCCGCTCGACCCGCTTGGCGTTCACCAACCAACTTTCATTGCGCAGCAGCGCCGTGATCCGGCGATAGCCGTAGCGACCATATTGCTGGGCCAGCCGGATGATTGCAGCTGTCAGCGGCTTCTCGTCGGCTGGTGGTGCGGGCAGCTTGCGCTGGGTCGAGCGGTGCTGGGCAACGACCCGGCAGGCACGGCGCTGGCAGATATCCAATGCCTCCTGCACATGGTCGATGGCCAGCCGACGCCGTGAAGGGCTCAGTACTTTCCCTCGACAACCTCCTTCAGGATCAGCGCATCGAGCGTAAGATCAGACACCGCCTTCCTGAGCCGCTGGTTCTCCTTCTTGAGATCCTTCAATCGCCGAGCCTGGCTGACCTTCAGCCCACCGTACTCGCGTCGCCAGCGATAGTAACTCTGCTCCGAAATCCCCAGCGATCGGCTGATCTCCCCGATCTTCTCTCCGTGCGAGAGCCGAACTTCGGCCTCACGCAGTATCCCGATAATCTGTTCCGGCGTGTATCTCTTCCGTGCCATTCATCAGCCCCTATCAAGCCGTAAATAGCCGAAATCCTAACTCTCAAAACGGACCACTTTTCGGGGGGAAGGTCACCTCTGGCCGATGGGAAGGACGCTGACAGGCTGGAAACCGCAGTTGGGCGGTTGGGGCTTGATCGACCTTAGAAACGCGCAATCGGTCGATCCGTTTTCCCTGGCCTCAGATGAACTCATTGAGGTTACCGACTGGGAACTACTTGATTTTGCAGTTCAAGTTGTCAAGCAATGGCTCCAAAGGAAGGGTTTCGAGATCATGTCCACTCACTCAAATCCCAACGTCGATCCGAACATCTGATTTGTCGGAGACAATGGACCCGAGTGGGTAATCGTACGAGCAGCGCGATATCCAGAAAAGGTGGCTCAGATCCCGAGCAACGTAGAGGCCATCGCTAAGCAATGCGAAGCTCTCAGTCACTTGGGGAATTTCGCATCTTTTGGCTTTGCGTTGGCGGAAAACGTTGAAAGGCCCATCTGGCGGGGACACGCTGCCGATGTCCAATTCGAAGGCATTAAGCCGATCTGATCCGGAAGCTCTCATTGCTCCACGCAGGTGTGCGATCTCTTGAAGAATCATGCGGCCATATTCGTGCTCGGCGGTCGCTTTTGGGGTGTAATATAGCCGCCGCTCTGCGCCAAAACACCAGACGTCCAGACCGGTAACGGCGTGGGCTGTAGACTGGAGTTCGTTCGACCTGAGGCCGGTCGGATTACGACTTCTTACCAGTCGTCGAAACTTTGAATTTTGCTCAGATTGGAAACCTCATTCAAGTGCGTTTCCAAGTGATGGCGTTCCTCATCCCAAACCGCAAACAGATGTTCTGCGCCAGAATTCTCAATGTTGTTTAATTCGAAATCGTACACATCGAGAAACAATTGCTCGTAGTACTTAAAGAGACGATTCTCCATGCTGGTGAATGTCACGTATAGCTGGGCATTCTTCGGCCATTTTTTTGACGTGGCTATCAACGCGAAGCTCAGCAAACCCTTTCCCGACATACACGCATAACATCGTGTAATTGCCATGGTCGTCGCAGGCGTCATAGTCTACCCACAGGTGATAGAGGCCTGTCTGACCACGGAGGAATTTAAGATAGAGCTTGTACGTTATGTTCCCAATACGAAGTTCGTCGTCGACCGGCAGTTCCGCACAAAATGCGCTCTCGTTCACCAACTCATGGGCAGAAATTGGCTGGCTTAGTTCTAAGAGCGCTATTTGATCGAACGCATCGTACTCTTGATTTTGACACGGGAAATCTTGTTCGATGCACTTTGTCATGATCGGCTCGACCTACTCAATATTGTATGTTCCTTAATAGGCGCCGGTGGCTTCCGAAATCAGCTCGGTTCTTGCAGCGACGAGCGCTCCCAATACTCGAGGGTATCGGGCCGACTGCTTCGATCCGGCGACCGCGCAAAGGATGCCTTTGACTGCCCCTGTCGATGGCACGTCCGCCTCCAACCAGTCAGCTCCAGACCAATAAGCGGTCACTTCAGGCGGTCCGAAATCCAGGCCTCCACTTCGTCTTCTGCCCATGCGACCGCATATCCACCCAGCTGCACGGGCTTCGGAAACTTGCCCTCGGCCATCCAGCGATAGATTGTCGAACGGCCAAGCCCGACGCGATGCTGAACTTCGGGCAGGCGAATGAGCCGCGTCACCCGCCGGGTTTCGGTCGCTCCTTTGTCTATCTCTTCACCCACGATGGCCTCCCTCGGCACCGGCAAAGACATCGCCAAGCAGCGCATCCTTGCGTTCGAGCTCGTCGATGTGGTCGGAGAGCAAGCGGGCGACGCGGTGCGCGGTCCCCTTGGCCCAGCGCGGCTTCACATCGTGAACCTGGTTGCCCAAGACACGCTCGAGCGCTGAAGGCAGTTCGCCGGAAAAGTCCTCGAAGAATTGCGCGAGGTCCGATTGCAGCCACGCAATCGCGTGATCGCCGCCGCTGACGAGGAACAGGAGCAGGTGTGCGTGCGGCGCGACGCCGCTCGCGGCAAGAATGCGCAAGGCTTCGCCGAGGCTGGCCGAGCGTTCGCCCGCAAGAACACGGCGCAGGGCATCCTTATGGATCTGCGCGTCGCGAGCGATGTCGCAGCGGGCACGGCCGCTGGCTTCGACGGCGGCCAAAAGCAGCCGGGCGAGGTCGGCGCGAACCTGTTGTTCGGCAAAGAGCGCCATGTTGGTCATCGACGAATCCTTATCTCCAGAGTGATCGACTCTCCGGCTAACCGCGAAGGAAGCCTGTAGGAAAACAAAAAGAACATTTAGAGAACATAGAGGAAGGAACGATCAGCTTCCTCCGACGATTCGCGCGAATTTCGGTCGCCTGCGCGCATATCGCGGCTCTCTTCGCTCAGATGCCGGCACAGTCAGCGCTGTTGCGCGATCAGCCTGCGCGAATCCCGTGCATCGCACCTCCCGATGTCGCTTTTTGCTTGGTCGAAAGCCCCAAAATCCAATTCCCGATTTCCTACAGCCCGGCTCCGGGGAGAGGAAAGAACATACAGCGAACGCATCGCTGGCTGATGTTCAATCCTCGGAGTTTCCATCCATGACCACCAAGACTGCCCTTCCGGTCCAGCAGCGCTCGCCCAACGGGGCTCGCGGCCGCGACTACATTCTTCCCGCCTGCGTGGCGCTGGCCTGCGCCGGTGCCGCCTTTGCCGGGGCCGATACCACCTTCGATCCCGCGTTGACCAAGTTCACCGACTTCCTCGAAGGCTCGGGCGGCAAGATCATCACCGTGCTCAGCCTCGCTGCGGGCCTAATCGGGCTTGCCTCGGGGCGCTTTTCGCTCGGCCAGATCGCCGTGCCGGTGGGCGTCGGGATCGGCGTCGGCACCGGCGTGCCGATCGTCACCTCGGTCGTGACCGCGGTCATCTGACCCCGAACCCGGTCACAACAGGAGGGCGGCATCATGGCCGACAGGTATCTTGTTCCACGGCGGCTCGACGATCCGGAGCTAATCGGCTTCTGGACCATCGACGAGTTTGCAGGGATTCTCATCCCCTTCGCCTGGGGCATTCTCGCGCAGCACATTTTCATCGGTATCGGCCTGGCCGCCGGAGCCTGGCTTGCCTTGCGGAAGGCAAAGGCTCGCGGTGCCGGATCGGCGCTGGTGCACGCTGCGTACTGGTATCTGCCCGGGAGTTTCCTGGGGCTGAAAGCCACGCCGCCCTCCCATTGCCGCCTGCTGGCGGGCTGAGTGAGGGAAACCATGCAAGCAGAATTTGCTCACGAACAGGCGCAGACTTTTTTGCGCCAGCGCAACCGCTTTGCCGTGTTGGCAGGCGTTCTTGGCCTGACCACGCTGGTTAGCCTCGGCGCAGCCGTGACAGGCGACGAGAAAGTCGTTCTGGTGCCGATTACATCCGAACGGATAACCGTCTCAAGCGGCGGTGTCGACGCGCCCTATCTCGAGCTTGTCACCCGCGACACGGCGCTGATGTTCCTTAACCGGGCACCCGAAAGCCTCGACTACTGGATGGCCAACATCCTGAAGCTTGCCGACCCCGCTTCACATGGCGTGCTCAAGGCGGACCTCGTGAAGATCGTCGAGGAACAGCGCGGCTCCGACATATCCCAAGCCTTCGTGATCGCCCAAATCCACGTCGATCCCAAGGCTCTGACGTCAACGGTCGAAGGCACGCTCAAGACTTTCGTCGGCGCGCAGGTGATCGCGAGCCAACGTCGCGCCTTCCGTTTCCGCTGGTCGCAGCGCGGCCTCAGCCTCGCTCTCGCCGGCTTCGAACAACTTCCTACTGACAAAGAGGAACCCGGGCAATGAGCCTTCTCCCATCTCCCCTGGCCGCTGCGCTTGTCGGAACCGGCCTTGGCTGTTTCGCGATTGGCGCCACACGACGTCCCGATCCCGGGCTCAAGCTAAGCGGTCTTGCCGTTATTGCTTTCGCACTTGCGCCTGTTCCGGCGCATGCTGACCAGTTCGTCGAGGCGGCCGACAACGCAACGATCGACTGCGAGCTGGCCCGCGGTGAGCTCACCCGGATCGCGCTCATCGATGATGGCTTCGCCAATGTCTCAAAGATCGCAAGCGGCTTTCCCTACAACGACTTCCAGGTGACGCATGAGCCGGTGCGCGGAGACATCTATATCTCCGTGCCCCCGCAGTTCGCAGCGGCGCGCGTCAGCTTCTTTGCAACCAGCAAGGCAGGCTATGTCTACAAGTTCGCCTGCCGCCTCGGCGGTCAGGAGGCGACCCAGCTCTTCATCACCAATCCCGCGCTTGCCAAAAGCGAGGCGGCAGAATGGGAGGCCGAAACCGGCCCCGAAGACGCCGCAATCCGCCTGATCGAAGCGATGGCAACAGATGCCGTCCTCCCCGGCTTCACCGCCCGCGCCGAACTTTCCGCTCCGCGCCGTAGCGGCGGGATCGAGGTCCAGCTGGTCGCCGAATACCAGGGCGATGAACTTACCGGACAGCGCTTCCTCGTGCGCAACCTCGGGCAGGAAAGCCTTGCGCTTGGCTCCGAGCGCGAAGGTCCCGCAGGTGCGCTCGCCTTTGCCTATGGCCGCGATGCACTCGCTCCCGGTGAAGCGACCAGTGCCTTCCTTGTCTTTGCCAGGGGAGGGCTCGACTGATGGCCGAGGCAACACAGAAGGACACCGAAAAGAGGCCGCTGCCGGGCTCGCCGGAAGCGCGCGAGAGCGGACGGCGCAACCTCAATTCGCAGATCGCGCAGCGCCAGAAGATGCTGCTCGCCGGGATCGGAGCCATCGCGCTCATCGGCGGCGGGATGTTCATCTTCGGCGGCGATGGCGACGAGGGCGGCAGTGATGCCAATGGTGCGGCGACAATCGACACCGGCGGCCTCGTCAATCGCAACCTCTCGCAGCGCGAGTTCGTCGCGAGCTACGGTAACCGGCTCGATGCACAGGGCCGCGCGATCAAGGATCTGCAGCAAACGCAGTTGCCACGCCCCGAGATCGAACAGGAACTCGAAGCCCTGCGCAGCGAAAACGCGCAGATGCGCTCCGACGGTCAGGCAGCGATCGACGCGATCTCGGCTGAGAACGCCAATCTGCGTTCACAGCTGAGCGAAGCCGCGAAGGCACCTGCAACCGCTCCACCCTTGCCGCCGCCACCGGCATATGGCCCCGGCGTCGGCACCCGCAGAGCTGCCCAGCCACCACAAGGAGCGCCGGAAACGCAGGGCGGGCAGCTCAGCCTGATGAGTTTCGGCGCGGAGACGGGCAAGGACGGCAAGCCGCGCGCGGCAGAGACTGCGCCAGCTTTGCTGCTCGAAGCGAGCCGCGATTACCTGCCGCCCAACAGCTACGCACCGGCAACGGTCATCGTGGGCGTCGACGCCTCGACCGGCGTTGCCAGCCAGAGCGATCCGCTTCCCGTGGTGCTCCGGATCACCGGACCGGCCCGCTCGGTCATGCGCGGCAACAAGCTGCTCACAACCGACATTACCGGCTGCCTCGTCAATGGCGCGGCGCGCGGCGATCTCTCGGCCGAGAAGGTGTACGTCAAGCTGGTGCGCATGACCTGCGCGCAGCCCGGTGGCCGCTTCGCCGTGAGCGAGGTCAAGGGGTTCATCTCCTTTGCCGGAAGGTCGGGTGTGCGTGGCCGCGTGGTCAGCCGCGAAGGCAGCCTTGTCAGCCAGGCACTGCTGGCCGGGATCGTTGGCGGCTTCGGACGCGGCTTTTCCGCCAACGCCAACGGTATCTTTGCAGGACAGGTGGGCAGCGACGGCCAGCGCGAAGCGCTCTCTCCAACCGACATTCTTGCAGGCGGCTTCGGCCAGGGAGCCGGCGAAGCCGCCGACACGGTCTCCCGCTACCTCATTGAACGCGCAGAACAATATCAACCAGTCGTCGAGATGCCGACCGGCATCGAAGTCGAAATCGTCTTTCTCGACGGCGTCCATGTCAGGAGCTCTTCTAAATGAACTACAATGATCACCGGCCGGGCCTGAAGGCCCGCGCCGCCCACCTTGCGCTTGCCTGCTCGGGTGCCGCTGCATTGCTGACACTCGGGGTCTCGGCTGTCACCGCCATTCCTGCATCGGCTTCATCTCTGGCTGGCGATGTCGCGCAGGCGTTGAAACTGCGGCTGCCTAAGACCCCGATCGATACCATCGACTGCGACAGGCTCGGCCCCTGGTGCGAAGTTGTCTCGAACGACACGCTTTTCTACATCGATGAGACCGCGCGCTACCTGTTCGTCGGCCGTCTCTACGACATGGAGGAGCGGCGCGATGTCACCGCTGCGCGGCTCCTCGAACTCAATCCCGACCTGCTTGCCGCCGGTGCGCCGCGCGCCGGAGGCGAGGCCCAAGGTGGCCCGAACAAAACCCCGACAAAAGCGGCCACTACGCGGGTCGATCTCTCCACCCTCCCTGAAGACGGTGCGATCCACTGGGGCAACCCGAAGGGCGAAAAGTTTGTGGTCTTCTCGGATTTCCAGTGCGGCTATTGCCAGCGCCTTGCAGGCGAACTCGCCAAGGCCAAGGTGCATGTCGAAGAGCGACCGATTTCGATCTTCGGTGCAGCGAGCCGGAAGCTTTCCGAAGCCGTGATCTGCGCTAAGGATCCAGCAAAGGCGCTGCATGCGGCCTATGCCGGACAAGCTCCGGCGAACGGCAAAAGTTGCAGCCGAGCCAAGGCGCTCGATGCCAACGAGGCCTTTGCAAAGGCAAACGGTTTCAATGGCACGCCGGTGATCGTGCGCGCCCGCGACGGAGCCGTTCTCCATGGCTACCGCGATGCCGCGACAATCCGCCGCTTCGCGGCCGGGGCGAAGGGAAGCGGACAATGAGCCGGCCCCCGATCCTTCGAACAACCGCTCTGCCAGCAGCGCTGCTTTTGGCGAGCGGATGCACCAGCTTCGGGACCAATGTGAACGGCAATTTTGCCTGCCGCGCGCCCGATGGAACCTGCGCGCCCACTTCGATGATCGATGCCGGGGCAACCGGCATCGACCGAGGCGACGTCAAACACGTGCACCGCCCTGTGCCGCAAACAGACGAAGCCGTTCGCCGCCTGCAGGTCGTCATCGCGGCCTACCGCGACGAAGCAGGCCGTGACCACGAAGCGCGGGTTGTGCACGTGACGCTGCCTGAAGCTGTCGGAACGGGCCGGCGCGCACCGCAAGGGCGGAGGGATATCCTTCGCTCGCTGGGCGCGAACATCGCTGCAACCCGCGAAGAGATCACCGCACCTCAAAACAATCACGACGAACCATTGCCGGAACAGCTGTTTATCCCCCTGCAGCCCGTTCCGGCGATGCCCGGCGCCAACGCGCCGGAACCCGGGGGACCCGGCTCGTTTGTCCCTCCCCGCGAGCCGGTCCCCCATCCTGACAAATATGAAGGAGAAAGCCAGTGACCCTATCCCTGGCCACAGCGCGCGACGCTCTATCGCGCAGGCTCTTTGCCGATACGGCACGTGCCGAAAGCGAACGCGCTCATTTCGGGCTCGATATGCTTTCAGACTGGCTCCCTTATCGGGTCTATGATGAAGGCGCGAAGCTCTACCGCAACGCGCGCTCGAAAGGCTTCGTCCTCGAAGTGACCCCGCTGATCGGAGCTGACGAACAGACCGGCGAGATCCTCGGGCAGTTCTTTTCCGAAGGGCTACCGCAAGGCGCCTGCCTCCAGATCCTGAACTTCGCATCGCCGCGCATCGGCAATGTCGTCGCTCCCTGGTTCGCTCCGCGCTACGAGCAGGGCGGGATCTACGAAGCGATCGCGAGGGCGCGGACGAAGCGTCTCTATGATCTCGTCTGGAATTCAGGTTCAGCGCATGCGCCTTTCCATGCCCGCAATGTCCGCGTGATCGTCTCGCTCGGCGTGCCGGTCCCCGGCAGCGTGACCGACGCCGAGCTCTCTGAATGCCGCGAAGGCCTCATCGGCATGCTGCATTCGCTTGGGGCTCAGGCACAGGAACTGCGCCCGAACGGGCTCCTCGCGCTGATCGATGAACTGACCGCGCCTACCACTGCGCACGAGCCGGACACGCACAGCTGGAATCCGCACGACACCCTCGATACCCAAGCGATCCGGCGCGACATCGAACTCGAGGTCGAGTACGATCGCATGATCCTCAGGACCGAGCGGTTCCGCGAGACGGGGCGCGATGAGCAGGGTCACCCGGAAGTCGGCGAATGCTACCCCGACCATTTCGACGTGCGCCATTATGCCGTGCGCTCGACACCCGAACGCTGGGCACCATGGGAATGCGCAAGGCTTATCGGCGACATGTTTGCCGACAAGCTGCGCTTCCCTTGTCCCACGGCCACCATGCTGTGCCTCGTCTATCCCGACCAGGAAGCCGCCTCGGCGCGCGCGGGCTTCAAGTTCATGCGCACAACCAGCCTAAGCCAGACCAAGAGCGCGAGTTTCCTTCCCAAACTGGCCGAGCAGTCGGCAGAATGGCGCCATGTCCAGGCCGAGCTCCAGGCGGGCAAGAAGCTCGTCAAACTGTTCTACGGGCTGACCAGCATTTCGCCGCTCGGCGAAGGCGATGCGCATGAGCGGGTAATCAAGGCCATCTACAAGGCAGCAGGCTGGGACCTGGCGGACGAGCGCTTCCTTCAGCTACAGGGGCTTGTCGCAGCGTTCCCCTTGAGCCTTGCCGACGGGCTGGCCCACGACATGGCGCGCCTTAAGCGCCTCAAAACCATGCTCTCGACCACGGCGGCGCATATCGCGCCGATGCAGGGCGAGTATCTCGGCGGCGCTATCCCGCATCTCCTGCTTGTCGGCCGACGTGGCCAGCCCTTCTGGTGGTCTCCCTTCGAGAATGGCGCGGGCAATCATAATATCGCGATCTGCGGCAAATCAGGGTCGGGCAAATCCGTGCTGTTGCAGGAGCTTTGCGCCGCCTTGCGCGGCGCGGGCGCCAAGGTCGTGGTAATCGACGACGGGCGTAGCTTCGAGCATTCAGTCAAACTGCAGGGCGGTCGGTTCGTCGAGTTCACGCTTGCTTCCGGCTTCTCGCTCAATCCCTTTTCGATGGTCGATGATGCCCGCGCCCATGAGGATGAAGACTACCGGCTCGACTGTTTCGCGATGATCAAGGCCATGATCGGCCAGATGGCGCGGCCAAGCTCCGCACCGAGCGATACCGAGCGCGGCTTGATCGACCAGGCCGTAACCGCAACCTGGGACGCGCTCGGCAGCGGCGCCTCGGTCGACGATGTTGCGCACGCGCTGCAAGGTTCGGAGAGCGAAGCAGGCCGCGATCTTGCGACCGCCATCGCGCCCTTTTGCCGCGGCGGCAGCTATGGCGGGTTCTTTTCGGGCAAGGCCAGCTTCGCGCTCGACGATGATTTCACCGTCTTCGAGATGAGCGATCTCGCAAGCCGCGAGGAGCTCCGAAGCGTGGTCCTCTCGGCGATCATGTTCATGACCGGCCAGGCGATGACGCGCTCATCGCGCGCCACCAAGAAGCTGCTGCTGATCGATGAAGCCTGGGCGATGCTCAAGGGCGGCTCGATGGGCGAGTTCGTCGAGAGCTATGCGCGCACCGCGCGCAAATATGGCGGCGCGCTCGCAACCGCCACGCAGTCCTTGAACGACTATTACAAGTCCGACGGCGCGCGGGCCGCGCTCGAAAACAGCGACTGGATGCTCGTGCTCCAGCAGAAGGCCGAGACCATAGCCGATTTTAGGGCGAACGCCCGGCTCGACATGGACGACCGAACCGAGACGCTGATCCGCAGTCTCAAGCGTTCGGGCACAGAGTACAGCGAGATCTTTATCAAGGGTCCTGAGACCGAAGCGGTCGGACGCCTCGTGCTCGATCCCTTCTCGGCAACGATCTATTCGTCCGATCCCGACACCTATGCCGCGATCCAGGATTATGAGCGGCGCGGGCACTCTCTCGCCGATGCGATCCGCATGGTCGCAGGAGACGGGCAGTGATGGTCTCGCATCTGGCTGACCGGACGCCACCGGCAAACCTCAAAGCCATCCTGCCCTTTCTGCAGGGAACCTGCTTCGTCCTGATCGAGACCGCGCGCTTCGCTGCGACCTCGCTTCTTATCGCGCTCGGTCTTCCGCTTGCCCTGTTCCTGTTTGTCGCTGGCTGGGACTTGCACGCGCTCTTCACCCAGCTCGGCAATCTCTCGGACCGCTATCTCGAAGCGGACGCTTTGCGCCGCAGCCTTTTCAGCTCGGATCTCCAGATTGGCTTCCTCGTCGCAGGCGGCGCGGTGACGCTCTTTCGCATGCCGCGCTTTCTGCAGCGGCTGATCGACGAGCTCGAGACCCACCCCGACAAGGAGCCGCCCCGTGACTGATACGAGAAAATTGCCGACCTTCAATCGCGCCTTGCTGCTCAAGATTGCTGGCGTGCTCGCCATCACAGGTGCACTGCTCTGGGCGGCCTGGGTCAGCCGCGAGCTGTCCGAGCCCCGTCAGAAAATCGTCACCGTCCGGCTTGCCGAGACGATCTCGACATTTGTGGACGCAGAAGCGCGCGACGGACGCGATCCCGAGGCGAGCCAAGCGCGCGTGCTCGCCTTTCTCAAGGCTTCCGAACGCGCCGTCAGGGAGATGGGCACCGATGGGCGCATTGTGCTGGTCGGAGAAGCGGTGCTCGCGGGCGGTGTTCCGGACGCGACCGATGAACTGCGCGTGCGGATCATCCGCCAGCTCGAACAGGAGGAAACGCCATGACAGGCCTCATCCAACCGCTCATCCAGACACTCAAACGCCCGCTTGTTCTTACCGCGCTGGTCCTGCTTCCCCTTGGATGGAGCGCCGTCGATGCCTTCGCCAAGGAACACGCCTTCCTCATCAATGCGAGCCCGAGCCTGCCCAACTGGGCCTTCTGGCTCGATAAGCATGCGCCAATCGAGCGCGGCAGCCTGATCTTTTTCGAGCCACCGAAGAGCAAGCTCATCGAAGCGCACTTCGGAGAAGGCGCGCAGCTCTTCGGCAAGCGGGTTCTCGGAGTGCCGGGCGATGTCGTGAGCCACCGAGGCCAGGAGGTCTTCATCAACGGTCAAAGGATTGCTGCGCGGCTCGAAGAAACCCGCCTCGGCATCCCATTGGGCAAAGGCCCCGAAGGCCCGATCCCGCAAGACTGCTTCTACACCGGGACCGACCATCCGCGCGGGTTCGACAGCCGCTACGCCGAGATCGGGTTCATCTGCCGCGGCCAGATCCTTGGCAGTGGGAGGGCGATCCTGTGAGAAAGCTACTCTTCCTCTCGATCCCACTGGCGGCTCTTCTTTTTCCCATCCAGGCAATGGCCCGCGACTATGGCCAGCGCGGCACGGTTTTTCCCGTGATCGAACGCGACCTGCTCGAACAGATCCATTCCCGCCTCACCCAGATGGAACAATCGGGAGAGACAGCGCGGCTCAACAACGAACTGAAGCGTCGCACAATTGCGCGGGTGAACCGGCCTGATCCCGTCAGCCGACTTGTCCGGGCGAGCGAAGCGCGGCGCTGGAGTTTCGATCCGACGATCACGCTCGCCGCCGATATCCGCGGCGCGAAAGGCGAACTCATCCATGCGGCAGGCACAAGGGTCAATCCGCTCGACAGCGTGCAGCTGCGTGCCGACTTGCTGTTTCTTGATGGCGATGATCCCGATCAGCTTGCCTGGGCACTCAAACAAGACGCCAATGCCAAGCTGATCCTGGTCAAGGGCGCGCCGCTCGAGCTGATGAAGGCCCGACAGCGCCGCTTCTATTTTGACCAGGGCGGCAAGCTGACCGCGAAATTTGGCATCCGGTCCGTTCCAGCCCGCGTGCGGCAGGACGGGCGCCTGCTCGAGGTGAGCGAGATCGCGCTACCGCCCCGAAAGGCACGGCCATGAGCAGCATCCGCGCTTTCCTGATCCTCATGACGGCGACACTTTCGCTCGCTTTTGCCTCGCCAGCTTCGGCCGATGCGGGTCCGGGCAAATGCACCGGCAGTTTCGTCAACCCGATCACCGACATCTGCTGGTCATGCCTTTTCCCGATCTCCATCGGCGGGCTGGATATCTGGCCGAGCAATCGACCTGATCCCGACAATCCCGATCTCCCGGTCTGCCTTTGCGGGATCCGGCCCGGCATCGCGATGGGGTTCTGGGAGCCGGTCCGCCTTGCCGATGTCAGCATGAAGCCGTGGTGCTTCGTGAACCTTGGCGGCACAAAACTCGATCCCGGCTTCGATATCGGGTTCCGTTCGATCTCAGGACCGTCCGCCGTAGGCGGTGCCAGCCAGTATTATTCGAGCTGGCACGTCCACTGGTATGCCTATCCGCTGATCTACTGGATGGAGATCGTCGCCGATTTCCTGTGCCTCGAGCCGGGATCAATCGATATCCTCTACATCTCCGAGATCGATCCGCTGTGGCAGGACAGCGAGCTCACTGCGATCATCAATCCTGAAGCGGTGCTCTTTGCCAATCCGTTAGCGCTCGCCGCCTGCGCTGCTGATTGCGCGGCTTCGACCGCCAAGCTGCCAATCGACGAGATGTTCTGGTGCGCAGGCTGTCAGGGCTCGATGTATCCGATGAACGGCAATGTTTCGGCCTCGATCGGGCATGTCCAGGCCTCGCGGCTCGTGCTTTCTCGCTTCGCTTACAAGCTGCACCGTGAACTCGTCTCGTGGGGCACGATGGGGTCTAAAGGCTTGTGCGGCAAATACCTGATGCCGGTGATGCGAAAGCAGCAATACCGCTTCCAGGCCACCAATCCCAATCCGGCGACAAGCGGACGCTACGCCTGCCCGCCGATCGGCACCTCCACCACGCTTCAGGAACCCGGACAGATGATCCCCGCCATTGGCGAAGACATGGGATACCTCGTCTGGCGCAAGAGGAATTGCTGCGCACTATGAACAAATATCTGATCCTTTTGCCTGTTGGCCTCGCCGTGTCGCTGGGCGGGCTGGCCCTCGCCCAGAGCATACCCGAGGGTATCGACCTCAATGCAATCCGGGAGCGCGCGGCCGAGCATTCCGAAGAGGCGCAAGCGCTTGCGACCAATGTGCGCCAGCGTGCCGAAGCGCTGACCGAGGACGCGCAGACCCTACAAGTCGAGGCGCTGGCGAACCGAACCGCCTATGCGGAGAGCATCACGGTGCCCGAAACTGACGCCGTCCTCGACTTCGATACGATGATTGCGAGTCAGGTCGCTGCCGAAAAGGCATCGCTAGGGTCAAGCCCTCGCTTCATCGCCTTTGCCAGCCTGTCGATGCCGCCAGCGGCATTGAAAGCGCTTGTCCATGACATGACGCGGGCCGGCGGCGTCACCGTGCTGCGCGGTTTCCCCCAAGGAAACAGCGAGGGGTTCAAGAAACGCCTCTCTGCGATCTGGAGCGATAGCACCGAAGCCGGATCGCTCGGCATCGATCCCCGGCTGTTCCGGGCTTTCGAAATCGAAGCTGCGCCGAGCTTTGTCATGCTCAGCACTGATTTCGTCCCGTGCGACGGGTTCGACTGTATCAGCAACGTGCCCCCGCATGACCGGATCGCGGGCAATATCAGCGTGGGAGAAGTGCTTGAAACCTTCGCTTTGGGCCGTGGCCCAGGCGCGGAGCTCGCCCGCCTTCACAGGAACCGCCTTCAAGGAGACCAGCGATGATGCACCGCTTGTTACTCAAAGCAGCGGCACTCGCCGCCTGCCTGGTTGCTGCGCCCGTGGCAGCACAGCAGCAAGACGCGAAGGAAGACGGGAAAAGCTTCGGGCAGAGCCTGCGCGGTGATGCGCAGCGAGCCGCGCAAACCCCGCCAGAAGCGGCCGATCTTCCCAACTACGAGCCAAACGCGGTGCGAGACCTCGAACGGCTTGCCGACAATCCCGACCGGATCGAAAGCAGCGCGGCCGCTGCTGCGACCACACATCAAGGTTACCGCGCCATGCGCGACAGCATTGCCAATCGTGCTCGCTTCGACAGCGAAGAGATCGAGGATGTTATCGCGCGAAGCCTTGCGATCAACGAGACCCCGCTCGATTACACGAGCGGCATGTCGGTCACCGGCAGCCAGGGCGCCTGCGTCCCGCTGCCGCCAGGATCGGCGAGCGCAGGGACTTACACAGCCACCTGCAATTCGGGCACAAGGATCGAGCAGTCGGCAGGCCAGTGCACGGTTCCACTCATCGCAAACGTGAGCCAGCGCCAGCAATGGCACTATCTGTGCAACGACACCGGAGGCAGTTTCGGGCACCCATGGTGTTCTGCGTTCGACGGCAATTCCTGCCGGATTACCGGGTACAGGCCCGGGCCATGCCTCCAATGGCGTGACAACCAGTTCACCCACTATTGCACGGAACCCGGCGATCCGATTGCCGAGATCAGCTGCGATGCACCGGATAACCGCTTCACTCCTTATGCCGTGACCACCGACACCGAGGTGGATACGGCCCTGGACGAGAGCCAGTGCACCGGGCTTGGCAACAATGCTGACTGCGCGCTCGAAACCGAGATCTGTACTGACAGCTTTCCGCAGACCCGGATTATCGACGGCGTATCGGTTTCGCGCTCCTGCTGGGAATGGCAGCGCAGCTACAGCTGCGTGACGCGAAGCGCGGCGAGCGATTGCGCAGAGATCGAGGATCAGGGGACTTGCCGGTTCCTGCGCGAAGAATGCCTCACCGATGGCACTCCATGCGAGACCTGGGAACGGATCTACGAATGTCCGCTTCCGGCAGGTGATACCGGTACAACCCAATATGTCTGCGACGGCGATGTCTATTGCATCGACGGATCCTGCGAAACGATCGAGCGCAATGCCAATGACGAGTTCAAGGATGCAGTCACAGCGCTCCACGCGATGGATGAGGCCCGTGGGGCATTTGATCCGGACACGTTGACGCTGTTTCGTGGGACCCGGAACACCTGCTCGTCCAAGGTCTTTGGCGTTCTCAATTGCTGCAAAGGCAAAGGCTTTCCGCTGATCCCTGGCATCAGCCTGCTGGTGGCGCTTGGCTGCGATCGCGAGGAAGTTCTGCTCCACGAACGCGATGCGCAAGGCCTGTGCGCTTATGCCGGGACCTATTGCTCGAAGAAGTTCCTCGGCGTCTGCCTGACCAAGAAAAAGGCCTATTGCTGCTTTGAGAGCAAGCTGTCTCGCATCCTCCAGGAACAAGGCCGCAAACAGCTTCCCAAGCCCTGGGACAAACCCAGGGAAGAGCAATGCGAGGGCTTCACCCTCGACGAATTCGCGCAGCTTGATCTCAGCCAAATGG
Organism: Erythrobacter litoralis HTCC2594; assembly: GCF_000013005.1. Classification (GTDB taxonomy): domain Bacteria; phylum Pseudomonadota; class Alphaproteobacteria; order Sphingomonadales; family Sphingomonadaceae; genus Parerythrobacter; species Parerythrobacter litoralis_A. Next base: position 2,986,044 of record NC_007722.1, on the reverse strand, counting down.
ATTTCAGCGAAGTCTATGCGGAATTTACCGAGGCGGCGCGGCTTCCCGATGAGCTCGAGACCAGCGTCCTTATCCAGCAGAAGATCGAAGACTATTACGCACGGAGTGGCCAATGATGCGCCGCCAATTGATCGTCGCCCTGACCTTGTGGCTCGCCACTGTAATACCCGCCCCGGCAACCGCGCAGCAAAGCCGGACGGCAGAGGCGACCACGAGAGCTGACAGCCTCTATTGCGAGCAGCGCCGGCTCGGTTACTGGTTCTATTGCGTCAAGCCGGTCCCGGTAGCCGAACCCGAAAAGGAGCAGCCTGCAAAAGAGGTTGCAGCTACGCAGCAGCTCGACGCGATCACCGAAGAATTGCGCGAGCTCAAAGCCCGCGCGATCCTCTATCCGACACCGGAGAACGTCACCGCCTACATCCGTTTTCAGCGCGCACAGCTCGACCGGGCTTCGCTGTTCTCCGATGTCTGGCAGCGCGCCATCTGGCAGGATCCCGAACTCGACTACACGCTTGAGCGCCCGGTCGGCGCGCTTGCCAAGAAGCAATGGCAGGATGCGCGCGCTGCCGACCGCGACGCGGTGATGGCGCGGCTGTCTGAGCGCTACGGCCTGTTCTATTTCTTTGCCCAGACCTGCGGGGCCTGCGAGGTCATGAGCCCGATCGTCAGATCAGTGGCGGACCGTTGGCAGATTACGGTGCGGGCGATCTCGACCGACGGCGGACCCTCGCGGCACTTCCCTGACTACAAGGTCGAAAGCGGCCAGCGCCCGCGCATGGGGCTCGAGCCCGGGATTACGCCTGCGCTGGTGCTTTGGGACAGCCTCGCCAAGCGCCCGATCCCGATCGGATACGGCGTGCTCTCGGCCGACGAGCTCCAGGACCGCATCTACCTCCTCACCGTGAAAGAAGCCGGACATGATTACTAGAATTCGCAATGCAGCGCTTACCATAGCCGCAGCCAGCATGGTCGTATCACCGGTTGCAGCTAATGTCGGAGACAGCATGGACCGCTTCATGGATGACATGGGCGCAGCGGCCAATGTCACCGGCCCGACCGCCTTCGAAGGCCAGTCGGCGGGCTATTACAGCCTCGGCAATGTCTGGACGCGCTTTCCGCAAAAGACGACCAACATCGCCAATCTGCAACTCCCAAGGGCACGGGCAGGCTGCGGCGGGATCGACATCTTCGCCGGATCCTTTTCGTTCATCAATGCAAGCGAGATGGTCGCGCTCTTGAAGGCGGTCGCCAACAACGCGGTCGGCTTCGCCTTCAGCCTGGCGATCGATACGGTCTGCCCCGAGTGCAACAAGATCATGCAGGAGTTCAGCCAAAAGGCTCAGCTGATGAACAATCTCTCGATCAACTCCTGCGAGATGGCGCAAGGGCTGGTCGGCGGTATCTGGCCAAAGGGTGACCTCGCCGACAAGGCGATCTGCGAAGCCATCGGCAATTCCGAAGGTATCTTCACCGACTACGCCGCTGCCAAGCACGGCTGCGGGACACGCGGGCAGCGCGCTTCGACCAATGAAAGCGCAGGCGCCGACTATGCCGACGTCAATCCGGGTGTGCCGCGCAATTACACCTGGCACGTTCTCAAGCAGAGCGCCTTCTTCAACCCGGGCGGCACATTCGACCGCGACCTTGCCGAGTATGCGATGACGCTTATCGGCACGGTGATTTATGTGCCGCCGAGCGACGATGAGCCGGGCAAGTTCGTACCCTTTGCTGGCGACGCCTCCTCGACACTGGTGACCGCGCTGCTCGATGGGACGCAGGACCAGTCGGTTCGGGTGTTCCAGTGCGATGAGCCCGATCAATGCCTCAACCCAACCTTTCAGCAGATGAGCCTGACGAACACAAAAGCCATCCGGCCACGTGTCGCAAGGCTCATTGGCAGCATGGTCGAGGCGATCCGCAGCGACACCGCCATTGGAGACGAAGAAAAGGAACTGCTCCAGGTCGCCTCGGTGCCGCTCTACAAGATCCTGACGGTGCAGGCGGCCTATGGCCGCGGCATGCCGACTGACGATCGCGACACCCTGGCCGAGATCGCCAGCATTGATCTCCTCTATGCCATACTCGAAAGGATAACGGCCGAGGCTGGCCGGTCGATGGCAAGCTTCATCGCGGCCGATGAAGCCAAGCTCGCTATCTGGCGCGCTCAGGTCGCCGAAGTACGTTCAAGCCTCTCACAGCGACAGGCAACCGGCCAAGCGCGGGTCTCCGCGATCATGCAGATCATCGAGAAGACCGCGATGATCGAAAACATGCTTGCAGCATCGATGTCGCCGTCGATGGCGGCAGCCCTCGACTGGTCACGCGGGATGCAGTCCCGCTCGATCATTCCATAAGGAGCAGTCGGGATGGTCGAGATCTTCACGATTGGCGGCGGCGAATATATCGTCAACGTGCTCAATGCGGTCGCCGCATGGACTGGGGCTGGCGGCTATAAAAGCCTTATTCAGGTCGCGCTGGTGATGGGTATGGCGCTGGCGGTCATCGTGGTGGCTTTCAACCAGGACTGGCGCGCCTGGCTTAACTGGTTCCTCGGCGCGACGCTCATCTACATGTGCCTGATGGTGCCGCGGATGGACGTGCAGGTCACCGATCGCGTCAACCCCAGCCTTGCCCCGGCAACGGTCGCCAATGTTCCGCTCGGGCTTGCGCTCATGGCGAGTTTCACCAGTCAGGCAGGAGATTATCTGACCCGCTCAGCCGAACTCGTTTTCGGCCTGCCCGACGACCTCAATTATTCAAAGAACGGTATGATCTACGGCGCGCGACTGTTCGAGGCCACGAAATCGCTGCGCATCGCCGATCCTGAGTTCGCCACCAACTTCGACGAACACGTCCAGCAATGCGTGTTCTATGACCTATTGCTCGGACGCTACTCAATGAAAGAGCTTTCCGAGAGCGACGACATCTGGGCGAGCATTGCGCCGGGAAGCGCGGCACGAGCGCAACAATTCCTGACCCGCCAAGCCGACGACAGTGTCACGGCGTCGATTGTCACCTGCCGCGAAGCCTACACCGCGCTGTCCGGGCAATGGGACAACATGATCGACGAAATGACATTGGTGGCAGGACGCCAGCTCTATCCGCGTCAGACCGAAGCGCTCGCCAAAGCCAAGCTGATGGCAGACCTGCCGGTCGCTTACCAATATCTCACCGGTATTTCTCGCAGCGCGAGCGATATCTTCCGACAGGTGCTGACGATCAACGCCATGAATCAGGCGATGCACGGCTTTGTCGGATCGAGCGGCACGAGCAGTGTCGATGTCTTCGCGCAGACCCGCGCCGATATCCAGACCGAGCGCACCTATTCCTCGATTGCGCACAACGCGATGAAATGGGTGCCGATCCTCAATGTCGTGCTGACAGTGGTGTTCTACGCCCTGTTCCCGGTGCTCTTCCCGCTTTTCCTTATGCCCAAGACAGGCCCGATTGCGCTGAGAGGCTACGTCACCGGCTTCTTCTATCTGGCCGCCTGGGGGCCGCTTTTCGTGATCCTGCACATGATCCTGATGTTGAAGGGTGCTGGCGATGTCGCAGCTGCCGGTGGCAGTTCAGGCCTTAGTCTTGCAACCTTTGCCGGTATGAGCGACGTCAACAGCGATATTGGGATCCTCGCTGGCTATCTCGTCGCCTCGATACCCTTCCTCGCTGGCGGCGTGGCGCGCGGTGCGCTGGCAATATCAGGGCAAGCGACGAGCTATCTGAACCCAAGCCAGAACGCAGCAGAGGAAGCGGCACGCGACGCGAGCACCGGCAATGTCTCTCTGGGCAATTCGAACATCGACAATTCGAACGTGTTTTCGCGGCAGTTCGCCCAAGGAAACCTCGCACCCAATATCGCTTATGGTGCCACGCAGACGCGCAGCATCAGCGACACGGGCACTCAGACGACGAGCTTTCCCGATGCCGAGTTCGCTGCAGTCCCGAATTCGAGCTATCCATTTACCCCGACTCTCGGACAAGATTTCTCGAGCCGACTGTCGACCATGGCGAGCGAAAGCCGCAGCCAAAGCGAAACCTTCTCCAACCTCGCACAGCAATCGACAAGCTCAGCGGTCACACGCTTCAGCGAGTTGCGTGATGCCTACACCCGGTCCCGTTCCAACGAGACAGTCAGCGGAACGTCAACCAATGACAGCATTGGCCGAACCTTCAGCGAGCTCGACAATGCGTCCAACACACTTCAGCAGCAGTTCGGCCTGTCGCGCCGGGCATCAGATGACATCACAGTCTCATGGTTCCTGAATGGAAACGCAGGTGCCGAGGGACGAGTAGAACGAAAAGGCACACGTGGTTCACTTGGCCTAAGTGGTGGCCGCAATCAGAGCTGGACCGACAGCGATATCGGTATCGCCTCTGAAGATCGTTCGCGTATCGAGGGGGCGCTTAGCCAGATTTCCGAAAGCCAGAACTGGTCGAGCTCGAGAGAAGGCTTTTTCCGCGAGACAAGCTCAAGTTCAGAAGCGCTTGTTTCGAGCAGTGCAGCGGGCGTCACAACTTCGCTTACTGAAGCGCAGAGCTATACGCTGGAAGCACGCCGTGCCGAAGAGATAGCCAACCGGCTAGAGAGCCAGGCGAGCTGGTATGAGAGTTCCAATGCAGCGGGAACATTGAACTTGAGCCAGGCCTACCGCGAGTGGGGCATGGCCGAGATCGAGGCCAACCGAGATTATTACGGCCAAGCGCGTTTTGATGACATCGATTTCCAGATGAGCGCGCAAGGACAGCAGCTTCAAGCGCGATTTGTCGAGAGCTATGCTGACGGGCTCAATAATGAGATCGCGAGCGAACTTGTCTTGCCTGATGCGGCGCCAGTGGCTCGGCCTAATGTCGGAAGCGCAAGCGGTGTGCGCGGTTCGGTTCAGCTTGGCGGCGTTCCAAGCTCGCTCGGAGATCCGTCAGATGGGCGAGAAGAGATCGCGCGTGACGTCAGCCAGAGGCAGAGAGAGGGCTCTCGAAGCATTGAGCAACGAAGAGGAAGGCTTGATCGGACCACGCGGGATGCACGAGGAGCATCCGCCGAGGCAGCCGATGATGTGAAGGAATGGTAGCTAGATCAGTCCGTCGTAGATCACGACGTAGATTACAAATGCGATGAATAATGCTGCAAAAAGATATATGCCTCTGCGCTCCCAGGGATCGGCCCAAACCTTCTTCCAGGTGTAAGATGTCAGGCGATCTTCAGCGATAGCGCGTTCGATCTCCCGAAAGCCCTCCCAGTCCTTCTCCTTCTGATTTTTCTCATCGGGCATACCCGGACTCCTTAACTCAGTTATAACGTATCGATATTAGTACATTAACTGCCTTTATCGCTATTGCGCATCGATATTGACACATTATAGCCCACGGTGTAAAGACGCAAAATCGCTACACAAAGCTCCATTTCTGAGGTAAAGTCTCGATAATGATGCATTACAACTCATCAGACTTGCGTCCGTTATCGGTGCTCCTGTCCGATTTTGGGCAACAGCTCGAAGCCTATCGTATATCACGCAATCTCAAACAGGCCGAGCTTGCAGAACTAGCGGGAATTTCGCGTTCGACACTTTCCCGCTTGGAATCAGGCAACGGCGGCACAATCGATAGCCTTGCCAGGATCATGCGGGCGCTCGATATCGAAGATCGCCTTCTCGATATCGTACCCGACGCTAGGTTGAGCCCGCTTGACCCGCGATCGGACACGGGCAGAGCGCGGCAGCGAGTGCGGAAATCATCAACAAACGAGCCAAGTGAAGACTGGAGTTGGGATGACGAAGCCCCATGAGCCGCGCCGTTGTAAACCTGTGGGGACGGCAGATCGGCGCAATTCTGTGGGATGAGAACCGCGATGTCGGAGTATTCGAGTATACCCCAGAGTTCGCCCGAAGCGGTATCGAAGTGGCGCCGCTCACTATGCCGCTTCGAGGCGGCGTTTATGACTTTCCTGCACTGAACTATGAGACCTTCAAGGGTCTGCCGGGAATGCTCGCTGACAGTCTACCCGATAAGTTCGGCAACGCCCTCATCAACCGATGGCTCGCTGAACAGGGCCGAACAACTGACAGCTTCGATCCGGTTGAACGGCTCTGCTACACCGGTCGCAGAGGCATGGGCGCGCTTGAGTTCGAGCCATCGACAGGCGAGCGACGCGAACAGGGCGGACCCGTCGACATTGCGCCGCTTGTTGACCTGGCCAATCGAGTACTTGCTGCAAGAGAAGAGCTCTCTGGCGTCCTCAAGGGCGATGATGATCATCATGCTCTTCAGGAAATCCTGCGCGTCGGCACCTCCGCCGGTGGCGCGCGCGCCAAGGCCGTTCTCGCCTGGAACGAGGAAACGGGCGAATTCCATTCTGGCCAGCTGACAGCAGGTCCCGGCTACACCCAATGGCTTGTCAAATTCGATGGCGTATCGGGCAATGCCGACAAGGAGCTCGCCGACCCCATGGGCTTCGGGCGTCTTGAATACGCATGTTATCTGCTAGCAAGGAAGGCCGGCATCGACATGGCCCGTTCCCGCCTGCACGAAGAAGGCGGGCGAGCCCATTTCATGACGCAGCGGTTCGACCGTACGCTCGACGGTAAGAAGCTTCACATGCAGTCGCTTTGCGCGATGCGTCACTTCGATTTCAACCTCGCTCGTGCGTACAGCTACGAGCAAGCGATTGAGACCATCCGCATGCTTGGGCTTGGTCGTGATGCCATCAAAGAGCAGGTGCGACGAGCGTTTTTCAACATCTTCATCCGCAACCAGGACGACCACACCAAGAACATCGCTTTTCTTATGGACCGAGCTGGGCGTTGGAGCCTCTCGCCTGCCTACGATGTTGTTTATGCCTATAATCCTGACGGGGACTGGACCAACGAGCACCAGATGTCGCTTTCAGGGAAGACAGACAATTTCGAGCTGGACGACCTGATATCGTTTGGTCGGTTTGCAGATCTCAAAATTGGCGAAACCAAAGCAATCATTTCGGATATCCAGTCCGCCATTGCTCAATGGGCTGATGTGACCAGTGAAGCAGGAGTGCCCCAATCGATGGCGCAGCAGGCTCTCAACGGGTTCAGGCCCATCTAGCTATCTGTGCCGACAATTAGATTGAACAAACCTCAGTTGATTTGGGCCATGAATCACGTCCGAGACCGAGGCTTGCTTGTTTAATTGGCCAACAGGCTTGATCCTACGCAATCTCATCTTGCGATCTGACGTGAGGGTTCAGGCGGGAAAGCGGTCCGCTGAAAGCCGTTTCCAGTTTTTGGATATGAGCGGCAAGCCAGCCAATCATATCTGGCCAGGCTTCTCTGTTAAAACCCTCGAAGGGTTGTGCGTAAACGATGCGGCTGGCTTTCTTATCGTCCATTCGCCGCCAATCGAGTTCGGCTCCGAATGCAGCCTCGATTGCTTCTTTCTGTCCATATAGCTGGTCGAACAGCCATTTGTTCTCTGCGGTCTCAGAGCGCTGCAAGCTTATCTCGACTCGTGCTTCGTCCCTAGAGAAGATCATCTGATAAGGACACGAACGGGTACCGGATCCCGCACTAAGCCAATGGTCCTTGGTCGGGCTGATGTTCTGGTAGAGAGTAACGCCGTCGGCACGCAATTGGTCGAGCGCAGCTTCCCAGAAATCCAAGCGCAACTGGTGGCGCTTTTTCTGTGTGTTCTGGATGGCTTTTTCTTCATTTTCTTTGCTCGACATTCCGATCATGAAATCGGCGGCCTCTGGCGTCGGTATAATCTGCTGAATGTCGACCATGAGTTCGTCATCAAACGAATATGGGGTCACCTTAAAGCATTGCGCACGAATTCCGCGGCCGAGAAGCCATAGAACAGTTGCGGTGACCTCTCGCCGAAAATTGGCTGCGATAAAGATCATTCGCTGGTCATTGCCTGGATTGAGAACAGTCTCTTCCAGTTCCTCGACCTCCATGAACTCACATATCCGCACAGCTGCATTGCCGCCGCCTGAATAACGGTCGAGATATTGCTGGTAGATATCGACGATCTGAGTCTTGGTCAGTCCAGAGACATAGGCTGTGTACTTCAGCGCCTGCCAGGTAACATCGCGCCCGCTGTCATCGAGCTTGTTCTCGATCACAACGAGGTTGCCGTCCTTGTCGAGCGCCAAAAGATCCAATCGTTCGCGGGTCTCGTCGAACCCGTCGAACTCTTTTTGAATAATCAGCAACTCCTCACCGAGGGCATCAGGTTGATTGGCCAGCCACTCCTGCAAATGGTCCCGCTCGCGAAGGTTCAAATCTGAGAAGCGCTTCTGGGAAAGACGGGACAAACGGTTTTGGCTCAAATCAACGCGGAACATGGCTTCGCTCTTTTCAAAAATACTACAGCAACTTCACCGCTGGTCCTGTCGAACATAAGTCACATAGAAGTTCTTCAACATGCGGTGCTCTTGCAAACGGTCGCCAAGGGTAAATCCGTCCCGCCGCATCGGCGCCTGAAATATGTCGAGACCTCGATCGAGAACGATTTTCCAGCCAGTGTCAGTGATGATATCCCTCGAGTGGCCCGTGCCTGAACTGTCAAACGCCCAAGTGAAGTCCACGCCCGTACCTGTGCATGCCTCTGTTATGCTATCGAGCAGCTCGCGTTGCTTTTGCACGTTGCCATCGTCAGGCCCTGTGACGAGATGGACGGCGACTTGGTCTTCGAGCGCTTTGCGCTGAATGACCATTTCGACAAATTCCATCATGTTTTTGATCTGGTAGAAATAGCGAATGTAAGGGTCCGTCACGACGATCCGGGACGCTCCCTCCAGATAGGGTGCGAACAGCTTGTTGTAGCTGATCCCCTTGCGGTTTTCAGCGAAGACGTGATGGCCCTCTTCGGCGACCGGCTTCGCAGGTCTTGTGGAAACTGATGCGTTAGCTGCTTCAGGTCGGTCCCCGGTCACATCCTCATCGACAGCATCGCTCGATTCATCCTGCTGTTTGGGATCCAAGGCTGGTTTCAGATAATAGAATTGTGGGAACTCTTGTTCTTCAACGGTCTGAACACGACGCTTTTCGCCGCCAGAGCCTGTGTATGAGAAATCGACCTCTGGATAGGTCGCATCGATCCGGAACAATTGGTCTTTTACGCGCTTTCGGCTCTCCAGTGCGAGCTGCAAAAGCTCCTCGACGTCTTCAGCCGTTTCGCCCCCGGCGGGGAAAATGACTTTCAAAAAGCCAGACATGGTTTTGTAGACGGCATCACGGTCACGGGTGGAGATCTTCTCACTGATCTTGAAATGCAGGTCAGGCCGGTTGGAGAAGTCTTCCTGGCGCAAGTGGCGAAGTATCTCTGCGAGATAGTCGACGATGAACCCGTAGCCGGTGGTGAACATTTCACTGCGAATTACGTCAATCTCCCACCCAGGAAGATAGGCGTGAAGGCGGTCGATAAAGGCTGAATCATGAAACTGAGGGGGAAGAGCTTCGAACAGGTCGCTGTTCTTCAGCATGAAGGGCACATTGTGGTCTGTGTTCCCAACGAAGGCAAAGCTGGCTTCGGCTCCCATGGGATTGATTCCACGCGAGAAGGTCTTGTTCGCCATGTAGTTCTTCATGATGTCGACCAAGGCTTTGTTCGCAGTCTTTTCGCGCCCAGCGAATTCATCAAAGGCCACAACATCCCAGTAGCCCACCAAGCCGATCCGCCCATTCGCGTTGTTCACGAACAATTTCGGGATGGTGACTTCCCCTCCGGAGATCAGCTGCCCATGCGGAGAGAATTCTGAGTAGATGTGGGACTTACCCGTTCCCTTCGGGCCGAGTTCAATGATGTTATAGTTGCGCTCGACGAAGGGGATCAGCCGCATGAGTTGCAGTAGCTTGCTTCGACGACCGAAGGCTTCAGGGTTGAAGCCAATCGACTGCATGAGAAGGTCGATCCATTCGTCTTTGGAGAATTGCGCTCGCGCTTGCTTGTAGCCCTCGTAATCGACTTTTGCGATCTGGATGGGCTTGATGGTCTCAATTACCCACGGAGAAATCCGCGAGTCCTCTGAATACTCGTATTGGACATCAGCAATGCACCATACCCCGGTCACAAGAAGCTTGGGATGCGCTTTGACCGTGCCACTGTCTACTGCGACCTTCTTAATGCCCAGATTGTCGAAGACAGCTTCGTAGCTATCTGTCTTTTCGTTCAAAGAGACGCTTATCTGGTCGATGACCTTGTAGCGTCCTTTTTCCTTGATCGTCGACTGAATCAGGCCGGCTTCACTTCTGTGAACGTAGTGCTTCTTGAGTATATCTTTGACCGTATCGATCCCACTATCGATCGAGGCTTCATCATCAGTCGCACAATATTGGCCGAGCAGGTACTCAAGGACGTAGGTTGGGACGATCGCGTTGCCCTTGACCGCTTTCACAAGGTCTTTGCGGACCACATAGCCTGCGAAATGCTCGTTAATCTTATCGTCGAGTGCGCTCATGAGGGCCCCTAAAAGTCGAAATCTGTCGATATGCCACGGCGCAATTGGAAGCGGTGACTTGTGTAATCTTCATAATGGCTTGTCTTGCCGACGCGCTCGCGAAGCTTGAGCAAAACGTCTTGATTGTTGAAGCGGTCCGCGTCCCGGGAAAGAAGGAACTTGAGTGGCAGCTCGCGTTCGCGTGCATTTTGCGAAGTGTAGTCGAAGGTGAGAGCATGCTCATCAGAGATGAGTGTGCCGTCCGAGGCGTAAATGCCAGCAAGAAGGTCCCGTTGCTGCTGCTTTTCCGAGACGGGCTGAGCCTGATAGAGAGTGACCGAAGTTTGTCCGGACGAAATCAAGCTCTTTCCGGCAACGATGATCTGAACTTCAACCTTCTCGACATCCGCGTCGCGTTGTTTCCCGACACGGATCACAGGAATGACGATTTCCTGAAGCGTAGCTCCGCCATGCACGAAACGACTGCCCGATCCTTTGACGCGCATACGATTGATCGAGTTAGGCAGAAGCACGTCCAGATCTCCTGCCAGCCCTAGATCGGCTGAAGAGAATTTCTTCATACCTGAAGTCTCTTGAAGATCGCTGCCGATGACGAAGCGGCGGTTTTTGACGAGAATTTCGGCGCCATCTGGATCCGCAATCGAGAATTCGGTCTCATCCAAGGCGCGGTGTTGATAGATAAAGCCGTGATCGGCCGTCACCAAAATGTTTGAGAAGTTGGCTGTTGTGAGTTTGCGGACAAGCTTGGTGAGATCCTCGATGGCGTCCTGGGCAGCTTCGGCCGTGTGCTCCTCGGTGGCGAGCTTATCGCCAATGTTATCGATCCGGTTGTGATAGAGATAAAGAATGTCATGATCGCGGAAGATCTCTTTGCCCTGATCCGCTTTCAAGCTCATGAAGTCATCAGCTTTCATGGCTTTGGCTCGATCTCCCGATCGTCCCATTCCCAGAACCTTTTCGCGATTGACGGTTCCCTGAGTGGGCAGACTGAAAGAAGACACACTTGCGTCCGCTTCCAGCGTTAGATCTTTGTTGGGTAAAAGCGCCGCCATGCCGAGCTGCGTGTAGCTAGGCAGAGCAGAGATCATCGGTTCGAGCTCGGCGTCGAACCGGTTCAGTTTCCGGATCTCGCGCAAGGCTTCTTCTGCAACCTCATAGCGCAAGGCGTCCGAGATAATCACCACCACCTTCTGATCTCGGCGGCGGAATTCTGCGGCCTGATCCACGTAAAAGTCCGTCTGGTGCGCGAAGCCCGAGATCTTCCAGTCCTTGAGCTCAGCAATGTGATCTTGCCAAGCATCGTTCACAGCTTGAAGGAAGTTAGTCGTATACCGGTTTTCGACGCTCTCGAAGAGCGCGCTGAGCAGCGAGGCCTGGCCGCTCTTCTGCATATGATAGATGAATTTGCGGTAGAGCTGGTCGATCCTATACCAGTGGGAAACATAGCGCTTCACCCCCTCATCGGGGGAGGTCATGGTCAAGTTCGCCTCAGCCAAGGCTTGCTGGAATTCTGTGGCATGGCGGATGGCTTCGTAGATATCCTCGTAGGTCGGGTACCAATGGCTCTGCCTCCGCTCTCGAACGGCTTTCAACACCTCAGCTGATGACACCGTCTGACTTGCCATCTCATGTACGAGAGAGCGGATGATATGGCGATCGATCTCCTCGAAGTGATCAATGGCACCCAAAGTCTTGATGTCGCGGTCTTGGGTGTCCTCAGGAATTTTCAGGAGGTCCTGATACTCACCGCTCAGCGTTTCAAATGCGGTTGACCATAGGCGATTGTTCTTCCAGCGGCGGAAAACGAGCAAGGCCTCGCCATTCAGCTTGCCATCCTCACCTAAGGCGCGGGCATAACAGGACTGGAACAGTGTTATCGCGAAGTCTTCGAAATCGGGCTCTTCGCTCGTGTAACCGTAGGCATTCTCAACCTGCTTCCAGAAGAAATCTGTCAGGCCGGAGCGTTCAATCAGACGCATGGCGTCGTCTCGCTCGTCTGCGAGCTCTGCCAGCAGCTCCTCGATGACCGTATCCAAGGCACCCTGAGCACCTGCGCATACGGCGATCATACGGCGCAGCACCTCGCTCTTTGTATCTGAAGGTGTGACCGACTGCTTCAGCGCTTCGATGCGGACTTTGGAGCGGTAAAACTCCATGTGGTTGCGCACCACGTCTTCAAACTGCAGCGGCAGGCCCAGTTCTGCAAGCCAGATTGCCGCCTGATCGGCTTTGAACACACCACTGGCGAAATACAGATCCAGCAGCCAATTGTCGTCCATTTCAGGCGCGGGGCCGTCGTGAAACACCAGAAACTTCTGGCGAGGCTCCTGCCGCAGCATCCGGTATTTCAGAGCGAACTCGTTATTCGCGATCTCGATCTTCTGCACGCCTGGCAGTTTAACTGCGTCAAACTCACCCCGCATGTCGCGCGCTGCATCGTACCAGAACACTATCCGGTGCTCGTCGAAGAGCAGCTTAAGACCCGTTTTGATACGGTCTGACATCAGCTCAACCCAGCGATCTTCTTCAAGGCAGAACCGAACTTCGGATAGTTTGCTTTTACCCCGTCATCGAGATCGATCTCGATCTTGCGCTGCGCAAGTGGGAAGATCACGTCGCGTTCCCATTCGTTCAGCTCATCGATCTGCTTGGCGACTTTGGCCGCATCCTTCAGCGCTTTGGTCTTCTGGCCTTGGCTAGCGGCAGGATCGTCGGAGAGCTTCTCCAGCCGTGTGCGCTCTCCCTCTAGCTTGGTGATAAACTCGCGCAGGTAATCGTTGAGGATGACTGACACCGTATCGCCCCGATAACGGTGCATGTAGATCAGCACGTTGAAAGTGCCTTTGGGGGAGGAGACCATCCAGTAGATCGGGCGCTTCTTGTAGCGCTTCACGTGGTCGGCGTAAAAATCCTTAGTGAAATACTTGCGGATGTCCTTGCCAAGGCTGTCCTCGATGAACTTCAGGTTCTCGCGGAAATGCTGCTCGCCGAAGGTCGCGCGCAGGAACAGGCGGAAGCGTTCGGTGATGTCGTCGGGGAACCAGTTTTCGTCTAGCACAGGGATGACGTTGTCTTCGTCCGGCATGAAGCTGGGGTCAGGCACGCGGTCGAGGTAGTCGGCCAGTGTCTCGCCTTGATTGGCGAGAATCAGGCCCGGTTCTTCGAGGCTGTAGCGGCCGAACATGCAGCCCACGGCATAATGCAAGAACTCGGCCATGGTCTCGGCGCGCAGGCGGGTTTCGCGGTCCTCCTCGGAGCTCTTAACGGCATAGCGATAGGCGGGGTTGCAGGTGAGGGTGATCTCCTCGATCGGCACCTCGGGGGTCAGCTCGTCTTGCAGACCATAGGCGTTGATGAAGATGCGGTTGTTCTCTTCCTCCAGCGCTTTCATCTCGTCCGTCATGGACTGCCAATGGGCGCGGAGCGTGGCGTAGCTGCTCGCCAGCCTCTCGCCCCGATGATCGGGTGAGAGCAGCGGAAGCGTGGTAAAATCCCACGAGGTTTCGAAGGCGTCCCAGTCGGAGCGAGCCAGTTCGGAACAACGTCGTCCAATGTCCGCTGCGCCAGAGACGCGCAAATAAGGCAACCGACCAATTGGGCCTTCATGGAAATCCAACGTTGGTGATAGAGCCAGCAGCAAGCGGTTTACGACTTTGGTGTTGGCGAAGGACAAAGCCGGGAAAATGTTCTCTTCTTCCGGAAAGGACATTGCGCCTTTCGTTTCGAACATGGAACCCAATGGAGATAACCGCATCGAAAGCCCGCCACTTGAGATTGCCGACCATGTTATCCCGGGTTTAAAATAGAAATTCTCATTCTGAGGTCTGGACCGAAGCTTTCCATTGTTGTCCTTGAAGGATTTTATACGTTTTCCTGAATGTTGCCAGTCAACAACAATGGCGTTGTTTCCGAACCATTTTCTGAATTCCCCACCCTTGTTGCAGGGATACCAGCGCTCTGGCCGATCCTCCGTCTCTTTTGACGAAAGTGTCCCCTGTCCAATTTCAGAAGAGCTGACTTCGTACCACTGCCGAAGAAACTGTTCGTTGTCGCCGGTAGCAAGGCCCTGTTTTGTCGGAGCAACGCTTGCAAGCGAAGGTAGATTTTCAAAAACCTTGAACACCGAGTCCGAGAGCCAGTAACCGATAGGTGACCCTGGGATAGATGAGAACTTTTCGTCTTCCGTCAGAAATACATCGTTCTCTTTCAACTTTAGTTCGAGTATTTCTCTTTTGTTGGCTGACTGAGCGGCGTCGTTCAGATTAATATATCGCCCTGGGTATTTTGATTTTCCATTCTTTATCACGAATGCGACAGCCTGTACGACTTTTGAGTTCAACTCAGGGAAACTATTGAACCCGATTTGCAGCAAATCTGAAATGTGGTACCGTGAAATTAACTTGTCGCGCAGCTTCTCAAAGGAAGAAATGAACATCCAGTTTTGAATGGTGACAAGCGCAGACATGCCGTAAACGACATTAAGAGATAGGCAGCGCTCGGTGAACATTGCATACAAATCGCTGCGACTGTCTGGGAAGTTCACACGCGCGAAGCTGGTCATTTCTGGGTTCATGCCCCCTGAACCCATGTAAGGCGGGTTGGCCACCACCACATGATACTGCGGCGAAAGCGCCTCGGCCATGCGCAGGACGGCGATGACGCGCTGCTGCACCTCTTTCAGCAACAAATCTCCGTCAAAATCCCGCGCATTGACCACCCTTAGTGCCTCGGCCGGGTCGCGTAGTCTCGGCAAGATCAGAGAGCCGAAGTTCTTGGCCTGCTCAAACTGCCTCAACGTCTCGCGCAACTCATCGGTGAACAGATCCTTGCCCACCACGGCGGTCACGTCCTGCAACTCGGCCTCTTTAAAGGCTACGTTCTGCAACACGCAGATGTCTGGCTTAGCTTCCATCCGCAAAAACCGCCGCCGTCCCAGCCGCGCCGCCGCCTTCATCGCCAGCGCAAAGGCCGCCAGCGCGCCTGCACGGTCGTCAATCTCCACGCCGGTCAGGTTATGCGATAGGATCAATGCGGGGATCTCGGTCGGGTCGTATCCCTCTTCCTCGTAGATCGCGTAGAGCAGGTCGAAGGCATAGGTCAGCATATGCCCCGAGCCTGCGGCGGGATCGCAGATGCGGATCTCCTCAGGCTTGGTGATGCGCAGGAAATCCGTTTCGGGTTCTTCAGGCGCGATGTAGTAGTCCATCTTGGCCGCCAGCCCGCTGTGCGGATTGTTGAGCAGCCAGAGCCGCCCCAGCGAGTTCTCGACCAGATAGCGAACGATCCAATGCGGGGTGAAGAGCTGCGTTGCGGCCGGAATGTTCTCCGCCGTGATCTTCTGGTTCTTCTTGAGGCCCGCGAAGACCTGATCCTTCTTCTCTGAGATATAAAACTGGTAGAGCCAGCCGATGATCTCGACGTCTTCACAAACGTCAGGTGTCATTGCCTCACGAAGGTATGCGAGTATCGAAGCGTTGGACTGGAGGTCCGAAGGCATTAGAAGCTCGGCGTAATCGTCGATGCGCTCGAACATAAAAGGCATAGCGTCGTGCCAGTAGTTGCACGCGGCAACGACAAGCAGTCGGTAAGCCTCACCCTGTGGGTCGGGGCTGGAGGTGCGACCATCCAGTAGACTGAGGACTTCATCTCGAGTGATTTCGGGGACGATTTGCTCATTGATACTCCCCGACTTCGCATCCGAGAGTATTTCCGGTTGAAATTGACCGACGGACGGAGACACAACGCGAACCGGGGAGAGACCGTTGACATCCATGTACCTCAAAGCAGTGAAGCGATTGAACCAGGTGTAGGCGACCTTTTCGACAACTTGCTCTCGTCCGAGTTTGCCAACTAATGTCTCAAGCTTCTTGAAGGCCCTTGGGTATTCACGCCGAGCCGACGAGCCGTCGCTCAAGACGGCTTCCAGCCTTACGGTAACTTGATCAATCAAGGTACTCCGCGCAAATTGAGCAAATTTCCTGAGCTTTGTGGTATCCATCAGTCTGTTGCCTCGCTAATTCGTCGGAGCGAGGCTTCACCGAATTGTCTGCGCCATTGCTCAAAGTTCAGAACGATACAGCTTGCAGCGCAGTTTTTTGACCAGTCAGCATGACTAATTGGAATGGCTTTTCGTAGCTCGTCTTGCTTTGCTATTAGCAATGCATCGTCCAAGCTATTCATTGAGAGCAAAACTAGATACCGGATTGAACGGTCGTTTTTACCCTGGGCTGATCGAAAGAAGAGGGTATCCCTAAATTTCCCAGCTAGGCTTTGTACCAATTTCCCAGAATTCAGTTTTTGGACGAAGGCACCGAGATTCTGCGCCGTCGGAATGTCGGGATCTTTGATCTCGATAAATAGGCTCTGGTCATCATATTCGGCTATGAAATCAACGCGCTGAACCGTACTGCCCCCATGGTATTGATCGTCGTCGAAATGGACAATGCTCTTTGCTCCTGGAAAAGACAATTCGAGATCAAATTCCTGAACGGTCGTCATAGCTCAATACCCTTCACTGAGCGTTCGATTTCGGCCTCGTATAGCTTTCCAAATGTTTCAGATATGCCTGTGGTTACAAGCTGCTCGTATTCTTCCGTCGAATAAAGGGAAATTGGTCCATCGCGACTTTGCCTTTGTAGAACATGAAATCGAACGTGGTCTTCCTTACCCACTTTATCCATTAGCAAATCCAGCCATTTCAAAAGCACGTAGTCATGGGTTGCGAGAATGATCTGCTGACCGTTTCGCGACAGTTCAAGTATGGCTTGAACCAGCTCCTTCATCAGTCTCGGGTTTAGGTTTGCCTCCGGCTCGTCCCAAAGCAGAGTGCCGGATTCCTTGAGATTGATCGAGCCATTGCTCAGCAATCGATGGAGCACGCCAATCTTTCTATATCCCTCAGCGGTCATCGCAGTCGAAAAAGTTGGCCCACCCTCCGGACGAAAGCGTATTCTCTTGGAGTCTTGGTAGGCGCGTGCGGTCTGTGAATCGGATCGTAAGGGATCGTTTTTCGATCTG
Organism: Erythrobacter litoralis HTCC2594; assembly: GCF_000013005.1. Lineage (GTDB taxonomy): Bacteria > Pseudomonadota > Alphaproteobacteria > Sphingomonadales > Sphingomonadaceae > Parerythrobacter > Parerythrobacter litoralis_A. The sequence goes on along the minus strand of NC_007722.1, from coordinate 2,968,598 downwards.
GCAGCCTCTTCATACTTACCAGGTTGAAAGTGAAAACCACCGTCGTCGTGCAAAGTATAACGTCCGCCAACGAGATCAACTAGTTTGCGAACTACATTGTACGACCTAGGGTCTGCGCGAAAGTCAGAACTGCTTTCATCGAAGCCCGGTTCCACGAGAAACTCTGCGAGATCGAGGTAACTATCGTCGAAAATCATTTCGACCGTCGCTCGATCATGATCCGGGTGGCGAATACCTCGAACCAGCGAAAGCACTTCTTTCGTCGGAATATAGACGGGTTTAGAACTAGATTTAGAAACTGCCCGCGATGAGGTAATTTCAAAATACTGCGATCGGCCACTGAAAGTGATGCTAGAAACGGAATCATCACTGCTTACAGAACGAAGCTTTGTCGGTCCGCTTGCCCTCTTCGAGGCGAGCATCCCCACTTTGTTGTCTTCGGTCGCAAAGATCCTGAGAAATTTGCCCGACGCAGTGGCCGCAAACGCATCTTTTGAACGCTCCAGAAATTTACCATCAGCGATCAGATTCAATCCATAGATGGCTTTAAGAAGGTGCGTCTTTCCGGTCCCGTTGGACCCAATGATTACGTTGATTCGAGGCGAAAGGGAAAGGTTCAGTTTCTCGAATGCGGTGAAATTCTCGAATTCAACCTTGAAAATCATTATACGATAACTTTCTTACCCGCGCGGATTTCGTTCAGCAGGGCACTTTTCATCGCATCAAGGTACTCATCAACGTCGGCCTCATCGGTCAGCAGCGTTTTCGGAGCTGCGACCTTCAACTGAGAGGCAAGGATCGTTGTGGGAGCCTGCGGTGCGGGCGCTGGCCCGTCGGATTGGCCTGGCTGCGGCTGAGTCGCCGGTACTGGGCGCGCGAGACTATCCAGTTCAGTGACAACGTCTGATAGTAGGTTGGTGCGTGCACCATTGGCGCGATCCCGCAATACGGGAATCAAAGTGACTGTATCGAGGCCTTCTTTGTGGCTATCGATGCGTGCGGTGATCCGCGTCTGTTGATCGGCATCGAGCGCTTGGAAGTCCGGCATTTGTGCGATCTTGGCTGAAACGTCTTCTACCTCTGCGATGACAGCTTTGCGCTCCTCAAGCACCTTGAGTTCGACCTTGTTTTTCAGATCAAAAAGATCGGACTTGAGGTTCTGGATCGTCGATCCTTTGAAACAGTTCGGATCCTCCAATGCAGCGCGTAACTTCGCCCCAGCATCAGGATCGACATAGTCGATGTTGGCAGATTGGCCGGCGAGCATATCGCGGGCATCGTCGTAGATGTCCTTTTGTGCGCCGCCCATGAAGGACTTCACCTTGTCGAGGATATCCTCCTTCGCGTTCAGAAGATCATCCTCGCGCTTAGGCGCCTCGGAAATATACCAGTTCGCCGGTTTGCTCTTCATGGTCCGCAGCAGCTCATTGAGTGGCTCGAGCGAAGTCAGGAAAGGGTAGCGGTGCGATTGGCGAACAAGTTCGTCCACTTCGGCTTCAAGCACATCAATGCTTGCAGTCCATTCTGCACCCAAACTGCGCGCGTCGGTTCCCGAGGAGGGGTGTGCAAAGAGTTCCTGATAGAGCTCCTTAGCTCGGCGAATTTCGGAGGCAGTGAATTCCGTTTGTGGGGTAAGTAATATGTTCGGAAGCGCGTGGCTGTTGTTCAACGCCTTGGCGAGATCCAGTCCCTCCTTCACAGCGCTGTCCAGTCGCGCTTCGATCTTGCCCCTCGCGACCAGACTACTTGCTAGGCAAAGAACCGCATTTATTGGCCAGCCGTAAGGTTTCGACGTAAAGCGATCAGCCAGATATTTGACGGAGACTTTTACACCGTTGCGTGCCTGCGCATTGATAAAGCTGAGGACGTCTTGCTCGGCCTCATTGATCCGTGTGCCGTCAGATCCAAAGAGCCCGCTTTCAGCTTGCACCGCCTTGTTGATATCGGCCTCGGTATAGCTGACACCGCGCAGCATCGGGAGGTTGGTGTAAACCTTGTCGACCAGCGATTGGAACGCCTTGGCTATGCGCTCTTGAGCATCTTCACCGCCGATCTCGAGTTCGTCACCTCTAACGAACAGGCGAGCGCTTCCCATCAATTTGCGGAGCTGCATTTCGATGTCTTTTAGGCGGCGACTGTTTTGCTCCCCTTTTCCCGCCACAATGCGGTCGCGGCCTGGCTGCGGTGAGCCGCTGCGCGACTGGCGAATGAACTTGTCGGTTTGCTTGAACAGGATCAGGTCACGAACGAAGGTCGCATCTGGATTCATGGCGACCGCAAGCTCTTCGCGAGACATAGTTTTCATGCGAATGCCATCTGAGCTTTCAACCTCATCACTCAAAGGTGAAACGAGGTTGATAGCCAATTCGTATTCGCGTCCTAGAGCGTGATCATCCAGCTTTCGGGTGAAGGGGTATTCGTTATTTGTCGCGAGATGTTTGATCTTACGGTGACGTAGAATGGTATCGAATGCGAGAGTTTCGAGTTCTTTCGAGAGCTCGGACGGATCGATGTCGAGAGCCTTGATTTCGGCTTCGACATCCTTCTCTTCATTCGTCAGGAACTCATAGACCTCGCCGTTGCGCTGGATATAGGTTTCTCTCTCTAAACGGCTTAGCGCTTCCTCAATCTTGCGGCGCATTGCCGTCTGGTCCGCCTCAAACTCCGACAAAAGCAGAATTGCGATGTTGCGAACCGACGGTTTGAAGCCTTTGACATATTTGACGAGGAACAAGGATTTTAGGACTCGAACGGCAAACGGGTCGTCCAGGTTCCTTTCAGCGATCTGAATGCTCTGTTGCACCGAAGACTTCAGCGCAGTGCGTATCCCTTCAAACATGAGGTCAAAGGTGGCTAGCCCACCAACCTCCTGGTCTTTCAGCTTCTTTGCTACCTCTTGGAAGACGCCCAGCATCGACCGCTCACCAACAGAGCTGTGCTTGCCTTCAAATGCGTTGTGCTCCGACAATGACGTGATCGCCATTTGAAAGAGATCGTACTGATAGGGAGGGAACGGATAGCTCGATATGAAGTGGTCGCGATCACGGTAGTTTTTGAGCTTCTGCGACCCGTCCGCAAAATCGAAAAGTGTCTTGAGATTGTTTTCTTCGCGATCATGCAGGTTGCCGAGTGTCACTTGGCCTTCAGAAGTCTTGGCGAGAAGCCGACGCTGGATGACTTCCGCGACATCGGCCGAATTCAGCGGCATGCGGTTGCCGAAGCGAGCTTGAATTTTGGAGAAGTCATTCTCTTGCCGCTGTGTCATATCGCCGATCACGGACGCCATGTCCTGCTGCGCCGTTACGATAATCCATGCCTGGCCCTCGCACTTGGTGTTGAGGCTTTCTGCGATGGTCTGCAGATTGGTCATCAGTTTTACGTTGTCGGCAATATATTGGCCGACTTCGTCAACGAAGAAGTTCAGTCGAAAACCTTTTGGTTGATCATCAATCCAGGCTTTCACAGTGTCTGCGAAGTCCTCAATCGAGACGCGAGTGTCCTTTCGGTATTGGCTCAAAATGTCTTTCGCACCCCATGGGTCGCCACCAGTTGCTGCGGCAAACGCGGTCGCGATATTCTTGGCTTCGAGCAGTGCCTGTTCTCTTCCGTGCTCCCAGTCCTTTCCAGCAGCGCTACGGAAAGTCTCTTTGAAAGCCTCAAATTGGCCACGGCTTTGCAGATCGCGTTCAAATTGCGCGATATGAGGTTGCTTGCCGTAGAATCCGCAAGCTTCATCGAAGACTTTCTGAAACACGGATAGAAGCGCATCGACATCCGTCTTCGAGATGACATCGGCCTTCTGGTCGATGTTGAACAAAATTGATTTCGATGGGATGGAAACGGCCTTGTTAAGTGCTCCTGCGAGCATCGGCTCGTCTTTGAGTTTTGCAGCGAAGATCTCGTGAGCAGTTTTTCCGTCGACCTCACGGTTTTCGAGCAACAAGGCCAACATCTTTAGCAAGTGCGACTTACCTGAGCCGAAGAAGCCAGAGATCCAGACGCCGTTTGAGGTGTCATAATTGTTGTAGGCTTCGAGGAATTGCTCGAGCCGTTGGCCAATTTCACCCGTAATAACGTATTCGTCGAGCTCGACGCGGAGGCTAGCCTCATCATCAGCCTTGATGACGCCATCGATGGCGCGATCAACTGGCTTTTCAAAAATGTCTTTTAGCAGCTGAGCCATAGGGCTTAGACCTCGTAATTCAGGATGTTGAAGGCGCGGTAGTACTTGTCGTCATGGAGCTGACCGAAGAGCTCCAGCGACGCACCCGTCGCCAATGCATGGGTGTAGCTTCCGGGAAAAAAGAGAACGGTGGGCGCCTCTTTTGCAGTGCTCTGTAGATTGTTCAAAACGTTGTGTGAGCGGATGTAGGGGTACACTTCACCAACGCCGGACAAGAAAATAACGTCGTGCGGTACGGCTTCGATTGCCTTTCCGATATGTGGGACGAGGTGAGCCTTTGGGTCTAAGACCCCTTGCAGTAGTTCCTTGATCTCGCCCTTGCTGGTGTCGGCCTCAATCTCGAGCACCTCTTCAAGAATCCCACGCTCAGAGAGGATATCGAGTGCAATATCAAAGAGGTTCAAATCCAACACCCGGGTGCCGGAATGTTGAAGGCGAGTAACGAGATCTTCGCGATCCTCGACCATGGTGAGCCCTTCTTCTGCGGGAAAGGGATAGATGAAGAATGGGACTTCATTTCCGAGGCCTTGCTTCGTGAGGAAGCGCTCACTTCTGATCACGCGATAGAGGTGCTCTGCGCGCTCTTTCCGGTTTAGTTGACGCATCAAATCATGCCCCCTCGACCGGAACACTAGGAAATATAGCCAGTTCGCCGGGGTTGTTGGCTTCAATCATGTGCCGCACACGGGTTGAAATGACAGCCGTCTGAATGCGGTGATCTTCTGAGACTATTCCGGCCTCACGCATTATTCGGAACATGATCTGACGAAGCTTCAGGCGGGTTGATTGGTTCAGATTGGCCAAACCATCATCCCACTCCGCCTTTGCATCCAAGAGAATGTCAAAGCTTTCAAGGGGTAGTTCGAGTTGGTAACCAAGGTATCGATCCCGCACCACTTCGACGGCAAATTCACGTATGAAGCGGTAGGCTCGGCAAGTGGCGATCCAGAGGAGCGCTTGTTGTTCAGAGCGGTCAGCCTCATCCAAAAGGAAGGCTCGTTCTTCGCTCGTCAGAGTAAGCAAGCGGTTTGAGATTTCGCGCAAGGATCGGCGGTTCGATGCTGACTTCGGCAGGCTGGTTGCGCCTTCCTCCATGGCCCTGAGGATCGTGTCTTCCCAGGGCTCTCCGTCTAGATGCAAACGCGCGACTTCCAAGCTTTCGTTATGGAAGAGACCCCCGGTGCTAAATGACATTTTGTAATCTTGTTTGGTCGAAGCACTCATCCCATCCCCTTGAAGCTCGTCTTGCTGACGAGCTCACATAGCCCTTCTCCGGCAGTAGAACTAGCCTGATCGCGGCGAGTCCAAGGAGGAGAAGCTTTCACAAATTGATCTAGAGAATTGAGAGCATCGCGCCAAGATATGTTTCAGCAATCTCAAGAGAAATTCAGAACCGCAGTAGTCATTTTACAATGATTTATCTGCGTTGAGGTAGTTCTCCACCTTCTCGATTGTCCTCCTGCGCGGCCTGCGGCCAGCTCTTAGATCAAGAACGAACCGAGGGTCGCCAACCGCGCGACGCCCGAACCGCGTCGCCGACATGTGCGATTCTTTGAGATGACGCTCGATCCTATCCAACAACTTCATAGCCTTCCTCGACTCACTCTAGACTTGTGTTCTTGCTTTGTTCTTAGTAGGAAGGTTCCATCGAGTCTAGGAGATTTCCTTCCCTCCTCAGGCTTTCAGAAGGAATTCGACGATGGAACATGTCAGAGATGAGCTAGACCGGCTGATCCAGCAGCGACGGCTCGGCTATTCGGCTATTTCACGGTTGATCGGACGCAACTCGTCCTACATCCAGCAATTCATCAAGCGCGGCTCACCGCGCAAACTCGATGACGATGACAGGCGCGTCCTTGCGAGCTTTTTCGGGGTCGACGAGCAAGTCCTTGGCGGCCCGCCCGCACCGATACGCGACGGTTTGATAGAGATCCCTGTCCTGAACGTCGATGCGTCGGCAGGCTTTGGAGCGATTGCCGAAAGTGAAACGGCACATACCCGTTTCGGCTTTGATGAGCGTTGGCTCGCCGCGCTGACGCGGGCAAAGAGCGCCAGCCTCTCGATCATCCATGTTTTGGGGGACTCCATGGAGCCAACACTCAGCGATGGCGACGAAGTGCTGGTCGACGCATCGGACGAGGGTTCAAGGCTGCGTGATGGTATTTATGTTCTGCGCGCCGATGATGCTTTGGTGGTCAAACGCGTGACGCTCAAGCCCGGCGGACGCAAGATTACTATCAGCAGCGACAATGCGGCTTATCCAAGCTGGGACGATGTCGACCGGTCCGAAATCCAGGTGGTCGGCCGAGTGATCTGGTTTGGTCGCGCGATTTAAATTACTCCCGCTAGGTCAAATCCCTATTTCAAAGGGCTTTACTCGCTCCTTTGTGAGTTCCGGCGGATCCTTTGCTGGCGCAGCGCTCTCATTGGTCTTGTCTTGCGCTGTGCCTTTTGCCGCCGCTGACTTCAGTCGCTGCGTCACTTCTAGCGCCGAGCTTTTCTCGCCGCTGTTGGCCTTGATTGCCCGGCCGAGTTTCTCTGCGCTGTCAGCAACCAATGTGAGACCGTCACGCAGCCTCGTCACGGTGACGAGGAAGGTTTGCTGATTAGAAAGATTGCGCTCGCGGCTATCCATTACAGCAATGCCGCGATCAGAGGTCAGTCCCTGCGCCATATGTGCGTTCAAGGCATAAGCCAGATCAAGACGCTTCAACATGGGATCGCCCCGCGCCAAGCGAAGCTCGTTGCCCGCTGAGGTTTCGACGGTAACGCCCTTGGCATCGACCCCTACAATCTTCGCCTGATCGGCATTGAAAAGTGCGCGCTTATGATCGTTGTCGGTCCAACGGATCTTGTCGCCTTCGAAAAGCCTGAACGACTTGCGTTCGAACAATGAGAAACGGTCGTCGCTCCCACCTGGGCGAAGACGCGTGGGGCTGAATGTATGCTTCCGTCCCTTCCTGTCTTCGAGCATCACGCGCTTTCGGGTGTGGTCGATGGATTTGACGGTGTAGTCGCCCTTCGACAGTTTCTGGGAACTGTCGCGCGAGCGGACATTCAGCACCATGCCGGCGCTGTAAGTGCCCATGTACCGAAGCTCCTCCCGTGTCGCGTTGACCCGAGAGTGAACAGTCAGTCGTGCAGCACGCTGTCCAAGCTCGCCATTCGCCTTGAGCCCTTGCTGTACGGCATCGTTGACGGCGGAGCGCAAGGCGCGTCCGGAAGCATAGATGGACGTCCTCGCGCGTTCCGCCGGACTAAGCGAAAGCCATCGCTCGGCGGCCACGATTGCGCTGTCCCCTTTGGCCTCGATGGTGGTTGGCGCGAGCGCTTTCAGCGCATCATCGATACGCCCTGCCTGCGCAGCGGCTTGGGCGCGCCGCAAGACAGAGTCGCGTCCGCGCAGATTCTCTTCCATGATCGCGCGCTCGATCCCGGCCTGCTGGACGAGATCAAAGGGTTTGCCTGCATCAACCGCACCGAGCTGCTGGCGATCGCCCACGAGCGCTAGCCTTTGGACTTCTGCGAGGTTTGCAAGGCGGACCAGCTTCGCTTTGTCTTCGTTCGAGACCATCGAGGCTTCATCGAGAACAATCACGTGGTCACCGAGCGCGCTTTTCGCCTCATGCAGCAAAGCTGCGTTGCCAGGTTCGCGCAGCAAGCGGTCCCATTGCGACAGGAATCGCACGATAGTCATCGAATGGATGCCTGTGTCGCGCTCGAGCATCTGAACGAGTGTGTTCTGGACCGCGAGACCCAGCACTTGTTTGCCCTCCTCTCGCAAAAGCTGGGCGACCGGCTTCATTACGCTGCTCTTCCCGGCGCCGGCAACGCCCTGGATCGCGACAATCCGGTCGCGCGATGAAAGTACGAGGCTTGCCGCTTCTTCCTGACCCGGATTGAGCGTGATGCCGTGGTTGATTGCGGAGACGGCCTGAACGCGCGTGACGGCGTCCTTGCGTTCAAAAATTTGCGCAGCCGCACCGCGTCCCTGGTCGACACCGGCAAGGATTGCCCCTTCAAGCTGCAGAGCCTCTTTACTAGCGAGCCAACCAGACTGGGCCCCTTTACCGCGCACCAGCGCGCCCTGCCGAACCAGCGCGTTCACCTGTTTTTCGACACGGTCCACTGTTGTTGGTAGTCCGAAGTCCAATGCTGCTTTGAGCAAACCTTCGCGCGGAAAAGCCGCTTCGCGCTGGGAGAGGTGGCGCACCGCAGAGGCTACAGCCTGCGCAGCCGCGATAGTGGGCGCATCTGTCTTGAGCACGTGAGCGGGGATCAGGGGGTCTGCTGGATCGCCTTTGATCCGCTGCGCAAATTCTCGCAACTTTGCCAGGCCGCGCTGGAGAAGGCTTTCAGCCTTTGAGTTGGCAATCGTCTTGGCTGCTGCCCGCATCTCGGATGCATCGATGATAGTTTGCAGATCGAGCCTAGCCTCTTCTGCGCTCTGCTTCCACTCTCCAAGCAGGCCTTCACGGTCTCTCACGGGTTCCTTGCTTTTCCTTGAGGCAAGCACGGCGACGTCACGCGCCTTGGGGGTGTTTTCGCCGATTTGGCGGACCGCATCTAGGACCTCTTCGCGGCGGGAAGAGAACGCCATGAGCTGCTGGCGTGTGATGCCGGCCGCTTCGAAATTGCCGTGCTTGCCGACCGGTCCGGCTTCGTATCCCATCTTCTCGACTGCCATGCGAAAGTGGGCCATCGTCATCGAATTGAGCAGCGTGTTGAAAGACCAGAGCTTGTCATTGCGCAGCGCCCGCCACTTGCCGTCGGGGCCTTGCGTGACGTTGGCTACGACCGCGTGAAAATGCAGGTTTGGCTCCTGATTGCGGTTGGTATCATGCTGAAAAAGACCAATTGTGAGGTTGTCGGTTGCGACCCTTCCGTAACCGTCTTTGCTGCCCATCCGGGTCTGCGCTGCGTTGGCCTCGGCCCAACGTAATGTTTCGACCACGGCCTCGCGATAAGCTTCAATTATCCGCTTGTCCCCGCCAGCGAGGGCGAGGAGCGACCAGCTTTTGGGGAGCGAAAAGGTCAGGTCTGTCCCGGGCCTGTGAGACTGGCCAGCATTACCAACCTCGATACCTCCGGGTAATTCTCCGCGCAGTAGCGCATCGAATTGTTTTGCGCTGACTGTGCCCTCAAGACCAAGGCGCGCGGCCCCCTTCCCAGTCCAGAGCCCTGAGCGATCAGCATCAGCGCCGGTGTAATAATTATCAGCGGCAAAATAGGCCGCAGCAGCTGAAGGGGAGCGCACATTGGCAACGGAAAGCATCGTCTCTGATCCTCGTCATGGCTCCCCCTCTGGCACCTAAAAACCTCCGCAAGTCTCGCATCACATGTCGGGCTCAAACTCACCCAAGTCCTTTGCGGGCGGATCGCTGACAGCGCCTTCACGAAGGTCCTTTTCGGCAGGATCGATTGGTTTGGCACCGGTCGCGGATGATCTGTTTTCAAGCGAAAGCGCATCTTTGCCATGGTCCTTCGGGACTTCAGTTCCCGCTTCCTTTTTGTCCTGCGCGACATTCGAGGCTGCGGCATCCTCGCTCGTTTGCACGGTCGAACGTGGCAGAGTCGGGGCCTTGGGACCGACCGCATCGACGCTTGTTTCAGCCTTGGTCTGATCTGACTGACGGGACGCTTCCAACTGATCGCGCGCGGCCGCTTGCCGATCATTTCGCGCTTCGTCAGCGGCTCTAGCCGGCGTTGGCAACGTCAGCTTTAGCTGCTTCGGATCGACGGGTTTGCCAGCACCGTCATCATTCGAGGCAGGATGCTCTCCATCCGTCAAAGGGCTTGCCATTCGCCCCGTCGCTGAAGCCGTGTCAGGATCCTGTGCGCCATTAACTGGCGGCGTCTCTCGGGGTATGAAACCTTCGGCAATACGCTCGCGCGAACGAGGTATCAGCGAAACCGGGGCGGCAGGGAAACCGTCAGGAAACTTGATGTAAGCCGTCAACCTTGGAAGATTCATAAACTGGTCGGGAAGAAGCAGAGGCTCCACCTGCCGCCTCGGTGTCAGGCTGACCGCGTCGCGGGCATTGTTGTAGCCGTAACTATAGCCCTCTTCCATGTCGCGCACCTGCCGGTGACCGATGAAATCGGAGCACCATGTTGCTGTCTCGCGGTCGGCTGTTGCGAGGATCAGCTTGGTCCGCGCAAGCGACGAGAGTGTCATGGCCATGTTCTCGCCGTAGACTTCCTTGAGTTTGGCAAAGGCATGGACGCCGGTGACGATCGCACCACCGAAATTGCGCGCGGTCTGCAGCCCTTTCTCGAGCGCTGGCAGACGATGAAGGGCACCAAGCTCGTCAATCAGGAACCACATCCTGAGGTCTTGCGTGCGCTCGAGTGTCATCAGCGTGTTCATCGCTGTATCGAGCCATAAAGTGAGCAATTGCGAGGAGATGCTCATGTCGACATAGCGCGCCGAAAGAAACAGGATCGAACCCGGTTCGCAGTCGCCCTTAACCCAGTCGCGGACCGAAAAGCGTGGTCCCTCCGAGGGCAGAAGCTTGAGCACTTTGGCGTTGGCGTTGAACACCGCACGGATCGATTCTGCCATACGTGCAGCTTCCGGAGCGGTGAGCGGATCGGCCATTGTTCCGCGCATCAGCTTGTGCACCTCGGACAGATCCGCGGTCATCAATTTCTGGGCCAGAGCCTCGTTGGTCGCGGCCCCTTTGCGCGAGAGATGGAGACACATCTCGACAAACAACATCCGTGCAGCAAGCACCCAGAACTGTTCCGATCCGCCGCCATCATGAGGCACAAGCGCCTCGGCTGCGGCATGGAATTCGGCTTCGCTCGAGCAGTCATTGAAAACGCTCCACACCGGACAACGCGCATCGATTGGGTTGAGAATAACGTCACGTGCCGGATCGTAGTAGGCCTCGATAAAGGCACCGGTGAGATCGAAAATCACGGCGCGTTGGCCGCGCTGACGGGCCTCGGTCACGAGTTCTGTAAGCGCGACGGTCTTACCGGTTCCGGTCGTCCCAATCAGCATGGTATGGCTCTGCTCAAGCCGCCATGGCCAGCTTACGCCAGCAAGATGGGCGGGCGCATAATGCCCGGCTTCGGCCAGCGCAGAAGAGCTTGCAAGGCGCCATTTCCAACCGAACTTCCGGCTCAGCTCTTCAGCGCGATACTTGCCATTATAGCGCTCGATTTCATCCTCGAGTTCATCGAGTGAAACGAGCATGGCTCCGCGCTCGTGCTTGCGTTCTTTCGAGCGGCCACCGAAGCGCTCGGCGAACCACCAGAAGAACACAAATGCTGGCGCAAGAAAGACAGCTGACATGAGCAATCCTTGCTTGGTCGCGGACACGAACGCGTCGACTGCATCGCGCATGGGTGGGAACTCGCGAACCACCGCAAAAGGGAGACCAACCTTGTCTCCATCGGCCAGCGTGAGGTTGACCAGTTTTGCCGGATCGAACTCCATGAAGGCGTAAAGGCTCGCGTAGATATGCATCCAGATCAGGTAGAACTGGTGATCGGTCAGAGTCGTTCTCACTTCCCAATAACAGGTACCCATAACGACTAGCGCGGTGACGATCACAGGGCCTTTGAGGCCTGCTGCAAACATGAAGGCAAAGTGACCTAGCAACTGGCTTCCGCGGGTGAAGTTAAGGAGGTTATGCTTCATGGGAATGGCCTCCCATGTTGGTGCTCAAAGCTAGACCGAGCCGCTCGAGCCGGCGGCGATAAGCCTCGTGCGTCGTTTCCCGCAAGGTCGGGTCCGGATGACCAGCCAGCAGCGCATCGAGAGCCACAGAGATAAAGACGTTCTGCCGGGCTGGATCGAGCGCAGTGGGCCGATCCTTCGTCTCGTTATCACGATGCCAGGCTGCAATAATAAGGTCGCGAATGAAGACGCTGACGCTTTCGCCCTGGTCCGCAGCAGACTGGCGAACCCAGTTGCTCACGGGAAGCGATACGAATGTCTGAAGCCGATCTTGTCGGGTCATGAAACAGGTTCCTTGTCGGGCCGACGGAACCTAGCTCACCTTGCGGAAGGTGATGATGAGAATAAATCGTGAACAACTCGCAGTCAATCGAAAGTTTATCGCATAATTACAATACACTACGGCGATGTGAGTTGTGTGCGGATCAGCGCAAACCCGCTCTACTCGCAGACGGGTTGATTCCGCCCAAAACGGGATTTCACAATAAAATCAGAATGATAAGTCCCGAATTCGCGGGGTAGGGTGTGCTCCCCTGTTCCCCTATGCGCGATGGTGGTCCAGGAGCTTGAGAGCTTTGGCCATGCACGTCTTTTCCCGACCTTCAGGTTGGAGCGAGAGCAAGGTTGGCCAGCAGGTTATTCAACGCCGATGGGCAGCTATTCGACAGCTCCATAGAGATGACTGCACCTGCGAAAGAGGCAGCGGCCAAGGGCGCGTGGAAAGCAGGCAAGCGGGGCATGTCGCTTGCCATCGCTTTGCGCCGCCCGACCCGCTGCCGGCTCGCAAGTGCATGCAGGGCCCAGACACAAATAACGCCGCACCCTCAGGAGCGCATCGCATGATGCGCGGGACAGAGTGCGTCCACAGCCCTGCTCCTTTTTCGGGCGCCGCTGCAAAGCATGCGGTGCCCGTCAGAGCGCATGATTGTCTGTCCTTGATCCGACAGCATTGACAGAGGCGAACATGAAAAAGGGCGGGAACCGTTTCCGGTTCCCGCCCTCTTGATCGCGGTCAAAACTCGTCAAGCATGCCGCCATGGACGGTGTGGACCACACGCGCTGTGAGATGCGCTGGCAATGCGTTATAGTCACCCTCGTCGAGAGCGAAATATCCAAGCTCATCATCCTCGATGACATGCTGATCGAAGAAGCTGTGCAGCGCCCGCTTTTCTGCGGTTTCCAGAGCTTCGAAATAGCTGCGCGACGGTAAAGTGCAGTGTGTAGAACAAGCCATTGTATTCCTCCTGATAATTGTCGTGAGACGACAGGAGATCGCCGGATGGTCTTGCGTATCCCGGGTCACAGGATCGCCCGGACGGGCGACCGCGCAAGCGGCGGTGGGGGCAACGATTTTGTCGAACTGGAGCGCAAGCGAAGGGAGGCAAAATGGTGGGGCCCCGCCAGTCCTTGAGGCGGGAGGCGCAAGGCCATCATGCTTGGACATCCGTGAGCCAGGACCCACCATCTATGCTCCAACTCGAATGGTTTCCGGCCTGCTGCGATTGCCCTTTCCTACACCCCGCTGGCGCGAGCATAGATATCAGCGGGGAGGAAATTTAGAGGGGATGCAGAAGGATTAAGAAATGCCCCGAAATAGAAGTGCAATTGCCGCCTTGCAGAAGCTCGAAGCCGATCGCGAGGCGCTTGATGCAAAACAGCGAGAGCTTGAGGCACAAGCGGCCAAAGAAGTCGGACAGGTCATTCTTGGCACCGGCCTTGAGACATTCTCAAAGAAGGGATTGAAAAAGGTCGCCGAGGCGGTTGGCCAGCTTGGCGAAACAGCGGCGATCGCGAAACTGACAGCAAGCAGTTCATCGCGCGCATCAAGCCCGACGAAGGAAACCGGGTAAACACAGAAGAAGAGGCCCTGCCGCTTGCGGCAGAGCCTCTTCGTTGGGGGAGCGGCCGGTATCGATGTCAGTCGATCTCGGGAGCATCCTTGTTGTCGTTCTCGTCGCCAGAACCGTTGCCGCGCGAGAGGAAGTCGACCTTGTCGGCGAGGATCTCGGTGCCGTAGCGGGTGACCCCGTCCTTGTCCTCCCACTGGGTGTAGTGGATGCGGCCCTGCACGCTGACCAGCTGGCCCTTGGAGCAGTACTGGCCGACGGTCTTGGCAAGGCCGTTGAAGCAGGTCACCCGGTGGAACTCGCTTTCCTTGGCAGTGTAGCCGTTCTCGTCCTTGTAGGTCTTGCCGTCCTTGTCGCGTGCGGGGCGATCGGTGACGACGGTGATGCCGGTGACATTGGTGCCGCCTTTGGTCTCGCGGGTTTCCGGATCGCGGGCGATGCGGCCAGTGAGGATTGCGATATTGGTCATGATGAAAGTTCCTTCAGTTCCTCAAACCGGAGACCATCTCCGGCTTGCGAACATCCAGAAGAAGCAGGGCATGGGAGGACTGCACCGCAGGCCTGAAGGGCCGAAGGGGAACCTATTCATGACGGGTGGTGCGGGCAGGCGCGCGAAGCGCGACAACACGGCCGGAAAGGAACGGGTTGCTGTTCTCAGCTGACCTGGTTCAGGACTGTTCGCGACAAAAGCCGGATGGGTATCGGGTGCGGGTCTGAAGGTGCCGTGACCGGCACTTGCAATCAGGCTTCGCCTTCGCCTTCCGATGCCGCCAGCAGATCCATGAAGTTGCGGGCTGCTTCCCGGTCTTCCTCGTTCTCGAACGCCACATCGCGATCGGGGGCGGACCCGAACATGTGCAGGAACGACCACAGTGCAAAGCGCTTGCCCCGGTCCTTCTCAAGGCCGAGGTCGACCCGACAATGCTCGATGCCAGCTGCAAGGGTATCGGGCGCAACCCCGGAGAGGTCGTTCGTGGCAAAATAGCGCTGCAGAAGATCGTCCAGTTGCATGAGCTCAGCATAGTCGGGTCGGCGTCGAATGCACATCCATGCAATTTAGGATCAAATGCCAAAAGCTCCTCAGGACCCCGGAGAGGTACCCAAGGGGCCGCGGCGATTGACCACGGTGATCCGGCGCGCCTTGGCATCGATCACCAGTCGTTCGGTCACGCCATTGCCCGGAAATGCAACAACGTAACGCGGATTGAGCGAGAGCATCTGCTCGTTGCGCTTGAACCCGGCGCGGGCACCGAGACGACGATCGAGCGAGTAGGTCAGCTGCTGGACCTCGCGACGCTCAGCCCAGCTGGAGGCCAAACGATCAGCACCTTTGCCGTCGCCGCCATGAACCAAGAAGAGATCGGGAACGGCATTGCGAACCTTGTCCAGTGTCGCCCAGATATTGTCGGCATAGGCACGCGCATCTGCGGCGCTCTCGAAGCTTTGGCGACCACCGGCAAAGACGACTGGAGTGCCTTCAGGGATCAGGGCATGGCGCCGGT
Organism: Erythrobacter litoralis HTCC2594; assembly: GCF_000013005.1. GTDB lineage: Bacteria > Pseudomonadota > Alphaproteobacteria > Sphingomonadales > Sphingomonadaceae > Parerythrobacter > Parerythrobacter litoralis_A. Next base: position 2,953,376 of record NC_007722.1, on the reverse strand, counting down.
TCTCCGCGCGTGCGCGCAGGAAATCTCGGCCATCGATTACAGCCGATGTTAGCCCCCGCGAATGGCTTGTGCGCGAGCCTGACATGGGCTTCCAGCAGGAACCGGTCTCTTCCCGGTAAAGGGCCGCCATAGCCTCACGCATCCGCTCAAAAGCAAGCATGCTGGCTTCGGCTGCCTGCGCGCGCTCAATCTGCTCTTCCAAATTGCTCGAATGCACTTCGGAACCATCGGCGGATGCTAGCAGGACACGGATCTCGTTGCTGGCCCGGTCAAGCTGAGCCGACTTGCGGCTGGCGGCGCGGTGGAAGAGGTTGACCACGCCCCAGGCAATATCCTCAGCATCGGCTTCCAAAGCAGTGTCGGAGAACATCGCGAACAGATCTGACCATACGGCACCAAGCGTCTGGTCGATCGCGTCCTCGCAAGGAAAGTCGGTCTGGTTGAAGGGGGCCGGCCCGATGCTGAGGCCTGAGAGGTCGAGGCCGCTCAATTGGTCGATGAAGCTGTCGTACATGGGGTGTCTCCTGATCGTGCGGAATAGGAGAGGAGGCACCATTGCCTCGGCCCTGTCCGCCGGAGCCCGATCAGGGCCGGGAAAAGGGGTGAGACGCACCGCGTAGCGGGAAACCTGCGGACCTAGGCTGGCGCGGGCAACACGGGCCGACGGGCCGCAGGTTGCGGCGCGCTCCGACCGGCCCAAGGGCCTCTCCCGGCGGCCAGGGACGAGGCAGGATCAGCACTCGGTGTCGCAGGTGGATCGGGAGCGCTCGAAGATCGCTTCACCATTCGAGAACCGCCCGACCAGGCGCAACTCACCAAACAGGTCGATGAACCTATCCGACGCTTGACCAAGCCAGTGCCGTGCCCGTGCCGTTCGTGGCACGTAGAAATCGGCCTCCCAGTACCGGGCATCGTCGCGTTCGACGAGCCAGATCGCGGCAAGGCCGCAATAGGTCGATATGCCGCAATCAGCGAAGGCGTTGCGCAGGAGTATGCGATCTTCGCGGCCGCGCCATCCATCGAAATTCTCGAAGGAGGGGAAAGCTGCCTTCATGGTATCGATGATTTCTTCGACCAGGCATTCGTGGGCCCAGTCGACATCGTCCTCTTCGCCATCATCAAGAAGGCGAAAGGCCACCACCGATCCGGTCGGATAACTGACAGAACGTCCCATTTCACCGCTCCTCAGGCTGCGTCAGCAAGATCGATGTCGATCTCGCTTTCGCTGGATTGTTGTCCCCCAAGGTCAAGCAACAGGCTGGCCGCTTCCTCGGCCTTGGCCGCAGCGGTTAGGATTGCACGCTCGTCCGATTTGAGGATCTTGAGCCAGGACGCGATGTAGCTGGCGTGATGGTCGAGGTGGGTGACTGGAAGGCCCAGTTCAGCCCCGAGAATGGCCGAGGAAAGCTCGGCGATCAGTTCTTCGGCAGCATAGGCCTCACTACCAAATCGGTTCTTGAGATCGCGATCGAGCCGCGAGGAATGCCCCGTCCAGTGCGATAGCTCGTGTGCGAGCGTGGCATAGTATTGGTCGTAGGCTTCGAAGAGTTCGGCTGGCGGCATAGTGACCCGGTCGCGCTGCGGCTCGTAGTAAGCCTGCGCACCATGATGACGCAGGTCGGCGCCGATATGGGCGAAGAATGTATCGAGCCGGTCTTCGCGTCCTTTGGGCTCAAGCGCTTCGACCAATGGCTTGGGATGGTAGAATTCCGGGAGGCCATCGCACTGGTCAGCGTTGAACACGGCGTAGGCCTTGAGGACGCGGCGGTTCTCCGTGTCCTGCCCGCCCTCGGCGTTCTCGACTTCCTTGGTGTAGCTCTTGTAGAAGATCGCAATGGTCGATTTCTCACCCTTGCGGACCTGACCCCCAAGCTTCTGGCACTGGCGATAGGTCATCCAGTAAGGCGAGGCGTAGCCGCAGCCATCAGCCACCATCCACAGCCAGAAAGTGTTCATGCCGCGATAGGGGGTGCCGCAGGAGCGCAAGGGCCGCGAAACCGGCACACCGCGCCAAGGCCTGACCCAGGGCTTTGTGCCCTGTTCGAGCTTTTCAATGATGGCGGCGGTGATGCGCTGTGCGGGTGATTGAGTGGACGTTGGCCTTTTGAACTTCGGCATGGAGGGTCTCCTGAATGCTGGGACGAATTTGTCCCAGAGCACTCAGAAGAAGCTCTCTCTCCTCTGTATCATTGTTCGGCTTTGCGGCCCAATCTCTGTCACTAGCTTGCTCACCAACGGCTCCCAAGAGCGGACATAGCCAACACCTCGCCGAGGTCGGCTTTCGGAGCATCTCGAAAAGGTCACTATTGTCGCATTTTGAGGGTGGAAGCGGACGATCGCTCTGCAATTTGTCGATGCCATGCATGACAAGATCACTTCATTGCCCAACCTTTGGTTGTGCATTGACCGGCCGAACAACTTCGTATTTGATCGCTGGCAAGTTTCAAAATGAGGTGAATGGCCGAAATAGGTCTAAGGAATTATCGATGTATAGAAAGATTTTGAATGTGATCGCGTTGGCGTCGATAATTTTCGCAAGTTCAAGTGCTCAAGCTCAAGTCAACTCATCGAGAGTTGAGGCCGTGGGCAATGGTTGGTTCGTGTGGGCTACATGGGGATCGATGGGTATAAATAACTGCCATATTCAAAAAACATCATCAAATGGCACTAAACTTGAATTCATGTTTTCTCTGTCGAACGCCGGGCTAGACTTGAAGCTGAACAACGAAAATTGGAGAAGTCTCGCTAACGGAGACATCCATCGAGTTTCGGCTCAATTCGGCCCAGATGATATTTTGGTCGTTCTGGACATGGAATCGATCAATGTCACTTCATTGTTTCGAGGACTAACACATCGTTTTGAAGGCAGGAGTTTTACCTCCTTTCTGGACGCGGCTGCCTCACAAGACCACCTCACTTTCAACCTGCAGCGAGGTTCGAACCAAAGCACATTGGCCACGTTTGATATGACTGGCGTGAACGATGCCATCGCTTCATTGAACAATTGTGTTCGCATCCGCCAAGAAGAAGCACGTGCGCTAAGAGAGGCTGACCCATTTAGTGGTAGTGTTTCTGACACACCGGGGCAGCAATTAGGGATCTTGGGCAACATAGCGGTCGAAGGTGCTGGCAACGAAGATACTTCTGCTGAACCGAGCTGGACGCAAGCGCAGAGGGGCTTGATAGCGCGCTGGGAGGCCGAGATGGTGAGCTGTGATCCCGCTTCTGATGACTTTGACGAGATTGAGGCGGCTTGCGCACGACTTGATTCAGTCGAGCAAGAAATGCGTTCGAGCGGCATATGTACTCAGCCGCTTCCAGACTCTGGTGCCGTGGCGTTAGTCCGGTGCGGAACGACGGGACTTGGCTCCGTCGCGCCTGTCGAAAGCGATGGTCCCATCAAACTCTGGGAGCGACGGTCTGGCTCTTGGAACGCTGTGGCGTATGACAGCTTTTGCCGCTTGGAGCAAATCGGTCGCAATCGTTCTGGGCAAGCTATTTCATTCTCCTTTTCGCCGAGTTGGATGAGTGATAGCATAACGCTTTACGACACCGACGATGCCGTTCACATTATTCCGAAATCGCGTGTCAGCGCCATTGTAATTGATGATGTTTCGCTTGGCGCGCAAGCTGAAGGCTATGAGCCTTTGCGATCCCTCCGCATAAATGACTGGCGGTTCCGTCACGCAATTAAAGTTGGAAACAGTCTCAGGCTACTCATTGAGGGACGGCAACGCGGAACATTTTCTTTGGCTGGCACAGGTCAAGCGCTGGATTTGCTAGAACAGTGCTTCCAACGCATTGGCTGACCACGCAATCACCAATCTGACAATCCCTCAGCCATGAGCTACACGCCGATCCCAAAAAAGCGTAAGGTTGGTCTGGTGGCTGTCATTCGATGTCCGCATTTGGGTCTGTTGTGGAACGGCGGCTTTCGTATCAACGCAAGGGTAGAGCGGACAGTCGCCTAACGGCCCGAGTGTGACATGAAAAAGGGCGATCCGTCCCGATAAGGACGGACCGCCCGCCGAGTGACCTGGGCCTGTCAGGAGGGGTCAGGCAGCCTGCTCGGCAATTTCGTCACTCGCTTCGTCGCTGACCGGCTCATTGGCATCGGCCGCAACCGGTTCGACTTCGTCGGCGCCGTCGAACCGCATGATCGCAGGCACCCAAGCCTGTGCTCGCTCCTTGATGTCAGCCTCACCGATAAAGTTGCCGGTGAAGATACGCTCGGCAGCGCTCGCAAGCTCAGTCTTCTTCGATGCAGCGTAGCGACTGACCAGTTCGGGACCACCCGCAGCATCGAGCGCTTCGAGCGTGCGAGCCTTTGCCACGCGGTCGAAGTAGTTTGCAGCCGTGGGGCGCCACCAATGCGCGGTCTCGATTTCGAGGAGGGAGCCGAGCGCTTCGTGCAGCGGCACCGAGCGTTCGCCTTCGCAAGCAAGACTGGCAACGAGTGAGCGGGAGACGACGTGGCCGAGCCAGGCCGAGCGCGCCTCGTCAGAAAGCGCCCGAAACTTGGCGAACCGTTCGACGTCGGTTTCACCCGAGCGCCAGCTTTCATCGAGCGACCCGGCAAGCTCGGCCAGAGCAGCGCTCGCCGGTGCATCCTTGGCCTCGAACCCGTTGACCGGGCCGGATGCGACCGATCCAACGAGCGTCGATGCCTTATTGGCGCGCCAGTCATGCCCATCGGCATCCGCAAGCGTGAAGACCATGAAGTCGAGCGCCAGTGCCGGATCGTTGGCGAGATGGATCGCCAGAATGTCGCGGCGCTGCATAGCAAGCTCGTCGAGAAGGCGCTGCGACAGCGAATTCCCTTTGGACTTTGCCGCTCCGCTGTCCTCGACGGCTTCGACAACGCCTTCGTCAGCGATGACCTCGGTCTCGGTATAGAACTGCGGGACCAGTGTCGGTTCGCCATTGCGCGAGAGTACGAGGAAGGCGCCAGCCTCAGCTTTCAGCTCTTCGGCAAGCACTGGGGGGCGGTCATTGAGATCGCGCATTGCGCGATCAATGATGACCAGCTTTTTCTCAGCGCTCGCGATCTCGTCCTCGTCGCTGTCCTCGTCTTCGAGCACAGCAGCGATACGGTCGTAGTCGGCTTCGAGATCGCCAAATTCCTGTGCTTCCTGTTCGGTCATTGGTGCAGGCTCGCAGGGCAAGCGACGGAGACCTTCAACAAGGTCATGGCTGACGTAGTTGCCAAGGGTTGGCCGAACCCAGGCAAGGCCATATTCGAGTGCACTCTTAGAAGCCGCTTCTTCCATGGCCTTGTGCGCGAGGTCTTCGAGAAGCGCGACATCGATCCAGCTCTCGCTGGCATCATCGTCGAACAGTTCGCGCTCGATCCGGCCTCCTGCAGCGAGGTAGGCATCGCGTCCGACAAGAACCGCTCGCGGATCGGAACCTCGCACCGTGGCATCGAGCACCATCCGGCGGATCGTGTCAGGCGTGATCTGGTACCAGGCGTCCTGCAGCTCGGAATAGACATGAGCCTGCCGCTCCACGTCAGAAATCGCGCCGTAGGCCTTGGCCATGTCGAGCGTGATCGTGCCTTCAGCGAGCGCTTCAAAGACGCACGGTGCGAGGCTTGCCAAACGCAGGCGCCCTTCGACGAAACGGACTGTGAGGCCAAAGCGGCGCGCCACGTCTTCGGGGGTAGCCCCCGCCTCGATGATGGAAGCGAAGGCCTGCGCCTCGTCGGCGGGGTTCATCGCGAGACGCTGGAAGTTCTCGGCAAGACTGGCTTCACGCACTTCGCTTTCCTCGCCTTCGATGACAAGGCAGGTGACCTGGTGGTCCTTTGGTAGCGTGCCCTCTTCGGCCAGCGCCTGCAGCGCGGCGAGACGGCGACCACCGGCCTCGACCTCGAACTTGCCGCGCTTTCCTTTGCGCACGACGAGGTTCTGCAGGAGGCCGCGCGCAGCAATGTCTGCCCGCAGCTGGAGGTCGGCCAGCACGTCGCTCGACTTGCGAACATTGCGCGGACTCGGGACAAGCTTTTTCAAGGGAATCGACTGGATCATGGGTGTTCTCCTGATGGAATGAAGGCGCAGGTGAGGATCACGAGGCCCACAAGCCCAAAGGGCTCCCTCCACTCTCATTCTGAGATTGGGGTCTGCCCGAGGGATCAGGCGGCAAGCGCGGGGAGGACCGACGAGGCAGTCGACACAGGGACGAACAGCCGCGTGCGGTAGCGAATGATCTCGGTAAAGCAGCCCTTACCCTTGTACCAGTCGAGCCGATCAGGAGAGAACCCGATCAGTTCAAGGCGCTGTTCGCCGCCGACCAGCGAGCGCTTCACGGTAAGTGGATCATGGCTTGCGAGGCCCAGCGGTTTCCCGCTTGCGATGACAAGCCCTCCGATCTGGTCTGGCGTCGGGCCGGTAACCCCGGAGAGGCCAAAGGTGTCGGCGATCGCGGCGAGATCGAATTCGAGCACTTCACGGCCGATGATCGACTGGCCGTCCTCGGCAACGAGCCGGGTGACGCGGACATGATCGCCGGGCAGGCGCTTCCAGACCGGAAGCAGCAGTCCGGTGGCGAGATGGACGCGCTCGGTCACCGGTGAAGCGGCCGCTTCCTCTTCCTCAGACCGCCAGGCGCTTGTGAACGCAGTGACGCCCATTTCTTCCCAGTGGCTTTCAGCGAGTGCCTCAAGCGTCCAGCTCGCGGACTTGAGCGGGCGCAGCAGGCGCCGGCGTTCGATTACGGCCCCGTCGTCGGCAATGAGGCGCCGGGCAGGAACCGACAGCGCGACCTTGCCCGAGCGCGCATTGCGCATCGGGATCGCGTACGGGCTGCCGATCTCGTGCATCCGCACCAGGCGCTGCAAGCGCAGAGGCCGAAGGTGCCTCGTCACTTCGAGCGAGACGAGACGGGTTTCCGCTCCAGTCACAGGATCGGTGCGTAAAAGCTCATCGGCGAGGACCGTAAAGTGATCGACCTTGACGGTTTCCAGTCCCTGGTCGAGCGTTCCGGCCTCGCGCGCAGCTTCAATCCGCGCTTCGACGAGGCCGAGATATTCGTCGAATATGGCGTTCTGGAGCGCAATCGGCAGCGCTAGGATGCGGTTGAGCCAGCGCTGGATCGTCGGGAGATTATCGGTCAGCCCGCCATCGGGGTTTTCGAGCCGGAGGCCGGTGCGCTCGACGAAGTTGCCAAAGGTGGTGGCTTCCAGTTTGCCGTCATAGAGCAGCTGGAACCAGCGGCTGAGCGCGTCGCGCGCATAGTCGCTTTCAAGATTGTCTGTCGGGTCGAACAGGTTCTGTCCGCCCGTCTGGCGCTGGCCGCGCGTAAGCGCGCCCAAAGCGTCGAGCCTTCGCGCAATAGTCGAGATGAATCGGCGCTCGCCCTTCACATCTGTGGTGACCGGGCGGAACAGCGGAGCCGAGGCCTGATTGGTGCGGTTCGTGCGACCAAGACCCTGGATGGCGTTGTCGGCGCGCCATCCCGGTTCAAGCAGGAAGTGAACCCGGCGCTGCTGGTTCCTGGCGCCCAAGTCGGCATGATAGGAACGCCCCGTGCCGCCCGCATCCGAGAAGACCAGGATGCGCTTGGTCCCTTCCATGAAGCTTTGGGCTTCGGCGACATTGGCGCTGGGGCTTCGCCGTTCGAGGCGCTGCTGACCATCGCGGCCGATAACCAGCCTGCGGGTCCGACCTGTGACCTCTGCCACGGCGTCAGTTCCGAAGTGCTCGATAATCGCGTCAAGCGCAGTGGCGATGGGCGGCAGTGCGCAGAGTTGCTCGATCAGCGCATCGCGCGCAGCAATGGCGCGCGGGCAGAAAACGGGATTGCCCTCCTCGTCGCTCATCGCCTCGGAGCGAAGATTGCCGTCCTCGTCAGCAAAGACCTGCATCAATCGCACCGGAAAGCTCTTCGCAAGATAGTCGATGACGTATTCACGTGGGGACAGATCGATATCGAGCGCTTCGCGTTCTTCCACGGTAAGGTCGGCAAGGCGCCGGTCGAGCATGGCCTCGGCGGTCGAGACCAGCTGCACTACGATCGAATGGTCTTCGCCAAGCGCAGCTTCCATGGCCGGAATCAGGCTCGGCAGTTTCATCGAAAGCAGAAGCTGGGCAAAGAAGCGCTGCTTAGTGCCTTCGAAGATCGAGAGCGCCGCAGCCTTGGCGTTGCGATTGAGCGTGTCGCCGCTGTCCTCGTCGACCACGCGGGTTGCCTCGAGCGCGGCCTCCAAATTGCGGTGAATAATCGCCCAGGCATCAGCATAGGCGTTATAGATTTTGACCTGCGCTTCGGTCAGGCTGTGTTCGAGGATCTCGTATTCGACCCCGGCGAAGGACAGCGCACGGGCAAGGTAGAGACCTTGGGCCTTGAGGTCGCGCGCAACGAGCTCCATCGCCGCGACGCCGCCGGCGCGGATTTCGGTCATGAACGCCTCGTGGGTCGGGAAAGCGGTCTCGGGTCCCCACAGACCAAGCCGTGAGGTGTAGCCGAGGTTGGCAATATCCGAAGCGCCCGTTGCAGACGCATAAAGAACGCGAGCGCGCGGCAGATGGTTCTGCAGCCTGAGACCCGCCATGCCCTGTTCGGAGCCCCTGATCTTGCCGCGGGTTGAAGCGCCCCCGAGTGCATTGGCCATGGCGTGGGCTTCGTCGAAGGCGATCACGCCGTCATAGTCCTCAGCCGCCCAGGCGAGGATCTGGTCGAGCCGCGTATCCTCTGCGCGGCCCGAGCGCAGCGTCGGATAAGTGACGAAGAGGATGCCTTCGGACATCGTTACGGGGTGGCCGAGCTTCCAGCGCGAGAGCGGCTGGAGATCGAGCGGCAGCCCGCCGAGCGCTTCCCAGTCGCGGTGTGCATCTTCAAGGAGCGCCTCATTCTTGGTGATCCAGATATGGCGACGCTCGCCGGCGAGCCAGCGGTCCATGATGACCGCCGCGATCTGTCGTCCCTTGCCCGCTCCGGTCCCGTCGCCGAGGAAGAAGCCTTGGCGGTAGGCGTGGCCGTCGTTGGCAAGCTCAAGCGAGGTGCCTTCCTGGCTGACCTTGAATTGACCCGGCAGGTCGCGCGCGAATGCCTGGGCAGCGTAAACCAGTGTCTCGCATTGTGCTTCGGACAAGAGTCCATCGGCCTGCCAATCTGCGGGGAGACGCGGGATGACGTCGGGCTGAGGCGCCGCTACCGAGCCCATGGCGACCGACTCCACAAGCGGGGTAGGATGGATTGGTGCGCCCTCGAACGCGATGCGGCTGGGCCGGTACGGGAGGTAGATTCCTGTCTGTTCGGGTACCGGAGCGGGGTCAGCGAGGCCAGTATAGGTCAGTTCGATCGCATTTGCTGTGGCTGCAGGAATCCCTGCGAACGGTGCCGATGGCCGCACTGGTGCGCGATGCTTCGACGTCTTGCCGACTAGACGCGCTCGCTTGCCGACTGGCAGGCGATGGAGGCTGGCAGACATCGTCGCCCTTGGCGGAAGCGCAGTGACAAGTTCGTGGAGCTCAATCAGGTCGGCAGTATCTCCGGTGATCGCAGGCAAGGACGTAGTCTGCGTCTTGTCCACCACGACCAGGCGAACGGCGATCCCCGTCCCTGTCCGGCAAAACATTTGCTGCAAGCGAACATCGAGGAGGAGCGACGCTTCTTCCTGTTCTTTGGTGAAAGTGGCAGCATCGAAGCCTTCGGGCATGATGGCGATTATCCTCGCCCCATTGGCAGCGGCCCGGATCGCACCGCGCAGGTGACGCATGGCGGTCTCACCGTCCTTACCGCGTTCTTGGCTGCGGGCAAATGGCGGGTTCATCAGCACGGCCGACGGAACAGGGCCGCGATTGAGGTCTGCGATCAGTTCGCCGTCATGCGCGGTGATCGTGGCTGCAGAGAAGATGTGGCGCAGGCTGACTCGTCTTGCCGGTTCGATTTCGTTGAGGATCAAAGAAGCGTTCTGGACGCTGCCCCAGAGCGCAACGGCGCCATTGCCGGCTGACGGTTCCAAGAGCGTATCTCGCGCAGAAACAGCTGCGGCCTTTGCCATCAGCCAAGCCAGCATCGGCGGCGTTGAGAACTGCTGTAGCTCGATCTGTGCTTCGCTGCGAACATGCCGGGGAGGCAAGGCTGCTTCGAGCCAGTCGAATCGCGCTTCGGCTTCGTGCACGCTCGTCGCCAGATCGATGCGCGAAGACTCGCGAAGCCAGAGCAGTGCGCCGATTTCCACCGCGTTGTTGTAATCGTCGATGGTCCAAGCGCTTCCCCATTCCGGAGCTCCGTTCTCTTCGGTGAACAGCCCGGAAATGTCGGCACGGGTCAGATGGCGTCCCGAGGCGAGAAGTTCGGCAATCTTGGCACCGATGGCGTAGACCAGCGGCACTGACGACAACTTCTCACTGGCGGGAAACAGGTCTGATTGAAACATGGCAATTCGTCCTCCTGATGGGGGCATCGGGACACGCCCTCTGCCGGATCAGGAATTCGAGAAGCCATCTCTCCTCTATTGCGCCGCTTTGCGGCGCAGCCATGCTGTCAGTTCATCGTTCCAGTCGGTGTCGCTTGAGGAAGGCTTGCGAACCTGGATCGTCCGTCCATCGCGGGCATAAGCGGCAAGCCCACGCGACGCGGCCAGCTCACCGCCAGCATCATGATCGATGAAGAGATGAAGCTCGGTCACGCTCTCAGGCACGCTGACGAGGCCGAAGCGCTCATTGCCCAGGGTCGCCCAAACGGGAATGCCGGTGAGAGCATAGGCCGACATCGCGCTCTCGATGCCCTCGGCGAGGCCTAGCTTGCCTGAAACCGGAGCAAAAAGGCGGACAGCGGCTTCGCCGAGCGAACCAAGCGCGCGCTTCGGTTTGTCGAAATCGGCCTTAGCATTGCCCGAAAGGAAAGTGCGATGGACGGCGATCGGCCCCTCGTCGAGGCTGGCCGCCGCAATCATGGCCGGCAAAAAGCGGGTGCGTCCCTTCGGCCCCAGCGGCGTTCGTGGATGGAACCGAAGCGCCGATGACGCGGCAAGGATGCCGCGGCTTTCAAGGTAGGCTTTGGCCTGACTGCCACGCAGTGCCTGTGCATCGCGCCAGATCCTCACTGCTGCCGCCGAGGGTTTGCGCGTCCTAGTCGGTTCAGGCTCGCTGTTGGTCGCAGAACCTGAAAAGAGCGAGGTTGCCTCGATACCTTCACTCGCCAGAGCAGCCAGCACGCTCTCCTGGTCGCATCCCGCGAAACAGTGGAAGAGGATGGCCTGTCGGCCGAGCGACACACCAAGTGACGGCGTGCGGTCGTCATGCGCTGGGCAGCGAGCCATGCCCTTGGTGCCGGACCATTTGCCTCCGCGCGTTTCGCAAATGCGGCGAGCCGTCTCGGCAAGAGACGATCTAGAATGAGTACGAACATGTAGGGGCATGCGAGCTCCTTAGCTTGCGAGATGGTCCCCTCGATTGGCCTCCTCTCCTCTCCCCAAGGCTGGCAATTGCCGCTTTCCTACAGAGGTATGTTCTTTTTATGTTCTTCTATGATTCGAAGCAACAGGACATCAGGCGACATGACTATCCCTAATCGACTGACGAGATTTCTGATCGCTCTTGCAGGCGTGATCGCAACCTCATTTCCTCCCGTCAGAGCCCAGGAGTTCGTCCTCTTCGAACACGCGGTCCACCAACCGAAGGCTGAGAGCGAATCTAAGGCGGCTAGACAGTACGCTCCGGCGGTTCGTTCTCGAGGCAAGACCAATATTTCCTACAGAGAAGGGCTGTACATGGAGGCTATTGCGAAGGCTGAGCTGCGTTACGGTTTGCCTAAGAACTTGCTTCGCGCTTTGATCTGGGCCGAGTCTCGTTTCAATCCCATGGCGGTTAGTCCGGCCGGCGCTGCCGGACTAGCGCAACTCATGCCAGCTACCGCGCGCGAACTGGGGGTGCGAAACCGGCATGATCCTATCGCCTCGATCGACGGCGGCGCGCGCTATTTGCGCGATATGCTGAACCGCTTTGAAGCGATTCACCTAGCCTTGGCTGCCTATAACGCGGGTCCTGGGGCCGTATCGCGTGCCGGCGGGATTCCCAGAAATGGTGAGACACCGCAATATGTCCGGTCGGTGCTATCCAGATGGTCTACGATCGGGGCATACCATTGACGAATTCTTGTAATTTCAGATTATTATCTGCTGGTGCTTATCGTATTGAAAACAGACTATGCCGATGCGTGAAGAACCGAGTGACCCGCTCGACTTTCGTAAAGCGTTCAAGGCAAAGAAGCGCAGGAAGTTAGGCAAGGAGATCATCTTGAGTTTGGGGGAATTCTCTATAGTCGTTGCAGCTGGGATGCTGGCGCTCAATTGGCCGGCCGGGGACGCGCGACCCGCAATGGTTGAACAGCAGGCCCAAGCGTTGTTCCAACAAGCAAGCTCTCCACAATTCGCTATATGCGGCAGAGTCAGGAGAACATGTGTGGTCGATGGCGATACTTTCTGGCTTGATGGTACCAAAATCCGTATCGCTGACATCGACACGCCAGAAATTGGCCAGCCCAGATGCGACTACGAGTACGAGCTTGGAATGCGTGCGACCCGCCGATTGGTCGATTTGCTTAATGCCGGGCCATTTGAGCTTCGCACCATCGGAAACCGGGATGAGGACCAGTACGGTCGCAAATTGCGTGTCGTGACACGAAATGGCCGGTCACTAGGCGATCAATTAGTTAGCGAAGGGTTGGCCAGGACGTGGAGCGGAAGACGTGAGCCATGGTGCTGAACCGCGATCAGGAACGTTGGGCTGCCGCTTTATGGGTAGAGAAGAATCATGGCGATGCTGGGCCTGCCTACATCGCAAAACAAGTGGAACGGCTGACCTTTGAGGGCGATGAAGCAGGTGTAGAAACCTGGAAGGCGATCGGCGACCGCTTCGATCAGCTTATGCGCAAAAGTACCGCGAACTGAGGTTTCGAAGCGGTGCGGCGATGGCTTCGAAATCTGGGTGTCAGGATCGAATTTTCTGTCCTCGTATCAGTGTCTCTGCTGGGAATTCTATTGAGCCTCCGATCTTGCTTTGGCTGAGTAGTAACAGCCCTCGCAACGGGAGACCTGCTTTTTGCGCGAATCGCAGCTCGAGGCGATATGGCAAGCAAACGCGCTTTCGCTTTGCACGTTGATGCGGACATGCAAAGAAAACGCGAAAATCTTTACACGTTAACGGAATTGCGGATGCAGCAACTTGGGCCGGACAATGCCATCTGGGATGATGGCGAATGGATCAGCTGGGACGAGATCAACGAGCAAATCCAGTACAAGGAATGGCGGACAAAGTATCCCAATGCCGATCTGTCTCTGGTCTCGATATTCGAGAACCTGATCGCCACGGCTGAAGATTACCACCTTCACACAGGCAAGCACCTTCAAGTGTATGGCGATATCGGAGAACTCTACGGGGCGATCACGCATGGGATAAAGCTGCACCGCAACTATGCTCAAGGATCGGACGGACGGCTCGGCAATGATCTGGTCGAGGTCAAAACAATCACGCCATTCAAAAGCAATGACCGGGTTACCCTGAACCTCAAACGGAACTTCAGCATGGTGTTCCTAGTCAAGATCACGTCGGACTTCGAAGTGCGCGGGAAGCTCATTCCACGCAAGGCCTTGCCCCGTGCGAAGGGTGACAAGCTTGTTCTCGAATGGGCTGATATTGGGGCTGCGTGAAGGGAGCCCTCGACGCTCAGCGCTGCACTCAACAGCAGCATCGAGTTTGCCTGCGTTTCCTAAATCAAGTGGCAGTCACGATTGCGGTAATGTTGGATGCCAAATCGAATAAGAGCGGCCGTTGTGTCAGCTGCGGTCGAAGCGATATCCCATTCTTAGGCTGCTAGTGGCAGCGAGTACCCAGCCATCTTGGAAAACTGGCTAGCGACAGCTTTCGCCATATCTTCATTGACCTTCATTTCAGCCAGAAAGGCCTTCTGGGCCGCTGGCGACACCTCCGAAAAGAAAGCGAAGACGCTGGCGTCAAACGTTGCCACACTCGATGGGTCAGCGATAAGCGCAGCGAGTTGATGAGCGGAATGGTTCGCCCCGTAGGGGGCGTTCACCGTTGTCAGAACCTGTGCAGTTTGATTGCTCATCTTGAACCTGCGAAATCGAATACTGGGAGAGCATATGCGCTTCAAGCGTTAGCAAAACAAGAATGTTTAAACATAGGAAGGACGCAGGGCTCCAATCCGCGATTTATCCCGCATTTTTCAAAAATCGCGTTTTGCGGGATAAAAGCTCCTCGATTGCAGGCGCGCCTAGTTATCATTGCGATCCTTCAGAACTCGCCAACGTCATTTCCCAGGCACGAAGCCCGACCGCTAGCCTTACTGCTTTGATCCATCTGCAAATGGGGCCCAGCCGCGATTTAGCCTCGGGCAAACTTCGCCTCTATGACCTTTCCTCCTGAGCGAAGTTCATCAAGATAGTCGCTCCACCATTGAGCCATACGCACCCGTTCATCCCAGTGCTTACCACGGTGGTAAATACCACGCACCGCATTGCTGTCGCCGTGCGCCAATGCACGCTCGATGGCATCCGGGTTCCAAAGTCCTGACTCGTTGAGGAATGTCGAGGCCGTAGCTCGCAGACCGTGGGCGGTGACCTCATCCTTGGAGTATCCCATTCGGCGAAAAGCGGCATTCAGGGTGTTCTCGCTCATAGGACGCTTTGAAGTCCGAGCCGAAGGAAACACATAGCCTTCATGGCCTAGCATCTCGGCTAAGTCTGTCAGATAGCTTATGACCTGTTTCGAAAGAGGGACGGCGTGCGCACGGCGAGCCTTCATTTTTCCTGCGGGGATCTTCCAGACACCATCGACAAGGTCGACCTCGCGCCACTCGGCATGCCTGAGTTCGCCAGGTCGTACGAAGACATGAGGCGCGATCTGCAATGCGAACTTTGTCACCATGTAGCCGGTGTAGTCGTCGATTGCCCGTAGCAGACCGCCGAGCTCCTTGGGTTCCAGGATGGCCGCATAATGGGTAGCCTTCGGCGTTATCAGTGCACCTTTGAGCATGCTGGTTGGATCGGATTTGCAGCGAGTTGTCGCAACGCCATACCTGAAGACCCTGCCCGCGAACGAACGACACTTTTTCGCGGTTTCGTGTTTCCCGGTGGCCTCGAGCCGCTTGAGAGGAGCCAAGACTTCAAAGGGCTCGATCTCATGAATGGGCCGGTTTCCAATTGCCGGTGCCAGCTGGTCTAGAAAGTAGTTGGCCTTTACGATCGTGGCCTCAGCTCGGCCATTCTGAACCATCATCTGCTCGATGTATTCGCGGGCCACCGTCTCGAAGGTCTGCGCGGAGAGAAACTCCTCGCGTATCTTCTGCTTGCGTTTCTCAAAGGCAGGGTCCCGACCTGAGGCAACAGCTTGGCGCGCCTCAAAGGTCACGTCTCGCGCTTCCTTCAGACTGATTTCCGGATAACTGCCGATGGCAAGCTTCTTCTCAACTTTGCCGATACGATAGCGGAAACGCCACAGCTTACTTCCTGCCGGCGTGACCTCGATATAGAGGCCTCGCTGGTCGGCGACCTTGTACGATTTGGTTTTCTTCTTCAGGGCTCGGAGCCGAGTTTCGGTGAGAGGCATGTGCGGGCCTTTTCCCAATGTGGTTTTCGCAAAGGCCCGCAAAAGGCCCGCAAAAATGTCTGGAACCCCCGAGAACAAACGGGACGATCCGGAACGACCGAAGGGCGGAATCCCTAGGGTTTCTGCGGGTTTTATAGATTATCTGGGAGAACAAGAGAAGAACAAATGGTGCCCAGAAGAGGACTCGAACCTCCACGGGGTTGCCCCCACCGCCACCTGAAGACGGCGCGTCTACCAATTCCGCCATCTGGGCACACCATCAGCCGACCGCGTTTCGGATCGGCTGCGAACAGGGGCGGGCCACTACGGGGAGTCGCCAGCGGTGTCAACGCTAATTGGCGCTGTCATGCTTGCGGGCAGGACCGCCCATCGGAACAGTTGCGGCATGCGGCCCGTTGCTGCATGGGATTGCCTCGCTTCCACCCCATTTCAGCAGGACAGACCAATGGCCGCCACCGACCCGCTTGCCGACAAACTGATCACCGTCTTCGGCGGCAGCGGGTTTCTCGGCACGCATGTGGCCCAGGCGCTGCTCGAGCGCGGGGCGCGGCTGCGCATCGCCAGCCGGAACCCGGAGAAGGCCTTCAAGCTCAAGCCGCTCGCCAATCTCGGCCAGCTGCAATTTGCGCGCTGCAATATCCTGCGAGAGGACAGCGTCTCCGCCTGCGTCCAGGGCGCGGACATGGTGGTCAATCTCGTCGGCTCGTTCGAAGGTGACCAGATCGCGCTGATGGGCAAGGCGGCTGGTCAGATCGCGCAGGTCGCCGCCGATCAGGGCGTCGAGGCGCTGGTACAGGTTTCAGCCATCGGCGCCGATCCGGAAGGGCAGACCGACTACAGCATCGGTAAGGGACTGGGCGAGAAGCTGGTCCTCGAAGCGTTCCCGAAGGCGACGATACTGCGCCCGTCGATCGTCTTCGGCGCGGATGACGATTTCCTCAACATGTTCGCCGGACTGATCCAGATGATGCCTGCCCTGCCCGTGTTCGGTCCCAAGGCCGAATTGCAGCTGGTTCATGTCGACGATGTCGCCGAAGCCATCGCGGTGAGCCTCGCCGATCCCGGCAAGCATGGCGGCAAGATCTATGAGCTCGGCGGTCCCGAGGTGCTCACCATGCTCGAAGTGAACGAGCGCATCGCGCAGGCGCAGCGACGCAACCGCGCCTTCATCCCGATGCCCGATTTCGCCAGCGCTACCTTTGCCGCGCTGCCTCTGACACCGATGAGCAGCGACCAGTGGAAAATGCTCAAGGCGGGTAGCACCGTCGCCGCGGACGCGCGCGGATTCAAGCAGCTCGGGATCGAGCCCAGGCCGCTCGGCCTGTTCCTCGACCGGATGATGGTGCCCTATCGCGAGAAAGGTCGCTTCGCCGAGGATATCGGCTCGGCGACCTAGCGCGCAGCCGCGTCAGCTCTCGCCGCGCGGCGTGTTTTCGATCAGGTTCATCGGTTCGACCAGCAGGATCGCGCCTTCATGGCCGGTGACGCGCACACGCTCGCCGATTTCGAGATCGACGCCCTTGGCCAGCCAGTCGCCGTCGCCGATATGGATACGGCCGGTGCCGCCTTCGAAGGCCTGCACCACGATTGCCGTCTCGCCGACCAGCCGTCCGCCGCGCTTGTTCATCAGCGGATCGGCGCTGGCGATCGGGCGATCGCGCAGGATTCGCTTGGCGCTGAAAGCGGCGATCAGGGCGATGAAGACGAAGTTGACGATCTGCAGCGGCAGGCCCGGATCGAACACGAAAGTCAGCAGGCCGGTGAGCAGCGCCGCCACGGCCAGCCAGATGAGGTAGACGCCGGGTACGAGGATCTCGAGGGCGGCCAGCACCAGCCCGATGATCACCCATACCCAATAGGGTTCGATGCCGTCGAACATCGCCTAGCCCTTGTTGCCCGAGCGCGGTACGCTGCTGCGGGGGCGGCTTGCGTCGATCGGCGTGCCTGCATCGACGGTCTGCCCGCCGACCGCGTCCTTGATCAGTTCCCCAATGCCGCCGAGCGAACCGATCAACTGGGTCGCCTCCATCGGGAACAGGATGGTCTTGGCATTGGGACTGTCCGCGAATTTCCCGAAGGCCCGGGTGTATTCCTGCGCGACGAAATAGTTGATTGCCTGGCTGCCCGACCCGGCAATGGCATCCGAAACCAATTGCGTCGCCTTGGCTTCCGCTTCGGCTTCGCGTTCGCGCGCCTCGGCATCGCGGAAAGCCGCCTCGCGCTTGCCCTCCGCTTTAAGAATGGCGCTTTGCTTGTCGCCTTCGGCGCGCAGGATGTTTGACGCCCGATCCCCTTCCGCCTCGAGAATCTCGGCGCGCTTGAGTCGTTCGGCCTTCATCTGCCGCGCCATGGCTTCGGAGATATCCATCGGCGGGCGGATATCCTTGATCTCGACGCGGGTGATCTTGATTCCCCAGGGCGAAGTCGCATGGTCTACCACGCTGAGCAGGCGGGCATTGATCTCGTCGCGCTTCGACAGCGTTTCGTCGAGATCCATCGATCCCATCACGGTGCGCAGGTTCGTGGTCGTCAGCGCCAGAATGGCGTTGTGCAGGCCGGAAACTTCGTAGGCCGCCTTGCCCGCATCCAGAACCTGGAAGAACACCACCGCGTCCACGCCGACCATGGCGTTATCCTTGGTGATGATCTCCTGCCCGGGAATATCGAGCACCTGTTCCATCATATTGATCTTGTGCCCGACCCGGTCGATGAACGGGATGATCAGGTGCAGACCCGGTTCGGCCGCCATCGTGAATTTGCCCAGCCGCTCGATCGTATAGACGAAACCCTGCTTCACCACGCGCACCCCCATCAGCAGGAATGCGATCAGCAAGAACAACAAGGCGATGAGTACGAATTCCATGGTGAGCAAACTCCCTACGACCAGAACACCAGACTAGCGCGATTCCCCCCATGGACAAGCGCGGTCTGGTTGGGCAGAACCGGTAGCACATCAAAACCGGAACGGGCAGGCAAGCCCGCGCGGTCTCTGGGGAGAGGGTATCATGCGGAAATGGACCACGGCACTGGCCGGGATCGCGGTGTTGTCGCTGGGCGGGATCACGCTCGCTGCCTGCAATAGCGGGGAGGAAATGGTCGAAGGCGGTATCGACAATATCCGCCTGATGAATGCCGATGCCGACAGCGCCAATTGGATCACGCATGGCCGGACCTATTCCGAACAGCGCTTTTCCCCGCTGAGCCAGGTCAACCAGGAAACGGTCGGCGAGCTGGGCCTCGCCTGGTATGCCGACATGGACACCGCGCGCGGGCAAGAAGCGACGCCGCTGGTGATGGACGGCAAGCTCTACCTCACCACCGCCTGGAGCAAGGTGAAGGCTTTCGACGCCGCGACGGGCGAGCCATTGTGGGAATACGATCCGCAAGTACCCGGCGAGACGGCGGTCAAGGCGTGCTGCGATGTCGTCAACCGCGGGCTCGCGGCGTGGAACGACAAACTCTACCTCGGCACGCTCGACGGGCGGCTGGTCGCGCTCGACCGCGATACCGGCGAGGTCGCGTGGGAAAAGGTCACCGTCGACCAGTCCAAGGCCTACACCGTCACCGGCGCGCCGCGGATTATCGACGGCAAGGTGCTGATCGGCAATGGCGGGGCTGAATTTGGCGTGCGCGGCTATATCGCGGCCTATGATGCCGCCGACGGCGAGGAGCTGTGGCGCTTCTACACCGTCCCCGAAGGCACCGAGGATGAGAGCTCGCCTGCCTATTTGCAGGAAGCAGCGGCGACATGGAACACCGATGTCCTTGCCAGTTCCGACGCCATCGGCGGCGGCGGCACGGTATGGGATTCGATGGCCTACGACCCGGAGCTCGACCTGCTCTATATCGGCGTCGGCAACGGCAGCCCGTGGAACCGGGCCTATCGCAGCCCCGGCGCCGACGGCACGGGCGAAGGCGACAACCTCTATCTCTCCAGCATCGTGGCGATCCGTCCCGACACCGGCGAGTATGTCTGGCATTACCAGACGACGCCGGGCGAAACCTGGGACTACACTGCGACCCAGCACATCATCCTCGCGGATCTCGAGATCGACGGGCGCGAGCGCCAGGTGTTGATGCAGGCCCCCAAGAACGGCTTCTTCTACGTCATCGACCGGGCCACCGGCGAATTCATCAGCGCGGAAGAATATATCCCGCAGAACTGGGCCGAAGGGATCGACGAGAACGGTCGTCCGATCGAAGTCGCCGAAGCACGCATCGACAAGACCGGCGAACCAGCTTTGGTTATGCCGGGGCCCCTTGGCGGCCATAACTGGCACCCTATGGCGTTCCACCCGGGCGAAGGACTGGTCTATATTCCCGCCTTCGAAGCGGCGACGATCTACGATCCGGAGCCCGACTGGAAGCCCGACCCGGCGCGCGGTTTCAATGTCGGCTTCAATTTGGGCGCAGGCGATCTGCCGCCCGACATGGGCATCCGCAAACAGGTCTACGGCACCGTCAAAGGCAAGCTGATGGCGTGGGACCCGGTCGCGCAGGAAGCGCGCTGGACGGTCGAATTTCCCGGGCCGTGGAATGGCGGCATCCTCGCCACCGGCGGTGGCCTGGTGTTCCAGGGCAATTCGGGCAGCGAATTCGCGGCCTATGATGCGTCGACTGGTGAGAAATTGTGGGGCTTCCCGGCACAGACCGGCATCGTCGCTCCGCCGATCACCTACACCGTCGATGGCGAGCAATTTGTCGCCGTGCTGGCCGGATGGGGCGGGGCCTACGCCATCACCGCCGACGGCGAGTTGGTCAACGACCAGGGGCCGGTCCAGAACATCAGCCGCCTGCTGGTGTTCAAGATCGGCGGCACGGGCGAATTGCCCGAGCAACCCGAGCTGGCGCGCCTGCCGCTCGACCCTCCGCCAAGCCGAGCCAGCGCGGAAGTGATCGCGCTCGGCAAGGAAAAATACGCTCGCTATTGCGCGGTCTGCCACGCCCCGGCGGCGGTAGGCTCGACCGTCCTGCCCGACCTGCGACGCTCGGCAACGCTCGCGAACAAGCAGGCCTGGCTCGCCGTCGTCCACCAAGGCATCCTCAAGGACAATGGCATGGTCAGCTTCGCGGATTCACTCAGCGAGGAAGAAATCGACGCGATCCGCGAATACGTGATCAAGCGCGCCAACGAAGACAAGGCTATCGAGCGTCCGGCACAGGTGGCAAGGCGCTAGGGGACTAAAGCGCTTCCTCGTAAAGTGCGAGCAAGCGGCTCCACGCCTTTTCTGCAGGCCCTTCGACGTAAGCGGGATTGTCCGGCACGGTCCAGCCGTGGTCGCCAGCATAGACTTCGACCTCGGCGTCGACGCCTGCTGCCTCGGCCGCTTCGCGCAAGGCCGTCTTGTCGTCCGGATCGCGCTCATCATCATTTTGCGCGATGGCGAAAAGATAGCTGGTGCCGTCTTCGAGGATCTTGTGCGGGCTGTCTTCGTCCTCGCGCACCAGCCCGCCGCCGTGAAAGCTCGCCGCCGCCTTGACCCGGTCCGGGCGTGAATGCGCGGTATAGACGGTGAAAGGACCGCCCATGCAGTAGCCCTGCGTGCCGATCCCGCGCTCGCTATCGACCGCTTCCCGTCCGTCGAGCCAGCTGACCAGCGCATCGGCATCGCGCATCACGGCATCGCTGCTGAGTTTCTCGCGCCATGGCCGCACAAGCTGGAAGCCGCCCGCTTCGCGGAACTGGACCGAGCTTTCGAAGCGGTCGCCCGGCACGTCGCGATAATAGGGGTTGGCGACCAGCACGGCATAGCCCTGCCCCGCCAAACGCCGGGCGATATTGCGCTTGGATTCGCGCAGACTGGCGATGTCGGGCCAGACGATGACGGCGGGGTACTTGCCTGCGCTCGGATGCACGAAGAAGGCGTCCATCTCGCCATCTTCGGTGTCGATCAAGACGCGGTTCTCGACCAGTCCGCTGGCATCCATTGAGGCTTCGACGGCGACCGTTTCACCGCCCGCACACGCCGCGAGCGCAGCCGCCCCGGTTAGCGCGCCGAATTCCCTGCGGCTTAGTCCCTTGGCGGCAATCTTCCTGTCCCACTCGGCAAAATCACGCTCGTCGCACATTGCAAACTCTCCTATCCGCGCATCAATACGCGTGCGCTCTGCCCGTCGTCGATACGGATAATGGCCCCGGTGACGCATTCGCTGGAGGGCGCGACCAGGTAAAGCAGCGTCGAATCCATCTGTGCCGGGACTGGGATCCGCTTGCGCGCGACATGTTCGGTCGGGTCGCCGATCCGCTCGAACATGCCGTCGGTCATCTCGGAAACGAACATCCCCGGTGCGATCGCGTTGACGTTGATCCCGGCATAGGCCCACTCGACGCTGAGCGCCTCGGTCATGCGGGCGATCGCGGTCTTGGTCACCGCGTAAAGCGCCGCACCGCCCCCGTCGTAGCGGTAATGCGCAACCGAGCTGATATTGACGATATTGCCCGGCTTCCCGGCATCGATCAGCCGCCGCGCCACCTCGCAGGAAAGCAACCAAGGGCCACGCAGATTTACGCCCAGCACCTGGTCGACCAGCTCGGTGCTCATCTTGTGAGCTCGCTGGGCGTCGGGCATCCCGGCATTGTTGACGAGGATGTCGATCGTGCCAAAGGCCTGTTCGCCGGCATCGACAGCAGCGACCAGCGCATCGGCATCGGTCGCATCCATTTGCACGGTAAGCGCTTTGCCGCCTGCTGCTTCGATCTCTTCAGCGAGCTTTTCCAACCGGTCGATCCGCCGCGCCGCCAGCACCACCTCTGCCCCTTGGCTTGCCAGCACCCGGGCAAACCGCTCTCCCAACCCCGATGATGCGCCTGTCACCAGCGCAACGCGCCCGCTCAGGTCCATGGAGGCATTGGGCAATGGATAATCGGTCATGTGTCTCTCCCCAGACTGGCCGGTTGGACTCCGCGATATCCGCCTGCGCTAAGCGTTATTCGGTGTCCGCTCAAACAGCGTCAATCGTAACCGAAGGACAGGCTGGAGAAGACCGTGAAAAAATCGGCACGATCCTCATTCGGCGCAGGTACGGCCCAGACGACGTCGAGCAACCAGCGGCCTTCTTCGGGGATCGTGAGTTCGACCATACCATTTTCGTCGGTCGGATATTTGGTCGTCCCTTTCGACCCTGCGAGATTGGCAACATGAAGGGTGCCTTCTGTCAGCGGAGCGCCGCGAAACAGAATCTGCACTGTTAGCCGACGGTCATCACCCAGCGCATAGGGGTTTTGCAGCGGGACAATTTCCAAGGTCTGGCCGATCGGGAGAGTAACGTTGTCCGTCGGTGTGTCGCCGACTTGAATGAGCGCCTTGGAGCGCCTCGAGTATAGCTCGGTCCCGCGTCGATCGACGGTAGCGGTTGCATTGCGATAGCGTGAGACGGCGTGAAGACCTTCCTCGTCAACATAGCTGTTGAAAGCCTCGGCATCGAGATCGCTTGCGCTCGGGTTGCTTTCGAAAGCCACAACATGTGTGCCCGGTTCGTTTAGATCTAACGCCGCTCGCCCAACCTCTTCCCCCACGGTCTCGCGGATTGCACCTTGATGATCGCTGATGCCGTCCGGGCCGTAATCGCGCAACGAAACTACGCGCTCCCAATATAGGCCCCATGGTCCATTCTCGGCTGCGTCGCCGACTTGGAAATCGACCGTGACGATCTCGCCCACCTCGATCTGGTAGCTTTCCGGCGCAAGCCAGAATGTATGGGCCGACGCGATGGCCGGGCATGCGAGCAATGCGGGTAGAAGGATGCGTTTGATCATTTCGCTACCATATCAGCGAAATCGCTCGCGACCAGCGCTTGTTACAGATGCGGGGAAGCCGATCGTTGCACATGATCTGCCTCTCGTTGGGGAGCACTAGCTGCGAAAGACGATCGTGCGCTGACCGTTGATCAACACCCGCTCTTCGACATGCATCCGCACGGCTTCGGCCAGCACCCGGCTTTCGATATCGCGGCCCTTGCGGACCAGGTCTTCGGGACTGTCGGCATGGCTGATCGGCTCGACATCCTGGTGGATGATGGGGCCTTCGTCGAGATCGGTGGTCACGTAGTGTGCCGTAGCACCGATCATCTTCACTCCCCGCGCATGCGCCTGGTGATAGGGTTTTGCCCCCTTGAAGCCCGGCAGGAAGGAGTGGTGGATGTTGATGCAACGCGCGGCAAAATGCGCTGCCTGCTCGTCCGAGAGAATCTGCATGTAGCGGGCAAGCACGACGAGTTCTGTGTCGGTCTCTTCGGCGATGGCGCGGACCTGCGCCTCCTGATCGAGCTTGGTCTCGTGCGTGACCGGCAGGTGATGGAACGGCACTTCGCCGATATGCGTGTGGCTGATCGCCTCGCGCGGATGGTTGGAGACTATCGCGACGGGCTCGATCGGTAATTCGCCGATACGCCAGCGGTAGAGCAGGTCGGCGAGGCAATGGTCGAACCTGCTGACCATGATCAGCACCCGCCGTCTGCGATCGCGTTTCGCCAGCTTCCAGTCCATGCCGAGGCGGTCGGCATAGGCGGCAAAGTCGCGCTTGAGGGCATCGGGGTCGGCCTCCAGCGGATCGAAGGCGATCCGCATGAAAAAGCGGTCGCTTTCGCGATCGTTGAACTGGCGCGCTTCGAGAATGTTGCAGCCATGCTCGAACAGGAACCCGGTGACATTGGCGGTGATGCCGGGCCGGTCGGCGCAGGACAGCGTCAGGACGAGCGGATCGCTCACACGAGGGCCACTCCGGCGATTGTATCTCCGCAAGAGCCGCTCACGCAGCCGCGTCCTCCGCATCCAGCCCATAGGCCGTGTGAAGTACGCGAACCGCGAGCTCGGTCTCGTCCTCGTCGATCATGACGCTGACCTTGATCTCGGAAGTCGAGATTGCCTGGATATTGATGCCGCGGTCGGATAGCGCGCGGAACATGGTGCTGGCGACGCCCGCGTGGCTTTTCATGCCGACGCCGACGACGCTGATCTTGGCGATCTGGCTGTCGGTGATGATGCGGTTGAAGCCGATTTCCTCGCGCCTGTCTTCCAGCAGCGCCTGCGCGCGCGCCAGGTCCGCCTGCGGAACCGTGAAGGTCACATCGGTCTCGCCCTTGTCGCGGCCGACATTCTGGATGATCATGTCGACATTGATGCTGGCGGCGGCGAGCGGCTCGAAGATGTGTGCGACTGCCCCCGGCTTGTCCGGCACGCGGGTCAGGATGATCTTCGCTTCGTTCTTGTCGTGCGCAATGCCGGTCACGAGCTGGCGTTCCATATCGCCCTCCTCCAGAATCCTATCCATTTCCTCTTCCGACACGATCATCGTGCCGGGCAGGTCGTCGGCGGGTGTCGCATCGTCGTCGACGAAGCTGGACAGCACCTGCACGCGCACGCCCTCCTTCATCGCCAGACCGACCGAGCGGGTCTGCAGCACCTTGGCCCCGACCGAGGCCAGTTCGAGCATTTCCTCGTAGGTCACCGCTTTCTGCTTGCGCGCGCGGGCGACGATGCGCGGGTCGGTGGTGTAGACCCCGTCGACATCGGTGTAGATGTCGCAGCGATCCGCATCTATAGCGGCCGCTACGGCTACCGCCGAGGTATCCGATCCGCCCCGGCCGAGCGTGGTGATCCGGCCATCGTCCGAAAGGCCCTGGAAGCCGGGTATGACGGCGATGGTCCCGCCCCTCATGCTCTCCAGCAGCGCGTCGTTCTCGAT
The DNA here is from genome assembly GCF_000013005.1 of Erythrobacter litoralis HTCC2594. Lineage (GTDB taxonomy): Bacteria > Pseudomonadota > Alphaproteobacteria > Sphingomonadales > Sphingomonadaceae > Parerythrobacter > Parerythrobacter litoralis_A. The sequence goes on along the minus strand of NC_007722.1, from coordinate 2,928,121 downwards.
ATCCTCGATCCGCGCCTTGGCATGCGCTTCGACGGTGTGGACCGGCAATTGCCAGCCGAGCCAGCTGCGCGCCTTGCAGCCGAGTGATTGCAGCGTGAGCGCAAGCAGGCCGGACGTGACCTGCTCCCCGCTGGCCACCACGACATCGTATTCCGCCGGATCGTACAGCGCGTTGGCTTCGCGGCAGAAATTGACGAGACGGTCGGTCTCGCCCGCCATGGCGGAGACCACCACCGCGACCTCGTCGCCGCCTGCCGCCTGCTTCCGCACGATATTGGCCACGCGGCGAATCCGCTCGGTCCCCGCCATCGAGGTGCCGCCGAATTTCATCACGATGCGTGCCAAGGTGCAGGCCCCCAGATGCTGAACAAGCGAGAGCGCAGGGGACTAAGGGTCGTGCGCGCCAAACACAAGCAAGCTTGCGGTTTACGCCGCGATAGCGTTGATTGGCGAAGGCGGAGGAGAGAGCCATGCCCGAACTCACACATTTCACGACCGATGTCGCGCCGGAGGCGATCGCCGGCGCGTTGCGGAACGATGGTGCCTGCATCATCGACGATGCCATGGCCGCTGGCCAGCTCGACCGGCTGAAGCGCGAGATCATGCCCTATGTCGAAGCGACGGAGAGGGGAAAGGACGATTTCACAGGCCGACAAACGACGCGCACCGGGGCGCTGGTGGCCCGCTCCGAAACGTGCCGCGATCTGGTCATGGACGCGCGGCTCATCGGCGCCTGCGACGCGTTCCTCAAGGATTTCTGCGACACCTACCAGCTGCACCTGACCCAGCTGATCCGCATCTTCCCCGGTCAGGGCGAGCAGCCGCTGCACCGCGACCGGCTGGCCTGGGGCGGATACCTGCCCGCGTCGCTCGAGCCGCAACTCAACACGATCTGGGCGGTCACCGATTTCACGCGCGAGAATGGCGCGACGCGGGTCGTGCCCGGCTCGAACAGCTGGGCTCCGGAGCGCCGCGCCGGGGAAAGCGAGATCGCCTATGCCGAGATGAAGGCCGGATCGGTGCTGGTCTATTCCGGCTCGGTGATACATTCGGGCGGCAAGAACCGGTCCGATGCCGACCGCATGGGGCTCAACATCACCTATTGCCTCGGCTGGCTGCGGCAGGAGGAGAACCAGTACCTCTCGTGCCCGCCGGAGATTGCGCGAGACTTTTCGCCCGAATTGCGGGCGCTGCTGGGATATTCCATGGGCAGCTATGCGTTGGGGTATTTCACCCCGCCTTTGCCGCCCGGCGAAGGGCCGGAGATTACCCCGCCCGACTGGCTGTTCGGTGCCGATGCCAGCAGCTGGGGCGACACTTTGTTCGACAGCGTCAACGAACGCGCCAAGACCGGAGCAATGTAAGTGACCACTACAACCATCCGTCCCGACGAAGCCGCGCATTTCGGCGCGCTGGCGGCGGAATGGTGGGACCCGAAGGGCTCGAGCGCGATGCTGCACCGGCTCAACCCGGTGCGGCTCGAGTTCATCCGCGAAGCGATCGACCTGCACTGGGGCGGCGATGTCGAGGGCTTCACGCCATTGGCAGACAAGACCGCGCTCGATGTCGGCTGCGGTGCGGGGCTGCTGTGCGAGCCTTTGGCGCGGCTGGGGGCCGATGTAACGGGCGTAGATGCAGCGGCCGAGAATATAGAAGCGGCGCAGGCCCATGCAGTCGGGATCGGCCTCGATATCGACTACCGGCACGGCGAGCTGGCGGAATGGGGCCTTGGCCAGTTCGACTTGGTCACCTGCCTCGAAGTGATCGAACACGTCGCCGACAAGCGCGCGTTCCTTGCGAGCCTTGCCGAACGCCTCGCGCCGGGAGGAGTGATGATACTCTCGACGCCGAACAAGACCGTCAAATCGCGCTTGCTTCTCGTCGAAGCGGCCGAGGCGACCGGCATGATCCCGAGGGGCACCCATCACTGGGACGATTTCATCGGGCCCGAGGATCTGACCGCGCTGCTCGACGAACTGGGGCTGAGCGTCGGCGCGACCCGCGGGATCGCCTTCTCGCCGGTCAGGGGACTGCAGCTGAGCGATGACCTGTCACTCAACTACATCCTCAGCGCGCGGCATGGGTAGCCGCGCCTGATCGCGCGAGAGCAGCGCACACCATAAATCGTCATTGTTCGCCTCATCGCCCAAAGCGCAGATTGTCGGCAGGACATCGTCGGTAAAGACCCCGTCGACGCCCGCCGATTCGAGCATCGCCAGCAAGGCGGCATAATTTCCGACAGCCGCACCGTCCTCGCCCTCGCGCAAGCCGGGCGGGAGGAAGGCATTCTGCTTCCGGACGGTCCAGGCATGGACGACGAGGCCGGCCTGCGCGGCATCGGACACCAGCGACGTCGGCGAACCGTCGGCCTGCAACACGAGGGCGAGGTTGACGCCGACCCCGTCGGCATAGGTCGCCACTTCCGCCAGCCCGTCGGGCGTCACCATTTCGGCATAGGTCACGCCGGGTTCGTCGACCGGGCCGCCATCGGGCTTGATGAGCTGCACCAGCTTGAACTCGCTAAGCCTGTCCAGGCGGCCCAGCACCCAGGTCTCGAAACTCTGGATGAAGACCAGGTCCTGCGGCGTGATCTCAAGCCGCTCCAGCTCGCGCACCAGGTGGTCCGCAGGATTGATGCCGGTCGCGCGTTGCAGGAAACTGGGGTGCTTGAGCTCGGGATAAAGCCCGATGCGCCTTCCGGTCTCCGCTTCCTTGGCGCGCACCAGCCGGACGATGTCCTCGAGCGTGGGCACCGGGTAGAGCCCGTCGAAGCGCGCATTGGCCGGACGGATCGCGGGGATGCGCTCCTTCGCCCGCAGGGTGCGCAATTCGGCCAAGGTGAAATCCTCGGCGAACCAGCCGGTAACGGCCACGCCGTCGATCGACTTGGTGGTGCGCTTATCGGCGAACTCCGTTCGGCTTGCAACGTCGGTGGTCTGCCCGATTTCGTTCTCGTGCCGCGCGACGAAAACGCCATCCCTGGTGAGGACGAGATCGGGCTCGATATAATCCGCGCCCTGGTCGATCGCGCGTTCGTAGGCCGCCAGCGTGTGTTCGGGCCGCTCGCCGCTGGCGCCGCGATGGGCGATGACGAGGAAATCCTCGTCCAGCGCCATGCCGGGCGTCGCGAGGAGCGTCAGGAGGGCCGCCGCGCAAAACCTCAGCACCAGGCATTCTCCCACTCGCTGTCGTTGAAGCCGATGAGGATGCGCTCGCCGTCCTCATGCTCGGCGACCGGTCGCTTGATCAGGCTGGTATGCTCCAGCATCAGCGCGATCGCCTTGTCGCGATCGATATCCGCCTTGTCGGCATCGTCGAGCTTGCGAAAGGTCGTGCCCCGACGGTTGAGCAGAACCTCCCAGCCCACAGCGTCAGCCCAGCGTTCGAGCTTGGCGCGCTCGGCTCCTTCCTTCTTGTAGTCGTGGAAATCGTACTCGAGCCCCTGCGCATCCAGCCACTTACGGGCCTTCTTGACGGTGTCGCAATTGGGTATGCCGTAGAGATGGATCGTCATCGGAAACCTGTGTTGTGTTGGGAGACATGGACCGCATGGACCACTGTCCGGGGGGAGAAAGTTTCGCCTTGGCGCCTTGGATGCGTTTCACTCTGGAGGGGCGGTGTTTCAAACGCATGCAGGGCGATCTAGCGAGTGCTTGGGCCGGGGGATAGACCCCACACCCGTTCGGGCTGAGCCTGTCGAAGCCCAGCCGCCGTGTTTCGCCTGCCCTTCGACAGGCTCAGGGCGAACGGAGGTTCGCGATGCTCCGCAAGTTCGCATCGGCGATCGCGACGGCCAGCGCGTCAGCGGCATCGGCTCCGGCGACTTGCGCCCCCGGCATTAGCACCTTGAGCATGGCCTGCACTTGGGCCTTGTCCGCCCCGCCCGTACCGACGACGGATTTCTTGACCAGCCGCGCGGCGTGTTCGTTGACGGCCAGGCCGCCCGCCGCGCAGGCCGCCAGCACGCAGCCCCGCGCCTGCGCCAGCTTGAGAGTCGATTGCGGGTTCTTGTTGATGAAGATCTCCTCCGCCGCCGCCCGGTCCGGGTCGTGTGCGGCAATCACCGCTGCGATGGCAGCGTGCAGGTGATGCAGGCGATCCGCGATCGGGGCCTTTGCATCCGTCTTGACTTGCCCGTTGGCGACATGCGCGATACGCGAGCCCTCGGCCCGGATGACGCCCCAGCCGGTACAGCTGAGCGAGGGATCGAGGCCGAGGATTATGGTCACTGCCCTCTTCCCTTCAGGGGAGAGGGTTGGGAGAGGGGATCGGGGATGCGGACGATGGCCCCCACTCCCCGGCCCTCTCCCCTGAAGGGGAGAGGGTGCTGGCTCATGCGTCCAGCTTCTCCATCACCTCGTCGGAGATGTCGTAATTGCCCCACACGGTCTGCACGTCGTCGTCGTCATCGAGCGCATCGACCAGCTTGAGCAACACGCCCGCATCCTTCTCGTCGAGTTCGACGGTCAGGTTGGGCTTCCATGCCAGCTTCACTTCCTTGGCCTCGCCCAAAGCCTTTTCGAGCGCTTCCGCCACGGCGTGCAGGTCTTCGGCGGCGGTCCAGATCTCATGGCCGTCCCTGGACGACTGGATATCCTCTGCCCCCGCTTCCAGCGCGGCCTCGAGCACCTTTTCCTCGTCGCCTGCCTCGGGCCCGTATTCGATGTAGCCGAGCCGTTCGAAGCCGTGCGCGACCGAGCCTTCGGTGCCGAGATTGCCGCCGTTCTTGCTGAAAGCGGTGCGCACAGCGGTGGCGGTTCGGTTACGGTTGTCGGTCAGCGCTTCGACGATGATCGCGCTACCGCCCGGGCCATAGCCTTCGTAGCGAACCTCTTCGTAATTTTCGTCGTCCCCCGCGCTCGCCTTGTCGATGGCGCGCTGGATATTGTCCTTCGGCATCGACTGCGCCTTGGCGGTGTTGACCGCCAACCGCAGGCGCGGATTCATGTCCGGATCGGGCGTGCCCATCTTGGCCGCGACGGTGATCTCACGGCTGAGCTTGGAAAAGAGGTTGGAGCGTTTCTTGTCCTGCGCACCCTTGCGATGCATGATATTCTTGAATTTGGAATGGCCTGCCATGGGTCGCGTGCACCAATTGGTAAGTTGAGGGAATGTAGTCGAGCGCGCATAGCCCCATGAGCATGTCCCACTCAACCCCGATCACGCCTGCCGAGACAGTGCTGCCGCTGCCTGCATTCGCGCGCGAGCTCACTGTCTTTCTGCGCCGTCCGACCCTGCCCGAACGCGCGACCGGCATCGGCCTGCCCGCAATGCGCGGCGTGCTGCGGCTCTACGCGATCGACTTCGTTGCCATGAGCTGCCTGACGATGCTGGCGATCGCGGTATTCCTGGCCGGGTTCGAGTTCCCCGAAAATTCGCTGTCCGGCATGGAGCTGACCCCCGGCTGGATCGCCGTGGTAGTGCTGGGTGCGCCGCTTATCGAGGAAACGCTATTCCGCAGCTGGCTGAGCGGCAGGCCGGGCCACATCCTGGCGGCAATCATCATCGCCGTCGGCCTGTTCGTCACCACGCAAACCGGCCTCACCCGATCGGACGCGTCGGTCAACTGGCTGGCCATCGGGGCGGGAACGGCGACCGTCGCAGCCGCGATCTTCGCCATCGTCACATTGCGCCATCGGCCTCCGCTCACCTGGTTCGCGTGGGCCTTCCCCGCGATTTTCTGGCTGGTGACGGCGCTCTTCGCGGTGGTTCACCTGACCAATTACGACGAGGGCGCGCTGTACATCCTGCTGCCGATGGTGGTGCCCCAGCTGATCGCCGGGTCGCTGTTCGGCTACGCCCGCGTCACCTACGGTTTCGTGTCTGCGGTGGCGCTGCATGCGCTGCACAACGGCACTGCGATCCTGATCGTGCTGCTGTTCGGTGAGGTCTTGCCCGCTTAAACCTTCACCGCCGTCCCGCTGGCGCTTACCATCAACATCGAACCGGTGTCGCCGATCACCTCGTAATCGAGATCGATCCCGACCACGGCATTGCCCCCGCGCGAGGCGGCCTCGGCCTGCAATTCCTCGATCGCCTGGTTGCGCGCATCGGCGAGGATGCGCTCGTAGCTGCCCGAGCGCCCGCCGACGATATCGCGGATATTGGCGAACAGGTCGCGGAACAGGTTGGCGCCGACGATCACCTCGCCGGTCACGATGCCGAGATATTCCTGGATCGGCTGGCCTTCGATCATGGGGGTGGTCGTCACGATCACGCCGCGCGCGTCTTTCCATGGTCCGGGCATTGGTTATCTTTCCTAGCCATTCACGACGATGCCGCCATTGGGGTGCAGCACCTGCCCGGACATATAAGAGCTGTCCTCGCAGGCAAGAAAGAGAAACGCGGGAGCGACTTCGTTGGGTTCGCCCGGGCGTCCCATCGGCGTGTTTTCGCCGAAGTCATCCATGTCTTCCGGTGGCTGGCCTCCGCATGGGTTGAGCGGGGTCCAGATCGGGCCGGGGGCAACGGCATTTACTCGAATGCCGTCGCCGACAAGGTTTTCCGACAGCGAGCGGGTGAAGGCGGTTATAGCGCCCTTGGTTGCGCTGTAGTCGAGCAGGTTGTCCGAACCTTTGTACATCGTCACGCTGGTGCAGTTGACGATTGCCGCGCCCTTCTTGAGGTGAGGCCGCGCAGCTTGCGTCAGGTAGAACATCGAGAAGATGTTGGTCTGGAAAGTGCGCTGAAGCTGCTCGGCCGTGATGTCGGTGATATCGTCGTCGGGATGTTGCTCCCCCGCATTGTTTACCAGCACGTCGAGTTGGCCCCATGTGTCGATCACCTTGTCGACCAGACGCTTGCAGGTGTCGGGACAGCCGAGATCGCCTTCGAGCAGGAGCGCTTCGCTGCCCTCGTCCTCGATGGCCGCAGCGGTTGCCTTGGCATCGTCGGTTTCCTCGAGATAGGCGATGGCAACCTTGGCCCCTTCGCGCGCGAACAGCACCGCCGTCGCCCTGCCGATACCGCTATCGCCGCCGGTGACGATGGCGACCTTGCCTTCGAGCCTGCCCGAGCCGGGATAGCGCGGCTGCCATTCGGGCTTGCGATCGAGCGCGCTTTCATGTCCCGGCATTCTCGGTTCTTCGGAGGTTTCCTCAACGAAGGCCTTGTTCACCGTGTCGACGGTCTCGGTATCGGGGGTGGTCATGGCGAAACTCCTTTCACCCCCTCAACCGCTTGATTCGCCTTCCTGTTCCGGCGCCTCGTCGCGCCAGCGCATCAGCCCATACCGAGTGCGGCCTTGTAGGTTTCGAGGATCGTTTCCTGCTCGCTGCGATCGTCGGGCTTCATTTTCCGCAGGCGGACGACCTGGCGCATGATCTTGGGATCGTAGCCGACCGCCTTGGCTTCGGCATAGACATCGCGGATATCGTCGGCGATGCCCTTCTTTTCTTCCTCGAGGCGTTCGATGCGCTCGATCAGCAGGCGCAGGCGGTCGTCGGTGGCTTCAGCCATGTAAATCTGTCTCCGGTGATGTGAGAATCGCCGCACGGGCGAGATGGATTTGCGATAGCGGCGCTCGCGCCGAAGCGAAACCGTCCCCCGCCAAAAAATCCTTCAGCGAAGATCGGGCGCGTTTCTGGCGAGGCTCGCCTCCATCGCGGCAAGCTGCTCCTCCGTCGCGGGCATCTGCTTTGTCGCCTTCCATTCGTCCATCGGCATACCGTGAATGAGCTCGCGCGCTGCGGCCTTGTCGCCGCCATAGCCTGCGTCGCGGATCCAGTCGGCCAAGCAGTTGCGGCAGAAGCCCGCCAGCCCCATCAGCTCGATATTCTGGGCGTCGTAACGATGGCGCAGGTGGCGCACCAGCCGGCGGAAAGCGGCGGCGGCCACTTCGTCGTCCAACGCATCGAGCGGGTCGGGTGCATTCGTATCCATTGAAACCATTTCCTTGAGTTGCAACACCGCTGTGTCATAGCGTCAGTCCATGTCCGATCATACCAAGATTGATCCACGGGGTCGCAAGGTCAAAATCCTCGCCACCGTCGGCCCCGCCAGCCGCGAACCCGAGATGCTCCGCCGCCTGTTCAAGGCCGGTGCAGACGCCTTCCGCGTCAACATGAGCCATGGCGATCACGCCACCCATGCCGAAACGATCAAGGCGATCCGCGAGCTGGAACGCGAATTCTATCGCCCGGTCGCGATCCTGTGCGACCTCCAGGGCCCCAAACTGCGCGTCGGGAAATTCAGGGACGGCAAGGCGGTCATCCGTCACTCGGGTCATTTCACGCTCGATCGCAATCCCGAGCCGGGCGACGAGACCCGCGTCGAGCTCCCGCATCCCGAGCTGTTCGGGCTTCTCAGCAAGGGCGACCGCCTGCTGATCAATGACGGCAAGATCCGGCTCAAGGTCAAGGAAGCCGATGACGAGCGGATATTCTGTTCGGCCGAAGTCGGCGGCGTGATCTCGGACCGCAAGGGTGTCAACGTGCCGGATGCCGAAATCCCGATTCCGGCTTTGACCGAGAAGGATCGCAAGGATCTGGCGTTTGCGATGGAGAACGGCGCGGACTGGATCGGGCTCAGCTTCGTCCAGCGGCCTGAAGACCTGGCCGAAGCGCGCAAGCTGATGGGCGGCAAGGGCGCGCTGTGCGCCAAGATCGAAAAGCCGATGGCAGTGCGCCGGCTGGATGAGCTGATCGAGATGTCCGACGGCATCATGGTCGCGCGCGGTGACTTGGGCGTCGAACTGGAGCCGCAGGAAGTGCCGCCGCTGCAGAAGAAGATCGTCAATGCCACCCGGCTCAAGGGCAAACCGGTAATCGTCGCAACGCAGATGCTGGAAAGCATGATCGAAAGCCCCGCCCCGACGCGCGCGGAAGTCTCCGATGTCGCAAACGCGGTCTATGACGGGGCCGACGCGGTCATGCTGAGCGCGGAGACGGCTGCGGGGGAATGGCCCGAGGAAGCGGTCACCATCATGCACAAGATCGCCCAGCAGGTGGAGCGCGATCCCGGCTATGTCGAGCGCGTGCGGCTGCTCGATACACCGCCCGATCCGACCACCGCCGATGCGCTGGCGCATGCCTGCATGACCATCGCCGATACCGTGCCGATCAGCGCCGTCACGGTGTTCACCGGCAGCGGCTCGACCGCCCGCCGCGTCGCGCGCGAGCGTCCCTCGGTACCGATGCTGGTGCTGACCCCGCATATGCGCACGGCTCGGCGGTTAGGGCTGCTCTGGGGCGCTCACGCCGTGGCGACCAAGGATATCGGCAGTTTCGAAGAGATGATCGCCAAAGGCAAACGCATGGCTTTGCGCCATGGCTTCGGTAAAGCGGGCAGCAAGCTCATTGCCCTTGCCGGTGTACCGTTCGGGACCCCGGGCAGCACCAATCTGCTGCACGTCGTGACGCTGGCCGGCGACGAGCTGGAGAAGCACGGCGGATGACGGCAGAGCCGCGCTGTCACTTCCCGCGCAGACTCTCGAATACTTAACCGCCGCGTTGATCGGCGGCGCTCTGCAACCGCGCCCGCGCTTCTTCCTCTCCAATCAGTGGAAGCAGCTCGCCCATGTCGGGTCCGTGGTTCATGCCGGTGAGCGCCTGGCGGAGCGGCAGGAATAGCGCCTTCCCCTTGCGGCCGGTGCTATCCTTGAGCTTTGCGGTCAGAGTGCCCCATGGATCGTCGTCCCAAGCGAGCGTCTCCGCGGCTTCGGCGAGATAGGCGCGATCTTCATCGGAGAACTCGGGCTGCTCGATCGGCCCTGTCACCAGCCGCCACCATTCGCCCGCTTCGTCGACAGTCGCGAGGTTGGGCTGGATCGCATGCCAGCCTGCGGCGTCGATACCTTCGGGCAAGCGTTGCTTCACCTGCTCGAAGTCCATTGCGTGAACGATGGCGGTATTGACCCGCTCAAGCTCGGCATCGTCGAACTTGGCGGGCGCGCGCCCGAAGGTCGAGAGATCAAACGTATCGAGCAGTACCTGTCGGTCGGCAATCGGCTCCACCGGCTGCGACGTGCCGAGCCGTGCCAGCATCGCGACCAGCGCCTCGGGCTCGATCCCGCGCTCGCGGAAAGCATCGCAGCCGAGCGAGCCGAGCCGCTTTGACAGCTTGCCTTCCTTGCCGACCAGCAGCGCCTCGTGCGCGAATTCCGGTGGGCTTTGTTGCGCGTCATGTTGCGCAGCAAAAAGCGCGGTAAACATCTGAATTTGCACGGCGGTGTTGGAGACATGGTCTTCGCCGCGCAGCACATGGGTGATGCCCATGTCGATATCGTCGACAGCGCTCGGCAACATGTAGAGCCAGCTGCCGTCGGCGCGGCGGATGACCGGATCGGAGAGCTGTGCGGGATCGAACTTTTGCGGCCCGCGCACGCGGTCCTCCCACGTGATCGGCACGTCGTGGTCGAGCTTGAAGCGCCAGTGCGGTGCAATACCCTGCGCTTCCTTCGCTGCGCGTTCGTCGTCGCTCAGCTTCAGCGCCGCGCGGTCGTAGATTGGCGGTAGCCCGCGACCCAGCTGGATTTTGCGCTTGAGCTCCAGCTCCTGCGCGGTCTCGTAGGCCGGGTAGACCCGCCCCGCCGCTTTCAGCGCTTCAAACGCCGCCTCGTAATGTTCCAGCCGTTCCGATTGACGCTCCTCGCCATCCGGCTCCAACCCGAGCCACGCCAGATCGGCCCGGATCGCGTGGACATATTCCTCTTTCGACCGCTCGGCATCGGTATCGTCGATGCGCAGCAGGAAGCGTCCGCCATGTTTCTTGGCAAGCATCCAGTTGTGCAGAGCGGTGCGGATATTCCCGACGTGTAGGCGGCCGGTCGGAGAGGGGGCGAAACGTGTCGTGGTCATGCGCAGCGCCCTAGCCGAGCGGGGCCGTGAAGGCGAGCCGAACTAGCGCTTCGCCAGCACGATGTAGTGCCCGCCGCCCGCTATAACGAGATGGTTGCGATTGTCGCGCCGGATGGTCTCGGCGGCCAGCAACGCGGTGCGCGCATCGGCGAGATAGGGCGGCAACCCGATGGTGCAGACCGGTGGCGGCGGCGGCAGCGGATCGGCCGACGGCGGCCGCGGCGGTGCCGGCGGACGCTGTTCGGGGCCGATATCGATGCGGCGCCCTTTCAGACGATAGGGCTGGACGAAGCCGGCGCAGCGCGGCTCCCACCAGATCTCGGTTTCGTCGGCGGTGAATTGCATCCTTCGCATGCCTTCGGTGGAGAGTCCGTCGATCTCTTCGACGCGCCATTTGCCGGCAAGCGTATCGGGTACCGGATCGGTGGTCGGCTCCAGCACGATCTGCGCCTCGCCTTCTCCAAGGCGGATCGAACGGTCGCTTTCCCGGCTGACGCTATGGACGCCTTCCAATGCATCCCAGACGCGCGGCAGCTCCTCCGGAAATCCGATATCGCAAACGATTTGCGGTGTATCGGCTGTCGGACCGTAGAATTCGACCTTGCCCTCGCCCGCCGAACGGTAAGAGAGCCCCTGGCCGGCGCAGCCCGGCTCCCACCAGATGCCGCTTTCATGGGCGGAAATGTCGATCGGGAAGGACAATTCGTCGCCCTCGCCCAAGCTGTAGATGCGATAATGGCCCGTCAGGTCCGGCGCCGCCGGGTCGGCAGCCGCGGGCACCTCGGTCCGGCTCTCTTCCTCCGCGGCAGGAGCGCATCCCGCGGGAAGCGCCGCCCCAAGCAGGAGAGCGATGAAGACTGCGACCGTTTTCATGGGCTCGATTTACGCCTGTCGATCTGAATGCAAGCTGCAAAGGAAAGCCCCGCGGGATCGCTCCCGCGGGGCTTCCTGTGCGTGTTTGCCGAAACTTACTCTTCGCTGGCTTCGGGCGCTTCCGGCTTGGTATCGCCACCGGCGCTGTCTCCGCCCATGGCGGCAGCCATCGCGTCGGCATCCATCACTTCGGCTTCCGGCTCCTTCTCGGCTGCCATTGCAGCTTCGTCGGCAGCAGCGAGTTTTTCCTGCTGCTTCTTCCACTGCGCACGGAGCGCAGCGTCGCGGGCCGAGGCGGTGACGCGCATCCGGTTCATGCCGGCGCCGGTACCGGCCGGGATCAGGCGACCGACGATCACGTTCTCCTTGAGACCGATCAGCGTGTCCTTCTTGCCCTCGACCGAAGCCTGGGTGAGGACGCGGGTGGTCTCTTGGAACGACGCCGCCGAGATGAACGAACGCGTCTGGAGCGAGGCCTTGGTGATGCCGAGCAGTACCGGGTTGCCGGTGGCTGGCTTCTTGCCCCTGCCGAGCTTGGCATTGGCCTCGTCCATTTCGTCGCGATCGACCTGTTCGCCCGGCAGCAGCACGGTGTCGCCGCCATCGGTGATCTCGACCTTCTGCAGCATCTGGCGAACGATCACCTCGATGTGCTTGTCGTTGATCTTCACGCCCTGCAGTCGGTAGACTTCCTGAATCTCGGTGCAGAGATATTCCGCCAGCGCTTCAACGCCGAGAACATCCAGGATGTCATGCGGGTTGGGCGAGCCCGAGATCAGGGTGTCGCCCTTCTTCACGAAATCGCCTTCCTGCACGTCGATCACCTTGGTCTTGGGGATCAGGTAATCGACTGCTTCGCCTTCTTCGGGAACGATCGCGATCTTGCGCTTGGCCTTGTACTCGCGAACGAACTCGATCTTGCCGGAAATCTTGGCGATGACCGCATTGTCCTTCGGCACGCGGGCCTCGAACAGTTCGGCCACGCGCGGCAGACCGCCGGTGATGTCGCGGGTCTTGGCGGCTTCGCGCGAAGCACGGGCGAGGATGTCGCCGGCTTCGACGGTCTGGCCGTCCGTAACCGAGAGCGTCGTTCCCGGAGCAAGCAGGTAACGCTGCGCTTCGGTCTCGTCCTCGCTCTGGCCTTCGCTGAGCAGGGTGAGACGCGGACGCAGGTCTTCCTTCTTCTTGCGACCGGTCGCCCGGTTCTCGGTAACGACACGCTGGGCGATCCCGGTAGCATCGTCGGTCTGCTCTTCCAGCGTCGTGCCTTCGATCAGGTCCTGGTATTTCACGACACCCGATTGCTCGGTGATGATCGGCAGCGAGAACGGGTCCCACTCGGCCAAGCGATCGCCTTCCTTCACCTTGGCACCGTCCTTGTGCATCAGCACGGTACCGTAGGGCACCTTGTGGATTTCACGTTCGCGGCCCTCGGCATCGATCACCGCCAGTTCGCCGTTGCGGGCGAGCGACAGGATACGACCCTTCTTGTCGGTGATGGTCGGCATGTCGCGATATTCGACCTTGCCGTCCGAGATCGATTCGAGGTGGCTCGTCTCGTTGAGCTGCGCCGCACCGCCGATGTGGAAGGTCCGCATCGTCAGCTGCGTGCCCGGCTCGCCGATGGACTGCGCGGCGATCACGCCGACGGCCTCACCGATGTTCACCGGCGTACCGCGAGCCAGATCGCGGCCGTAGCAGGTGGCGCACACGCCCTGGTCGGCTTCGCAGACCAGCGGGCTACGAATCCTGGCGACCTGCACTTCGGCTTCCTCGATGGCCTTCACCATGGGCTCGTCCAGCAGCGTGCCGGCCTTGACGATGACTTCGTCGGTCTTGGCGTTGACGAGGTCGTCGACCAGCGTGCGGCCGAGGATACGCTCGCCGAGCGAAGCGATCACCGAACCACCCTGCACGATCGCGCGCATTTCCAGCGCGTTGTCGGTCTTGCAGTCTTCCTCGACGATGACGCAGTCCTGCGACACGTCGACGAGGCGGCGGGTCAGGTAGCCCGAGTTGGCGGTCTTCAATGCGGTATCGGCGAGGCCCTTGCGCGCGCCGTGAGTCGAGTTGAAGTATTCAAGGACGGTCAGGCCTTCCTTGAAGTTCGAGATGATCGGGTTCTCGATGATCTCGCCCGACGGCTTGGCCATGAGGCCGCGCATACCGGCGAGCTGCTTCATCTGCGCTGGCGAACCACGCGCACCGGAGTGGCTCATCATGTAGATCGAGTTGATCTCGGACTCTTTGCCGTCCTTGTCGAACTTCTGCGATTTGATCTCGTCCATCATGGCCTCGGCGACCTGGTCGCCGCAACGGCTCCAGGCGTCGATCACCTTGTTGTACTTCTCCTGCTGCGTGATCAGGCCGTCCTGATACTGCTGCTCGTAATCGGCGACCTGCTTCTTGGTGTCCTCGATCATACCTTCCTTGCTGTCGGGAATGATCATGTCGTCCTTGCCGAAGCTGATGCCGGCCTTGAACGCGTGGCGGAAACCGAGAACCATGATGGCGTCGGCGAACAGCACCGTGTCCTTCTGGCCGGTGTGGCGATAGACCTGGTCGATGACGTCGCCGATTTCCTTCTTGGTGAGGAGTCGGTTGACGATGTCGTAGGGAACCTTGTGGTTCTTCGGCAGGCACTCGCCGATCAGCATGCGGCCCGGCGTCGTGACGAAGCGCTTCATCTCCGGCTTGCCGTCTTCATCGGCCTGCGGGACGCGGGCGATGATGCGGGTGTGCAGCGTGACCGACTTGGTCTCCAGCGCCTGGTGCACTTCGGCCATGTCGGCAAAGCGCGGCAGCTTCTCGATCTTGGTGCCGTCCTTCTCTTCGATATATTCGGGCGTCTTCTCCTGCCGCTCCATCGAGAGGTAGTAGAGACCCAGGACCATATCCTGCGAAGGCACGATGATGGGCTTGCCGTTGGCGGGCGAGAGGATGTTGTTGGTCGACATCATCAGCACGCGCGCTTCGAGCTGGGCTTCCAGCGAAAGCGGCACGTGGACGGCCATCTGGTCACCGTCGAAGTCGGCGTTGAAGGCCGAGCAGACCAGCGGGTGAAGCTGGATCGCCTTGCCTTCGATCAGCACCGGCTCGAACGCCTGGATGCCGAGACGGTGGAGCGTCGGGGCGCGGTTCAGGAGAACCGGGTGCTCGCGAATGACTTCGTCGAGAATGTCCCAAACTTCCTTGCGCTCCTTCTCGACCCACTTCTTGGCCTGCTTCAAGGTCATCGAAAGACCCTTGGCATCCAAGCGGGCGTAGATGAACGGCTTGAACAGTTCGAGCGCCATCTTCTTGGGCAGGCCGCACTGGTGCAGCTTGAGTTCCGGACCTGTCACGATGACCGAACGGCCCGAATAGTCGACGCGCTTGCCGAGCAGGTTCTGGCGGAAGCGGCCCTGCTTGCCCTTGAGCATGTCGCTGAGCGACTTGAGCGGACGCTTGTTGGCACCGGTGATGACACGGCCACGACGACCGTTGTCGAACAGCGCATCGACCGATTCCTGCAGCATGCGCTTCTCGTTGCGCACGATGATGTCCGGCGCGCGCAGCTCGATCAGGCGCTTCAGGCGGTTGTTGCGGTTGATGACGCGGCGATAGAGATCGTTGAGATCGGACGTCGCGAACCGGCCGCCGTCGAGCGGCACGAGCGGGCGCAGTTCGGGCGGGATCACCGGCACGACTTCGAGGATCATCCATTCCGGGCGGTTGCCGGATTCGATGAAGCTTTCGACGACCTTGAGGCGCTTGATGATCTTGGCCGGCTTGAGCTTGGACTTGGTGGTCGCTAGCTCTTCCAGCAGGTCTTCCTTTTCCTGCTCGAGGTCGAGATCCATCAGCATGAACTTGACCGCTTCAGCACCGATGCCGGCGCTGAAAGCGTCTTCGCCATACTCGTCCTGCGCTTCGAGGAGTTCGTCCTCGGTCAGCAGCTGGAATTTCTCCAGCGGGGTCAGGCCCGGCTCAGTCACGATATAGTGTTCGAAATAGAGCACGCGCTCGAGCTGCTTCAGCTGCATGTCGAGCAGCAGGCCGATGCGGCTGGGGAGCGATTTCAGGAACCAGATATGCGCCACCGGAGCCGCCAGCTCGATGTGGCCCATGCGCTCGCGGCGGACCTTGGTGACGGTCACTTCGACGCCGCACTTCTCGCAAACGACGCCCTTGTATTTCATGCGCTTGTACTTGCCGCACAGGCATTCGTAATCCTTCACCGGACCGAAGATGCGCGCACAGAACAGGCCGTCACGCTCGGGCTTGAACGTGCGGTAGTTGATCGTTTCCGGCTTCTTGATTTCGCCGAAAGACCAAGAGCGGATGCGCTCCGGCGAGGCAATGCCGATCTGGATCTGGTCGAACGTTTCCGGCTTGGCGAGCTGGTTGGTGAATTTGGTCAGTTCGTTCATGGCGTTTCTTCGGTTCCTGATGCGCCTTGCGGCGGCTTTGAATTCTGTATCTGGCGGGCGGCGTTAATCGGTCAGGGTATTCCGGATAGTGTGGGCGGCAGCTGGATCGGCGGCCTGTCGGGGACATTGTCGCGGTCCAGCGGATGCGGCAGCTGCGTGACCGGTTCGCGCGTGGTCGAGCGATCCTTGCGCAGCAGCGTAACCTCGACGAGCTCGAGCAATTCGCCCTCGCGCGTCACCACTGCATTGCCGTGATTGTTGGCGTGCATATGGACGACATCGAAATGCCGCGTCAGGCGCTGGATCACCGGCTGCATCAGCGTGCGGCCGAAGTCGGTCGCCAGCGCATCCAGATGATGCAGTTCCAGCACGACGACACGGAACCGACTGAGCACTGCGTCGCTGACCTGCGCCAGCGCCAGCCACTCGTGACCTTCGATATCCATCTGCAACAGCAGATCGTCCAAACCGGGTGCCTTGGCGGCCACCCAATCGTCGAGCGTGATCGTCTCATCGCTGTTTTCGATGCCGATGAACTTCGCCAGGAAGTCATTGGCATCGTCTTGCAGCGGCGAGCGCTCGATCGAACCGTCGGCCTGGAAGCTTTTCATCCCGAGGGCGATGCAATCGCGTTCGAACCCGGCAGTCCGGTCGACGCCCGGCGAGAACACGGCGGCAATCCCGTCGAGATCGTCGGGGACCAGATAGCCCCCGTCGGCCTCTCCGCCGAGGCGGACGAGATCGTGCTCGGTGCGCACCGGATGGAGACCCGCCAGCATGGCGCGCAGGGGCGCACCATCCGGCTCGCGCCGAATGATGAGGCCCTGTGAACCGGCCAGGTTTCGAATCATCCTGCTGATACGCATCTCACCGTTGGCAGCCTCGCCCGAAAGCGAGGCTTCCCACGCCTCCTTGTTTACTCGGCTGCGATCTGCAGGCCGTCGTCATCCTCATCACCATCGGTGAGCGACGAAAGTTCGACATTGAGGCCCAGCGAGCGCATTTCCTTGACGAGCACGTTGAAGCTTTCCGGAATGCCGGCTTCGAAGGTGTCGTCGCCCTTGACGATCGCTTCGTAAACCTTGGTCCGGCCGACCACGTCGTCCGACTTGACGGTGAGCATTTCCTGCAACGTGTA
Source organism: Erythrobacter litoralis HTCC2594 (assembly GCF_000013005.1). GTDB lineage: Bacteria > Pseudomonadota > Alphaproteobacteria > Sphingomonadales > Sphingomonadaceae > Parerythrobacter > Parerythrobacter litoralis_A. Next base: position 2,910,902 of record NC_007722.1, on the reverse strand, counting down.
GGCTGCGCCGTAGGCCTGGAGCGCCCAGACCTCCATCTCACCGAAGCGCTGGCCGCCGAACTGCGCCTTACCGCCCAGCGGCTGCTGGGTGACGAGCGAGTAGGGGCCGATCGAACGGGCGTGGATTTTGTCGTCCACCAGGTGGTGCAGCTTGAGCATGTAGATAATGCCCACGGTCACCTTGCGGTCGAAAGCCTCACCGGTGCGACCATCGTAGAGAACCGACTGGCCGCTCGAGTCGATACCGGCAGCTTCGAGCTGCGTGGTGACATCGCCCTCGCGCGCACCGTCGAACACCGGGGTGCCCATCGGGACACCGGCGGTCAGATTGCTGGCGAGTTCGATGATCTCGGCATTGCTGCGCCCGGCGATGTCGTCTTCGTAGCGATCGCCATAGACCCTCTGCAGCGTTTCCTTGACCGCTTCCGGCGGTTTGCCGGCTTCCGGATCGGGATTGGCCGCGCGCCAGTCTTCCAGCGCGTTCTTGACCTGCTGGCCAAGCCCGCGCGCCGCGAAGCCCAGGTGCGTTTCGAAGATCTGCCCGACATTCATGCGCGACGGCACGCCCAGCGGGTTCAAAACGATATCGACCGGGGTCCCGTCTTCGAGGAACGGCATGTCCTCGACCGGAAGGATGCGCGAAATCACACCCTTGTTACCGTGGCGACCGGCCATCTTGTCGCCCGGTTGCAGCTTGCGCTTCACCGCAACGAAGACCTTGACCATCTTGAGCACGCCCGGCGCGAGTTCGTCGCCCCGCTCCAGCTTCTCCTTACGGTCTTCGAACTTGTCGTCGATGCCCTTGGCGGCTTCGTCGTACTGGCTCTTGACCGCTTCGATCTGCTGCTGACGGTTGTCATCGGCGACGGCGAACTTGAACCATTCGTGCCTGTCGATGCCTTCGAGCAAGGCTTCATCGATCTTGACGCCCTTCTTCACGCCCTTGGGCGCTGCCGAAGCCGTCTGGCCGAGAAGCATGTCGCGCAGGCGGTTGTAGGTCGCACGGTTGAGGATCGTGCGTTCGTCCTGGCTGTCCTTGCGCAGACGCTCGATCTCTTCCTGCTGGATCGCACGCGTACGGTCGTCCACTTCGATACCGTGGCGGTTGAAGACGCGGACTTCCACGACCGTTCCGGCCACGCCCGGCGGGAGGCGGAGTGAAGTGTCGCGCACGTCGCTGGCCTTCTCGCCGAAGATGGCGCGCAGCAGCTTTTCTTCCGGCGTCATCGGGCTTTCGCCCTTCGGCGTGATCTTGCCGCACAGAATGTCGCCCGGATGCACTTCGGCGCCGATATAAACGATGCCCGCCTCGTCGAGGTTGCGCAGGGCTTCCTCGCCGACATTCGGGATGTCGCGGGTGATGTCTTCGGGGCCAAGCTTGGTGTCGCGGGCCATGACTTCGAATTCCTCGATGTGGATCGAGGTGAAGACGTCGTCTTTCACAATGCGTTCGGAGATGAGGATCGAGTCCTCGTAATTGTAGCCGTTCCAAGGCATGAACGCGACGAGCGTGTTCTTGCCCAGCGCCAGCTCGCCGAGGTCGGTCGAGGGACCGTCGGCGATCACGTCGCCGGCTTCGACCGTTTCACCGACCTTCACCAGCGGACGCTGGTTGATGCAGGTGTTCTGGTTGGAGCGCTGGAACTTCTGCAGCGTGTAGATGTCGACGCCCGACTGGCCGGGTTCGACATCGCCGATGGCGCGGATCACGATACGCGTGGCGTCGACCTGGTCGACGATGCCGCCACGGGTGGCGGTGATCGCCGCGCCCGAATCGCGGGCCACGGTTTCTTCCATGCCGGTGCCGACCCAGGGCGCTTCCGCCTTGACCAGCGGCACGGCCTGGCGCTGCATGTTCGAGCCCATCAGCGCGCGGTTGGCGTCATCGTTTTCCAGGAACGGAATAAGCGATGCGGCGACCGAGACGAGCTGTTTGGGCGAAACGTCCATCAGCGTGACGGTTTCGCTCGGCGCCATCAGGTTGTCGCCGTTCTGGCGCGCAGAGATCAGCTCCTCCACGAATGTGCCGTCTTCGGTCAGCTCTGCCGAAGCCTGCGCAACCGTGTGCTTCTGTTCTTCCATGGCGGACAGGTAGATCACTTCGCTGGTGACCTTGCCGTCCTTCACGACGCGATACGGCGTTTCGATGAAGCCGTATTTGTTGACGCGGGCAAAAGTCGAGAGCGAGTTGATCAGGCCGATGTTCGGGCCTTCCGGCGTTTCGATCGGGCAGATGCGGCCATAGTGGGTCGGGTGAACGTCGCGGACTTCGAACCCTGCGCGCTCACGGGTCAAGCCGCCCGGGCCAAGCGCCGAAACGCGGCGCTTGTGCGTGACTTCCGACAGCGGGTTGGTCTGGTCCATGAACTGCGACAGCTGCGAAGAGCCGAAGAATTCGCGGACGGCGGCCACAGCCGGCTTCGCGTTGATCAGGTCGTTGGGCATGACGGTCGACACATCGACCGAGCTCATGCGCTCCTTCACTGCGCGTTCCATGCGCAGCAGGCCGACGCGGTACTGGTTTTCCAGCAGCTCGCCGACAGAACGTACGCGGCGGTTGCCGAGGTTGTCGATGTCGTCGACATCGCCCTTGCCGTCCTTGAGGCCGACAAGTTCCTTGACCACGGCAAGGATGTCTTCCTTGCGCAGCGTGGTCACGGTGTCTTCGGCATCCAAGTCGAGACGCATGTTGAGCTTGACGCGACCGACGGCCGACAGGTCGTAGCGTTCGCCGTCGAAGAACAGGCCTTCGAACAGCGCTTCGGCGGTTTCCTTGGTCGGCGGCTCGCCCGGACGCATGACCTTGTAGATCGCTTCCAGGCCCTCGTCGCGGTTCTCGGCCTTGTCGACCTTGAGCGTGTTGCGGATCCAAGGGCCGGTGTTGATTTCATCGATGTCGAGCAGTTCCAGCTCATCGATCCCGGCAGCGTCGAGCGCTTCGAGATGGTCGGGGCCGACTTCGTCGCCAGCCTCGATGTAAATGCGGCCGGTTTTCTCGTCGATCATGTCCTTTGCGGCGTAGCGCGCGAACACTTCTTCGGTCGGCAGCAGCAGGTCCTTCAGACCATCCTTCTGCGCCTTGTTGGCAGCGCGCGGGCTGATCTTCTGGTTGGCGGGGAAGACTTCCTCGCCGGTCTTGGCATCGACCAGTGCGAAGGTCGGCTTCTGGCCACGCCAGGCTTCGGGCTCGAACGGGATCTTCCAGCCTTCACCCTTCTTGCCGCCGGCCCGCTTCCAGGTGACGGTGTTGTAGAAGAAGTGCAGGATTTCTTCGCTGTCGAGGCCGAGCGCATAAAGCAACGCGGTGACCGGCAGCTTGCGCTTGCGGTCGATCCGGACGTTGACGATGTCCTTGGCGTCGAATTCGAAATCGAGCCACGAACCGCGGTAGGGGATCACGCGTGCGGCAAACAGCAGCTTGCCCGAGCTGTGGGTCTTGCCCCGGTCATGGTCGAACAGCACACCCGGCGAACGGTGCATCTGCGACACGATGACACGCTCGGTACCGTTGATGATGAAAGTGCCGTTCCCGGTCATGAGCGGCATGTCGCCCATGTAAACGTCCTGCTCCTTGATATCGAGGACGGAACGGGTTTCGGTTTCCTGGTCGACTTCGAAGACGATCAGGCGCAGCGTCACCTTCATGGGGGCGGCATAGGTGATGCCGCGCTGGCGACACTCGGTGGTGTCGTATTTGGGCGGCTCGAGCTCGTAATGCACGAAGTCGAGCTCGGCAGTGCCGGCGAAGTCGCGGATCGGGAACACCGAACGCAGCGTTTTCTCGAGGCCGGAGACGTAGTCGATCTCCTTGTTCGAACGCAGGAACTGTTCGTAGCTCTCGCGCTGGACCTCGATCAGGTTCGGCATCTTCACGACTTCGTGAATGTCGCCGAAAATCTTGCGGATACGCCGCTTGGCCGTGCCTTCAGCTTTCGCTGCAGCCGCTGTGTTCTTCGCCTTGCTTGCCATGGAGGAGTGTCGCCTCTTCTCAAATGCACCGGCGGTTCATGCTGCCGCCGGCTGAAAACTGATTTCGGAACGCGAGAATGGGCCATTACCGGGACGCAAAAAGGCCGCAGGTGGAGCGCACCGATACCGGCGGCGGAACTGCAGCTTCAACAAAGCGTCGCGATTATGGAGCCCGCTGCTTCCGTCCTTAGGTCGATTCCCGCGCATGAATCGGCCTTGCTCGAAGCGAGCGGCTGAGGGGTATGTAGGAATTGGCGCGGCGCGTGTCAAACCTTGCGTCAGCCGGTGCCGTTCGCTCGCATCGTCCGGATATCAAGGATCGGACGGCTGCAAGTGCGCAAGGGCGGTTTCAGCCACGAGTTTGCGTGCGGCCCTCATGCTGAGATGCTCCGAATCGAAATAGGCGACACGCCCGTCGGCCAGCGCCATATGACACCTGTCGACGGAGCAGAGAACGGGAAGAGGATCGATGATCCGAATATCCGCCCTTTTCGCGCCCTGTTTCAAGCTGGATCTCAGCTCCTCGACGTCGCGCACATGCGTAACGCGTTCAACGCCGATTGCGGCGAGGTCGCGCCCGAGGCGATGCGCGATGCCCAGCGCATCGGGCACCGGCACATGATAGGTTGGAACAGGCTCGATTATCAGCACTTCCTTACCCGCCCGCCGCAGCGCAGCAGCCGCCGAAAGCATCTCGGCGGGTTGCCAGAAACTATATTCCTTTGCGCGGTAATGCACGAACAGAACCACGGTGCGGACCGATGCATCGCTGCTCAGTCCGGCCAGCACAGCTCGATTGAATGCCGCACATGCACCGGGCGTGTTCGGGGATCGATCGAGCGCCGGCGGACAGCTTGAAGCGGTGAGCGGCAGGACCGCGTGTCCGGCTTCGCCTTGGGCGTCGGCGAGGGCGGCGGCCAGTTCGACCCCGAAACTATCGCCCCAGACTGCGATCGCTTGTTCGCCATTCCCGCCGATGCGACAGCGGTCGTCATAGGTCCACACGCCGGAACCCGGATAGTGGCATCGTTCGCGATAAGGCGAATAGTCCGATGCAGCTGCAAACAGTTCCAGGCTACGCTGGTCGAACCTGTCCGGGTGTCCGTCTCTCTGTGTAAGAGCATGACCGGCGAGGGATAGGATAGCGATCGTCGCAATTCCGAAAGGCAGCGCCAGTTTCGGCTGCCATTCCTGGCGCAAAATGGGTTTCTCGAGGAAGCGCGTCGATAACGTCGCAAAGACGATTGCCAACAGCACACAGGCCGACAGCACCGCATACCCCATCACGCCGCCGGTCAGATACCCGGCGTAGACCAGGATCGGCCAATGCCAAAGATAGAGCGCGTAGGAGATATGGCCGAAGAAGGCCGATACGCGATTGGTAATGATGGCCTGCGCAGCAAACGAATGGTCGCGGCCCGACATGATCACGAGACCGCAACCCACACAGGGCACGAGACTGATCCAGCCGGGAATTGCATCATTTCCGTCGACCATGACGAAGGACCCGAGGATAAGAGCAAGGCCGACGAACATCGAGATTTGCGCCTGTGCCCGGCTGCGCAATGCGGGCACTGCCCCGATAGCAATCAGGGCTCCAGCCATCAGCTCGTAGGCGCGGGCGAATGCATGGAAAAATCCGTCTCCCCCGCGCAAGGCGAGGCTCACGGCAAAGGCCAGCGATAAAGTGAACGCGATAACGATCAACCCGTCGCGCAACCGGTTGGAATAGCGGGATGCCACAACGAGTACGAACGGGAAGACGATGTAGAATTGCTCCTCGATCGCCAGCGACCACGTGTGGAGCAAGGGTTGCAGTTCGGCTGCGGGCGCAAAATAGTCCAGCCTGTCCGAAAAGTGCAGGTTCGACACGAAGACTGCGGCCATCGGCAGGCTATCTCCGAGCGCCACGAGTGCAGCAGGTGGGAGCAGAAGCCAGCCAGCGAGAGCGGTGACAGACAGCATGGCAAGCAGAGCAGGAAACAGCCGGGCGATGCGACGGGCGTAAAAGTTGGCGATGGAGAAGCGTTCGCGCTCGATCTCGCGGATCAATATGCCGGTAATCAAATATCCCGATATAACGAAGAAAATGTCGACGCCGAGAAAACCTCCAGGCAGCAATTCCGGATCGACATGAAAAGCGACCACCGCAAGGACGGCGATCGCGCGCAGGCCCTGAATGTCTTGGCGAAATCGCGAGACCGTGTTCTGTACAGATTCCTGGCGCATCGGTGCCCCGCCATTGCACAAGGAAGCGCGGTGTCCAATCCTGCGCCATCATCGATATGTTGGCAGTCATCGGTTGGCTGTCGGCCATCTCACGCGACCGCCAAGCGCGTGGCCCATATCCCGATACCAAGTTAGGTCGCAGTCCTAGCAATGCTTCACACGGATAACGGGCAGGGTTGGAACAGTGCTCGCCCTGGCGACCGTCTGGATTTGCGCCTTGCCTGCTTCCGTTGCGGGGGCGGGGGGCAGCAACCCGTCACAGCCCTATTTACCGAGAGCACAACGCTGGAAATCACGCTCGGCGGTCCGATCCGCGAAACAGTGCGGGATGCGCCACCCGTTGGCCGGCCACACCGGTACAGAGGAAAGCGGGGAGCGAAAACCTTGCCATCACGCTGGCTGCGCAGGGCATCTCTCGGCGCAAATGCACGGCATCGCTCGTCGCGGTAGCGCGTTAGGATCGATTGACCCCGCACCTCGGCGTCATATTGTTTTTCGATATTATTGATTGACAATAAAAGCGGATCGGCATATTGAATATCGATATCGGACATCAAGGAGATCGATAATGTCACGCTTCACTCACCACTTCGTTGCCGTTGCCGCGGCCTTGTTCATCATGGCCGGCAGCTTCGGCGCCGTGATTTCTGTTCCGCCTGCGCAGGCCAGCGATGTCGCCGCCGCGCCGGCTTTGGCGTAAACGCCTCGGGTAGAAAGGACCATCGAGATGGCTGAAAAGATCAACGATCCGCTGCTGATTTTGGCGAAGGCAATTATCTACGTGATGCTTGGCCTGATGGCATTTGCCGGTTTCTTCGTCCTGCTCGGCGTGCCGGCCGTGGCCATTTTCGGGGCCGACCTCGGCGCTGAACTCGATGCCGGGGAATTGCCGCAGAACGCAAGATGGCTGATAGCCCTGTTGCTCGCCGCTGTTGCCGGTATGCTTTACCTCGGCATCCGCTTCTTCCTGCACATGCTCCGCATCGTCAAAAGCGTCGGCGAAGGCGATCCGTTCGTGCCCGTCAATGCCGACAGGCTGACGGCCATGGCGTGGATCACGCTCGCGCTCAATGTGCTGGCGATTCCGGTGGTTACGCTCGGCCTCTACGTCGCCAAGCTCGCCGGCGAAGAACCGGGGACCGTCGATGCCAGCCTCGATGTCGGCGGCATCACCTTGATCCTGACGCTCTTCATCCTTGCCCGGGTGTTCCGCCATGGCGCAGCCATGCGCGACGACCTGGAAGGAACCGTGTGATGCCCGCTGAAGAAGGCGCCAATATCGTGGTGAAGCTCGACGACCTGCTGCACGAACGCCGCATGACCCTGACCGAACTGGCCGAACGGGTCGGCCTGACGCTTGCCAATCTTTCCATCCTCAAGACCGGCAAGGCCAAGGCGATCCGGTTCTCGACCCTCGAGGCGATCTGCCGCGAGCTGGACTGCCAGCCCGGAGACCTGCTGAGCTATTCGGGGCAGGCGACCTGATCCACGATATCTCGGAAACAATCGCGCCGGGCGACGTTAGGAAAGCGTCGCCCGGCGCACATGCGCCGCGGGCCACCATTGGAGGAATACTTTATGAAACGTATCGCACTTGTCGCTGCCCTGCCCATCGCCATGGCCATTTCCGCCTGCGACGGCCCGGCGGAAGAAGTCGCCGAAGAGCAGGACGATGTGATGGAAGCCGAAGGTGAAGTGGTCGACGCCGCTTCCGGTACCATGGAAGCGCAGGCCGACCTCGCCGAAGAGCGCGCCGATGTTGCCGAAGCCGAAGGCGATCCGACCCGCGCCAGGAAGCTCGAGCAGGAAGCCGACGCCATGGAAGACAAGGCCGACGCCATGGAAGATGCAGCCGACGGCATGTGATCGGTTGCCCGTCTCGCCCGGGACATTCCCGGAAGAGACTTGACAGAATCGATCGAATCCTTAGAGGCCCGCCACCGAACGGCGGGCCTTTTCGGTTTCACCGTTCATCCGTCCGAGACAGCTGCTGACCGGAACACGTCCGGTCTTAATTTGCCGCCTAGACGGGGAAAAGAGTTTTCCGGCCTCCTCCCATGGCGGCCCCCTGGCGCGGGTCAGCGTCCTCCTTCCCCATCACGGACTCGCCTCGCGGCATGAGCTGCGGGGCTATTTGAGCCGGTCGCATTCGGAGCCATCCGGATGCGATCATTTTGAAGGAGTATGGCATGGATCGTTCGCAAAAAGCCGATGCGGTCGCAGAGCTCAACTCGGTCTTCAACGAGGCAGGCGTGGTGGTCGTCACCCGCAACCTCGGCCTGACGGTTGCTGCAAGCACCGAACTGCGCGGGAAGATGCGGGAAGCTGGTGCGTCCTACAAGGTTGCGAAAAACCGTCTGGCCAAGCTCGCCCTGAAGGACACCGACTACGAAGGCATCGGCGAGATGCTGACGGGTCCGATCGCGCTCGGCTATTCAGCCGATCCGGTCGCCGCCGCAAAGGCTGCGGTGGACTTCGCCAAATCGAACGACCGACTGGAAATCGTCGGCGGTTCGATGGGCGGGCAGATGCTCGACGAAGCCGGGGTCAAGGCACTCGCCTCGATGCCGAGCCTCGACGAGCTTCGTGGCACGATCGTGGGTCTCATCAACGCCCCGGCGACGAAGATCGCCCAAGTCGTCACTGCGCCCGCCAACAAGCTCGCCCGCGTTTTCGGTGCCTATGGCGCCAGCGAAGCGGCGTAAGCGGTTTTTCCGAAAAGAACTGACATTCCACATGGGGCACGCTGCCCCGACATGAATTTGGAGTAAGTACAATGGCCGATATCAAGGCTCTCGTTGAAGAACTTTCGAAACTGACCGTCCTGGAAGCCGCCGAGCTTGCCAAGGCGCTGGAAGAAGAGTGGGGCGTTTCCGCCGCTGCAGCTGTTGCAGTCGCTGGCCCGGCTGGCGGTGGCGACGCTGCTGCCCCGGCCGAAGAGAAGGACGAATTCGACGTCATCCTCACCGGCGACGGTGGCAAGAAGATCCAGGTGATCAAGGAAGTCCGCGCCATCACCGGCCTGGGCCTGACCGAAGCCAAGGGCCTCGTCGAAGGCGCGCCGAAGCCGATCAAGGAAGGCGTGAACAAGGCGGAAGCCGAAGAAATCAAGGGCAAGATCGAAGCTGCCGGCGGTACCGTCGAGCTGAAGTGACGAGACGGGGCGCACGCCCCGCCGTCATCCCGGACTTGCCTGCCCCTGCGCAGGCAGGGGATCCGGGATCTCGCTCCGCCTGGTCGACCCGACGAGGCGAAGAACACAAGGGGGCGGTGCCGCAAGGCGCCGCCCTTTTCATGTATGCGATCGGTGTGGCCCGGCAGTCGCAGAGCGTCCACAATATCGGCGTGAGGACGGGCCTGATCTGTCATATGGCCAGGCTGATCTCTATCCGGGCCGGCTGCATGCATGAAATGGCGCCCGAAGTGGACACGGCGGACAGCTGGCGAGCCGAGATTGCCGCGACCTTCAGGCTCGCGTGGCCGCTGGCGCTCGCCAATCTGTTGCAGATGCTGATCTGGGCGATCGACGTGTTCTTCGTCGCGCGGCTCGGCGAGTTCGAATTGGCCGCCTCCAGCCTCGCTGTGTCGCTGTTCAGCATCCTTGGCTGGGCGACCATCACCCTGGTGAGCATGGTCTCGGCCCTGATCGCAGCCGAACTGGGCCGCTCGCGCTATGCCATTGCTGAGGTCCGGCGCAGCGTGCGCATGGGCGTCTGGCTCTGCGTGATCTGCGGCGTACTCGTCATGCTGATCCTGAGCCAGGCCGAAGCCATCCTGCTCGCCAGCGGGCAGAGGGCGGAACTGGCGGCCCGCGCTTACGACTACATGGGCATCGTCCTGTGGGCGATGATCCCCTTGCTGGTGGCGAGCGTGCTGAGGAGCTTTGTTTCCGCGCTCGGCCGCCCGATCTTCGCTACCGCGATCACGGCGCTCGCCATCGGCGTCAATGCGCTGGGCAATTACGCGCTGGTCTTCGGCAATCTCGGCGCGCCCGCGCTGGGCCTCGAAGGTTCGGCCATCGCCACCGTCGTCACGTCGATATTCATCGTGTTGGCTTATGTGGTGGCGATCCAGCAGGACCGGCGCTTGCGGCGCTATGCCATCTGGGGCCGGTTCTGGCGGCCGGAATGGGATCGGCTGCGCGACCTGGTGGTGCTGGGCACGCCGGTGTTCTTCACGACGATCGCCGAAGCGGGGCTGTTCGGCGGTGCGGCCCTGCTGATGGGGCTGATCGGGGAATCCGAGCTGGCCGGCCACACCATCGCGCTGCAAATCGCCGCTTTCGCCTTCCAGGTGCCGTTCGGTGTGAGCCAGGCGGCGACTATTCGCGTCGGCTATTTCTACGGCGCGCGCGATCACGAAGCGATCAAGCGCGCAGGGGCGGTTGCGCTGCTGATAGCGGTGGCCTTCATGGCCTTCACCGCTTCGGTCATGTTGCTGATGCCGGAGGCGATACTGGGTCTCTATATCGATACGTCGAAATCAGTGAATGCGGCGATGATGGCCTTCGCGCTGCAATACATCGTGATCGCCGCACTTTTCCAGCTGGTCGATGGCCTCCAGGTCGTCGCTGCCGGGGCCCTGCGCGGGCTGCAGGACACGCGCGTGCCGATGGTGATGGCGATCTTCAGCTACTGGGTGCCCGGCTTCGGCACGTCCTATTATCTCGGCTTCTACACGCCGCTCAAAGGCACTGGCGTGTGGATCGGTTTTGCCGTCGGCCTGACCTTTGCCACCGTGCTGCTGACCGGGCGCTGGCTGATGCGCGAGCGGCTGGGCCTTGCGCACCGCCCCGCACGCAAGCCGGGCGCTAAACCGCCCGCTGCGTAATCTCGCGCTGCGGGAACGGGATCGAGATGCCGACATCGTCGAAGCGGGCCTTGACCGCCTCGGTCATATCCCACCCGACGGCTACGTAATCTGCGGTGGTGCACCATACTCGCAGACCGATGCCGACCGAACTGTCGTCGAGCGAATTGACGAAGGTCTGCGGCGCCGGATCTTCGAGCACCCGCTCGTCTGCCTCGGCGAGCGCCAGCAATTCGGTGCGCGCCTGCTCCATACTGTCGCCATAGCCGATCCCCACGACCAGCTCGAAACGGCGAATCGGATGGCGGTGGTAGTTGACGATGGGCTTGTTCCAGAGCTCGGAGTTCGGGATCATCACGAACAGCCCGTCGAATTGCTTGAGCTCGGTGGTGAACAGGCCGATATTCTGCACCACCGCGGTAATCGAGCCGACATTGATCGCCTCGCCCACCTTGAACGGTTTCTGCACCAGGATCATCACCCCCGACGCGACATTGCTGAGCGTGCCCTGCAACGCGAGCCCGATGGCCAGCGCCATGCCGCCGAGCGCGGCAAGGATGCTGGTAGTCTCCACCCCGAACTGCGCCAGCACGGTGACGAGCACGAGGGCCCACAACGCGTATTTGACGACGTTGGAGAGGAAATTGGCGACCGTCGGATCGAACCGCGGCGAGCGGGCCAGGGCCCGTTCGAACGCGCGCGACAGCAGCCCGGCGAGGAACAGGCCGATCAACAGAACCGCGAAGGCCCCGGCAATTTCGATCAGGTTGAGGCGCAGCCACAGCAGAATTTGTTCGGGGATGGTCAGGGCGGCGATATCGGCTTCGGCAGTCATGGCGATCCATTGAAATCTTGGGAGGTGGGGTCGATATGCGGGGCGCGATAGGGAATTCGCGCTGCTCTGGCCACCCCGGCCTCCGGTCCATGCTTTCGCCGCGCCGTCCGCCCGCAAGAAAGCGCAAATTTTTTCCTGAACCTTGGTTGACTCGCCCCAGGTGCGTACCCAAATGCATCCTCGCTGGCACTCTCTGGACGAGAGTGCCAATCGCAATCGTTCAACCCAAGTGAAAGGTCATCCCAACATGGCATTTCGTCCTCTGCACGACCGCGTTCTGGTCCGTCGCATCGAAGCCGAAGAAAAGACCGCTGGCGGCATCATCATCCCCGACAGCGCCAAGGAAAAGCCCAGCGAAGGCGAAATCGTCTCGGTCGGCTCCGGCGCCAAGGCCGAAGACGGCACCGTCACTCCGCTCGACGTCAAGGCTGGCGACCGTGTGCTGTTCGGCAAGTGGTCCGGCACCGAAGTCACCGTCGACGGTGAAGAACTGCTGATCATGAAGGAAAGCGATATCATGGGCGTGATCTCCTGATCACCCAGTGAGATCTCGCGAAGGCGGGAGCCTCAGGCCACCAGGCCGTACGCTTTCTACCAGGAACACTGAGACCCCAGCCTTCGCTGGGGATCACCACGAAGCAAAAGGAACAAACCAATGGCTGCCAAGGACGTAAAGTTCGGTCGCGACGCTCGCGAAGGCATTCTGAAGGGCGTCGACACGCTCGCCAACGCCGTCAAGGTCACGCTCGGACCGAAGGGTCGCAATGTCGTGATCGAAAAGAGCTTCGGCGCACCGCGCATCACCAAGGACGGCGTTACCGTCGCCAAGGAAATCGAGCTCAAGGACAAGTACGAGAACATGGGCGCACAGATGCTGCGCGAAGTGGCCTCGAAGACCAACGACCTCGCCGGTGACGGCACCACCACTGCCACCGTGCTCGGACAAGCGATCGTGCGCGAAGGCATGAAGTCGGTCGCGGCCGGCATGAACCCGATGGACCTCAAGCGCGGCATCGACATCGCCGTCACCAAGGTGGTCGAGAACCTGAAGAGCCGTTCGAAGGACGTCGCCGGTTCGGAAGAGATCGCTCAGGTCGGCATCATCTCCGCCAATGGCGACCGTGAAGTCGGCGAGAAGATCGCCGAAGCCATGGAAAAGGTCGGCAAGGAAGGCGTCATCACCGTCGACGAGAGCAAGGGCCTCGAATTCGAGCTCGAAACCGTCGAAGGCATGCAGTTCGACCGCGGCTACCTTTCGCCCTACTTCATCACCAACCCGGACAAGATGACGGTCGAACTCGAAAACCCGTACATCCTGATCCACGAGAAGAAGCTCAGCAATCTGCAGGCGATGCTCCCGATCCTCGAAGCGGCTGTCCAGTCGGGCCGTCCGCTGCTGATTATCGCGGAAGACATCGAAGGCGAAGCGCTGGCGACCCTCGTGGTGAACAAGCTGCGCGGCGGCCTCAAGGTTGCAGCGGTCAAGGCACCGGGCTTCGGCGACCGCCGCAAGGCCATGCTGCAGGACATCGCGATCCTGACCAAGGGGGAAATGATCAGCGAAGATCTCGGCATCAAGCTCGAGAACGTCACGCTGGGCATGCTCGGCGAAGCCAAGCGCGTCACCATCGACAAGGACAACACGACCATCGTCGACGGTGCCGGTGACGAAGCCGACATCAAGGCCCGCGTGAACGAAATCCGCACGCAGATCGACAACACCACCAGCGATTACGACCGCGAGAAGCTGCAAGAGCGCCTCGCCAAGCTCGCCGGCGGCGTTGCCGTGATCAAGGTCGGCGGTGCTTCGGAAGTCGAAGTGAAGGAACGCAAGGACCGCGTCGACGACGCACTCCACGCGACCCGTGCTGCGGTCGAAGAAGGCATCGTCCCGGGCGGCGGTACCGCGCTGCTCTACGCTACCAAGGTCCTCGAAGGGCTGAAGGGCGAGAACGACGACCAGACCCGCGGTATCGACATCGTGCGCAAGGCAATCGTCGCGCCGGTCCGCCAGATCGCGACCAATGCCGGTCACGACGGTGCTGTCATCTCGGGCAACCTGCTGCGTGAAGACAACGAATCGCAGGGCTTCAACGCTGCGACCGACACCTATGAAGACCTGGTCAAAGCCGGCGTCATCGACCCGACCAAGGTCGTGCGCGTCGCGCTGCAGGACGCAGCTTCGGTTGCCGGCCTGCTGATCACCACCGAAGCGGCGATTTCGGAAGTTCCGGAAGACAAGTCGTCCGGTGGCGGCATGCCCGACATGGGCGGAATGGGCGGAATGGGCGGTATGGGCGGCTTCTAAGCCCCGCATCGTTCAGACGCATAGAAAGGCCCCGGTGGAGAAATCCGCCGGGGCTTTTTCTATGTCGAATGCGGGCGGGTCAGGCGCGCGGCAAGCGTCAGGCTGACCAGGGGCACCACGATCCACATGGCGATCGTTACGAGCCCGATGCCGGCCAGCTTGGGCATCAACTCGCTATACTCCCAGCCCCACGGCACGCGGACTGCCAGCAGTTCGACGGCTACCGTCACCGTCAGGCCGGTCGCCAGATAAGTCGCCAGCGGACCCGGTCGGCTGTCGTGAAGCCAATACTGTCTGCCCGCGAACGCGCGCGCGATAAGATAGGAAAAGACCATGATCCCGGCATCGCCGAACGACGCCAGCGCGCAATTCTTCGTCTGCTGCCAGCCGCTCAAGTGATCCATATCGAAGAAAGGCATTTGCAACATCTCCCAGACGAAGGCGACGAGAAAGCCCTGCATGGCCAGCCAGCTTTCGGGTCGATCGAGCCTTTGCATACGCGGCAATTCCTTTGCACTTTCTGCAACTTCGCGCGGAACAAAATACCCCCAGGGGGCATTCCCGTCCATGTCTATCGGAACAAGGGGAAGGCAGATGACAGACAGGCACAATGCTTCGCAACACAGCTCGCAATCCGGCAAATGGGGCACGTTCTTCGCGATGATCGCCACATCCATCGTGACGATGTTCGTGCTGAAATATTCCAATGTCTACGAGCCGGACCATGCCTTTTTCAGCCAGACGCGCGTGTGGATGGCGCTAATGATGGGCATGGCCATGATCGTCATCATGCTTGGCTTCATGTGGGGCATGTACAGGACCTTTGCGACCAAGCTCGCAGTGATGGTGCTCGCGGTCATCGGCTTCTTCGCCTTTCTGTTTCTCGCGCGCAGCCAGGAGACGGTCGACGACGTGAGCTGGATGAAGGCGATGATCCCGCACCATTCGATCGCCGTCCTCACCAGCCGTCGGGCAGAGATCAGCGACCCGCGCGTACGCAGGCTCGCCGATGCGATCATCGAAGCGCAGGTGAAGGAAATCGCCGAAATGAAACTGCTGCTGGAAGATATCGAGGTCAATGGCGAGCGCGGCGACGGCACACCGATCGCTCCGCGCACTGCCCAACTGACGCCGGAATTGCTGCAGGAGGCCGAGAAGGCGCTGGAGATGCCGGTAACGCCGGAATTGCGCGAAAAGGTCGAAACCGGAACCTGAGCGCTAGCGCCGCTTTTCCAGCAGCTCGACCAGCTCGTTGAACTTCGCCCGCTGCTCGGCTTCGTCGCCGCTGGCAATGGCTTCGTTGACGCAGCAGGCGGCGTGTTTCTTGAGCACTTCGGTTTCGACCTTGCCGAGCGCGGATTTGACCGCGGCGAGCTGGGTCAGCACGTCGATGCAATAGCGGTCTTCCTCGATCATGCGGGCGACGCCCTGGACCTGCCCGGCAATCCGCATCAGCCGGTTGACGGTCTTGCGCTCGGTTGCAGATTCAATTTCGTGCGACATGGCCCAAAAGACCCCTTTCAAATACCCTAGGGGGGTATATATAGGCGCGCATGTCCCGGATTATCAAGCCAGCATCGCCGATGCTTTCCAGGCGCGGCCTGATTGCCAGCACCGCCGCGCTCGCAGCGGCATCCGCACTGCCCTCGCCCGCTTGGGCCAAGGGCGGCTCGATGCGCGAAGCGAAGAAAGGTTTCGGCACCTATTCGGGCGAAAGCATCGACCTTGCCATCGGGCACGCGCGCTATTCGACCGGGGGGCGCAGCGGCCATGCGATCGCCGTCGACGGGATGATCCCCGGTCCGCTGATCAAGCTGCGCGAAGGCCAGAATGTCCGGCTCAACGTCACCAATCATCTGGACGAAGACAGTTCGATCCACTGGCATGGGCTATTGCTGCCTTTCCAGTTCGACGGCGTGCCCGGGGTCAGTTTCCCGGGCATCAAGCCGGGCGAAACCTTCACCTATGAATTCCCGGTCCGGCAGGCGGGCACATATTGGTGGCACAGCCATTCCGGCCTGCAGGAGCAGATGGGGCATTACGGCCCGCTGGTAATCGAAGCCGCCGACGGTTCGGATGCGCGTTTCGACCGTGACTATATCGTGCTGCTGAGCGAGTTCTCGCCGATACATCCGCACGAAATCATGCGTAAGCTCAAGGTGGGCGAGCACTACTTCAACAACCAGATGATGACCGCAACCGACGGCGCAATGTCCGGCGAGGAGCGGCGCATGTGGGGCGCGATGCGAATGAACCCGCGCGACATCGCCGACGTGTCCGCACCCGCCTACACCTATCTCGTCAACGGGCACGGCCCGGCGGACGATCTCGAATATCTCTTCAATCCCGGCGAAAAGGTGCGCCTGCGCATCATCAACGGCTCGGCCATGACCTTCTTCAACATGCGCATCCCCGGCGTGCCGATGACGGTGATCCAGGCCGACGGGCAGGATGTCGAGGACGTCGAAGTCGACGAGTTGCAGATCGGGGTGGCCGAAACCTACGATGTCGTCGTCACGCCGCCGGCGGGCAGCCATGCACTGGTCGCGGAATCGATGGACCGCAGCGGCATGGGCATCGCCAGCCTGACCTCGCAGGCCGGACAGCGCGCGGTCGCGCCGCCACTGCGTGAAATACCGACGCTGACCATGGTCGATATGGGCATGGGCGCGATGGATCATGGCTCCGGCGATGGCGGTATGGATCACGGCTCGGGCGGGATGGATCATCCCATGCGCGACAAAAGCCTGGTGCCGCCCGACGTGAAGGTCGGCCCCGGCGTCGACATGATCGCGCCGATGCCGATGGACCGAATGGATTTCCCCGGCCTCGGCCTCGACACCGTCGATCACCGCGTGCTGCGCTACACCAATCTGAAGTCGAAAAAGGCGAACCCGCATCGCATGCCCGAGCGGACGATGCAGATTCACCTGACCGGCAATATGGAACGCTACATGTGGTCCTTCGACGGCAAGAAATTCACCGCCGTCACCGACGATCCGATCCGCTTCGCCTATGACGAGCGCGTGCGGGTGAAGCTCGTCAACGACACGATGATGGCGCACCCGATCCACCTGCACGGCCATTTCTTCGAACTGGTCAATGGCGGCGAGCACAACATGCACCAGCCGCGCAAGCACACGGTGATCGTGCAGCCAGGCAGTAGCGCTACCTTCGACCTAACCGCCGACGAACCCGGCGACTGGGCTTTTCACTGCCACCTGCTCTACCACATGCATGCCGGGATGATGCAGGTGGTGACGGTGCGGCCGTTCCCCGAGGTCACATGATGAGGCCGCTGCTCGCCCTGTCCCTTGCCGCGCTCGCGGCTCCGCTCGCTGCGCAGGACCATGATCATGGCGCTGGTGCCAAGAAGCAGGAGAACCCCAGGCCGGTCGCGCCCGCTCCGATGACTCCGGTCGACGAGCCGGTCACGGTGCTGCGCCTGCCGGGCATGCCTGAACCCGAAGCGCCGCCGCCGGTCGATCATAAGGCCATGGGGCATGGAGCCATGGATCACGGGCAGATGGATCATGGCGCGATGGGCCATGGCGCTCACGGGCCAGCGCCCGCCGCCGACGATCCGCCCCCGGCGCGCGCGCTCGAAGGGCCAAGACACGCCGCCGACGCGATCTGGGGCGAAGCCGCGATGGCCGGAGCGCGTGAAACCCTTGCCAGGGAAAATGGCGGAATGACGACCGGCATGATTATGGTCGAACGTTTCGAGGCACGCGTCAGCGAGGGCGAAAACGCTTTCCTGTGGGACGCGCAGGGCTGGTATGGCGGCGACCTCAATCGCTTCGTGCTCAAGACCGAGGGCGAAGGCGTGTTCGGCGGCAATGTCGAGGTTGCGGAAATTCAGGCGCTTTTCAGCCGGGCGATCGGGCCGTTTTTCGATCTTCAGGCGGGTGCGCGGCTCGATCTGGAGCCGGAAACGCGCAGCCACCTCGTGCTAGGTGTGCAGGGCCTTGCGCCGTACATGTTCCATGTCGACGGGGCGCTGTTCCTGTCCGACCGGGGCGACCTGACCGCGCGGATCGAGGGCGAATACGACCAGAAAATCACCCAGCGCCTGATCCTGCAGCCCCGGCTCGAGGTGGAGTTTTCGGGGCAGGATATTCCGGAACGCGAAATCGGTGCGGGCCTCACCAAGGTCGAGACCGGACTGCGGCTGCGCTACGAGATCGCGCGTGAATTCGCGCCCTATATCGGCATCGGCCACGAAGCGAAGCTCGGCGAAACGGCGGACATCGCGCGCGCGGCGGGCGAGGATACCGACGGCTTCGCGTTGCTCGCCGGCATCCGCGCCTGGTTCTAGCGCCCCTTCCCATCCTCGCGCGCCTGCGTCATTGTCCGGCCCAGAGAATCATCTCCGGGGGAATTGTCCGATGAAACGCCTGCTTGCCGCCCTGCTCGTCTCCACCGCCGCCGTGCCGGTCCTGCCGCTCCATGCGCAGGACGCCGCTTTCGAATGCAGCGTCGAGGATGAGAGCGCGTGCCTCAACCAGTGGTTCGAGAGCAAGTTCGAGGAAGAACTCGCTTTCAGCCCTCTGCGGCAGACCGCGCTCGGCCTGAGGACCGACTATGACAAAATCGACGACATGAGCGTCGAGGCCGAGCAGGAACAGCTCGAATGGTGGCAGGCGACCGCTGCCGAGATGGAGAGCACGTTCGATTACGATGCGCTGTCCGACGACGCCAAGCTCAGCTGGGACATGTGGATGTTCCGCAAGGAGCAGGCGGAGAAGGCGGCAGAGTTTCGCGAGCAGGGCTACATCCTGCACCAGATGAACGGGCTGCACACCGCATTGCCGAGCTTTCTCATCAGCCAGCACCGCGTGGAAAGCGAAGCCGACATGGAAGCCTTCATCGCCCGGCTCGGCGGGATCGGCAAGGCGATGGATCAGCTGCTCAAGCGCGCGCAGGACAATGCCGCCGCCGGCACCCGCCCGCCGCGCTTTTCCTATGACGCGGTGATTGCGGAATCGAAGAAGATCACCAGCGGCGCTCCGTTCGAAACGGAAGGCGAGGTGGGCGAAACCTCGGCGTTGTGGGAAGCCAGCGAAGGTCATCTCGCCAAGCTCCTTGCCGATGGCACGATCACCGAGGCGCGCGCTGCGGAATTGCGCGAAGAAGCGCGCACGGCCCTCGTGAACGAGATGGCGCCCGCCTATGCCCGCGTGATCGCATGGTTCGAGCAGGACCGGCCCAACACCGACGAGGAAGCGCAGGGTGTCAGCGCGCTCAGCGACGGCGCGGATTTCTACGCCTATCGCCTCAACGCCATGACCACCACCGACCTGACCGCGGACGAAATCCACGACCTCGGCCTCAGCGAAGTCGCCCGCATCCGCAGCGAGATGGAAGCGATCAAGGGCCAGGTCGGTTTCGAAGGCGATCTGCAGGCCTTCTTCACCTTCATGCGCGAGGACGACCAGTTCTACTATCCGGATAATGACGCGGGCGCGCAGATGTATATCGACCAAGCGCAGGAGCACCTCGATTTCATCAACACGCGTCTGCCCGAATTCTTCGGCATCCTGCCCAAGGCCCCGCTGGAGGTGCGCCGGGTCGAGCCGTTCCGCGAGCAGGACGGCGCCGCGCAGCACTATCGCCCCGGCACGCCCGACGGCTCGCGCCCCGGCATCTATTACGCGCATCTTTCCGACATGCGCGCGATGCCGATCCCGAGCCTGGAAGTGATCGCCTATCACGAAGGCAACCCGGGCCATCACATGCAATTGTCGATCGCGCAGGAGCTGGAAGGCATTCCCAAGTTCCGCGCGCAAGGCGGCTATATTCCCGCCTTCGGCGAAGGTTGGGCGCTCTATTCGGAGAAGCTCGCCAAGGAAATGGGCGCCTATGAAGACCCCTATTCGGACTTCGGGCGGCTGACGACGGAGATATGGCGCGCGATCCGGCTGGTGGTCGACACGGGTTTGCACTCGAAGGGTTGGACCGAGCAGCAGGCCGTGGATTATTTCCTCGCCAACTCGCCCATCCCCGAAGCGGCGGTAAAATCCGAAGTGCGGCGCTATATCGTGATGCCCGGGCAGGCGACCGCCTACAAGATCGGCATGATCCGCATCCAGGAATTGCGCGCCAAAGCGGAGCAGGAGCTGGGCGACGATTTCGATATTCGCGGCTTCCACGATACCGTGCTCGGTGGCGGGCCGGTGCCGCTCAATATCCTCGAGCGGCGGGTCGACCAGTGGATCGCGAGCGTCAAGGCGGGGTGAACCCAGCGTAGTTTGTCGCGTTCTTCCTAGTCCCGCGCGGATCGGCTAGATAGCTTGCCATCATGCATCGCGGAGCAGACCAGCTCGGCGGTGAAGCAGGGTCGGGTCACGGTGGGGAAGCGGAGCGCGCGACCTATGTGCGCCCCAGGCAGTCCGCGCTAGTCCGCTTCGGCAAGCGGATGAGGGACCCGGTTAACGCCTGGTTCGCGCGCCAATCGCGGATTGCGACCGATCCGGTCGTGGATGCCGCATCCCTGCCCGTCCTCCAGCCGCTGGCCCGCGAATGGCGCACCGTCCAGCGCGAGGCACAGGCGCTGCTCGCCGGGCGCGAGGACATTCCCGACTTCGGCAAGATCTCGCCCGATCATCGCCGCATCGCCAACGGCCCGCAATGGAAGAGCTTCTTTTTCGAAGGCTACGGCTTCAAGTCGAAGGCCAATCGCGCCAAGTGTCCGCGCACGGCAGAATTGCTCGACGGCATTCCCGGCCTCGTCGTGGCCTTCTTCTCGATCATGGATGGCGATGCGCATGTTCCGCGCCACCGCGGGCTGACCAAGGCCTGGCTCAATTGCCACTTGCCGCTGATCGTGCCGACCCGGCCCGGGCGGTGCGAAATGCAGGTCGCTGGCGAGACCGTGCGCTGGCGCGAAGGTGAATGGCTGGTCTTCGACGAGACCTTCCCGCACGAAGTCTGGAATACCACCGGAAGCCCGCGCGTGGTGCTGATGCTGCAAGTGCGCCGCCCGATGCGCTGGTCCGGTCAAGCAGCGGCGCGCGCGATCTACGAGATCATCCGGCGCACAGGCTTCGTGCAGGATGTGCGCAAAGCTGTCGGAGCCTGACGCACATCCTGAAACGAATTGTCAGCCGCCCTTGCGGCTTTGCTCCACCCGCGCGACCACGTCCTCGGGCCAGGTGACTTGCGTCTGCGTCTGCGGATTGAAGACATCGCCGGGGAATTGCGCGGCTTCGGCAGCGGCAGTTTCTTCCGCCGTCAGGAACTCGCTCGGCTCCAGCGCGAAGACATCGAGCCCGCGGGCGATCTCGGTCGCATAGATGCGGCCCTTGTACCAATAGGCCGACCAGTATCCGCCGGTGATGAGCTGGTCCTTGTCGACAGGGCCGCGATCGAAATAGGCGATTTCGATCGGATTCTTCGCATCGGTGAAGTCGATCACGCTGATACCGCCCTGATACCACGCCTGAACGAAGATATCGCGGCCCGGAACGGGGATGATCGAGCCGTTATGCGCGACGCAGTTTTCCTTGTCGCTCTGCGGCGCGGGGATCTTGTAAAGGCTGTCGAATGTCAGCTCGCCGTCCCTGAGCGAGTAGAACGCGTTGGCGCCCCAATCCATCGGATCGCCCGCCTGGCAGCGCGGGCGGCCACCACCGCCCCATTCGTCGGTGAAGAGGACCTTGGTGCCGTCATTGTTGAAGGTCGCCGAGTGCCAGTAGGCGAAACCCTTGTCGGTGACATCGTCGATCCGCACCGGCTTCATCGGGTCCGAAATGTCCATGATGATGCCGTTCCCGGAGCACGCGCCCGCCGCGAGATTGAGCGAGGGGAAGACGGTGATGTCGTGACAGTGGTTGGTGGAGTTGGTTTTCTGCGTGCCTTCCCCATGGTCGCCGCCGCGCCACAGGCCGGCGATCTGGCCGTCCTGGGCAAAGACGCGCGGGCTGTCGACGACACGCGATGCGCCGGGGTCGGCCAGCGGGATTTCGACCACGTCGATGCTGAACAGCGCCGTATCGTCGCCGGCCGTATCGAAGCAACCGGCCAGCTCCTCGTCGTCGCGGACGTAGCTGGTGCCCGAATTGTAGACGATGATCCGCGTGTCGTTGGCATTCACGACCGAATGCGTGTGGCTGCCCCGGCACGTCTGGACCAGCCCGACCTGGCGCGGGTTCGTGATATCGGAAATGTCGAAAATGCGCAGGCCGCGGAAGCGGTCTTCGCTGACCTTGCCCTGCACGCCCTGCAGCCCGCAATCCTTGCGTGCGCGACTGTCCTGCACGCTCATGATCAGGATGTCGCCGACGATCGAGACATCGCCCTGCCCGCCGGGGCAGACGACGGAAGTGACCAGTTCCGGCACACCGTCCTCACCCAGTCGATAGGCATTCCAGCCATGGTAATTGCCCGCCACCATCAAGTCGCCCGAGAAAGCGATGTCGGTATTGGCAAAGCTGAGCAGCGAGCCGCGCTGGCCGAAGCGATCCTCGTCGTCCTCGTCATCTGCGCGCGGATCGGGCGTTGTCGCAGCGACCAGCTCGGGTTCCTCTTCGGCATCGGGCTTCTCAGCCGACTCGTCGTCCGCTTTCTTTTCTTCCTTTTTCTCGATGAGCGGCTGGAGCTGCGCGGGATTGGCGGGATCGAAGAAGCCGGTGGGCTTGGGCATGGCGGTCACCAGCCGAAGATTGGAGATCGCTTCCCCCGCATCGCGGAACCCGGCGGCAAGCCCGGCGCGCGGATCGGTCGAGAGACCGGCGGCGATCGCATTCATCCGCTCGATCTCGCCCTGCTGCTCGGTTTTGATGTCGTTGACGAACTCGAACATCACCGGATCGTAAGCCGTCCCCGGCTGGTCGAGCAGATCGTCCACCATATCGATCGCGCCCTGATGGTGGCGGATCATCAGCTCGAGAAACAGTTCATCGAAAGCGGTGCCCTCGAGTGTCGCAAGCCGCGCCACCTGCTCCGGCGTGGCCATGCCCATCGCTGCCATGTGCTCGGCGTGGCTCATGCCCGCCTGGTGATGCATCATTTCGAGACGCTCGCCGCGCGCTTCGAGCCATTCGCGCATGAAGGCGATCTCGTCTGCCTGGCCGGCATCGATGCGCCCGGCAATCGCGACGATATCTTCGTTCGCTGTGCGCCCTTCGACAAGCGCAGTCATCGCGACCGCCTGCCGGTGGTGCGGGATCATCATCTGCATGAAGCGCGCATCCGCCGGGGTGTAGGTGGTGGCCGCCAGCTTGGTCGCATCCTCCGCCGCCAGTGTCTTGTTCTCCATGCCCGGCGCGCCAGGCTGGATGATCGGCGCGGTTTGTGCAGCGGCGATAGTGGAGGTGCCAAGCAACAGCGATGCGGCAAGCCCGCGAGCGAAGTTCTTTGTCATTAGGTGCGTCCCGATTCTTTATCCGGTCCGATTGTGGCCCGAGATACCGCATCGGATCAAGTGCTTGCTCGACCTGCATCGCACCGCGTTCCACCAAAGACTAGTCGAACTCGCCCTTCCTTGGCCCCAGATAGCCGAACAGATAGGCCGCGACCTTGCGCATCTGGATCTCTTCCGCGCCTTCGGTGATGCGATAGCGGCGGTGGTGGCGATAGATGTGCTCGAACGGTTTGTGCCGCGAATAGCCGATCCCGCCATGCACCTGCATCGCCCGGTCGGCGGCCTGGCACACCAGCCGGTTCGCCCAGTAATTGCACATGCTGACCTTGTCGGAGATCGTCTTCTCGATTTCCGCGTGCGGCATGTTGTCCATCTCCCAAGCGGTCTTGTAGATCAGCAGGCGCAGCATCTCGCATTGCGTCGCCAGCTCGACCAGCGGAAACTGGATCGCCTGGTTCTTCGCCAGCTCTTCACCGAACGGCTTGCGCTCGCGGGCGTATTTGACGCTTTCCTCGACGCAGAATTGCGCCGCGCCCAGCGAACTCGCCGCCTGCCGGATGCGGTTCTGGTGCACGAAGCTTTGCGCCAGCGCGAGGCCGAGACCCTCACGGCCCAGCATGGCGCTTTCGGGCACCCAAACATCCTTCACGCTGAGGCGCGGGTGATCGGTGGGCATGTTGAAGGTCCACATCCACTCCTCGATCTCCAGCCCTTCGGTGGGGTTGGGCACGAGCAGGCACGTGATCCCGCGCGCATCGCCATCCTCGCCATCGGTGCGGCAGAACATCGCGCAATGCGTGGCGACATGCATGCCGGTGATCCACATCTTCTCGCCGTTGATGAGCCACCCATCGACCCCATCGCGCGTCTCGCGCACGGCGCGGGTTTCCATGTGGGTAGCGTCGCTGCCGTGATCGGGTTCGGTCAGGCCGAAGGCGACCCGGCGGGTGCCTTCGAAACCGCCGAGGATGAATTCCTGCTTCTGCTCCTCGGTGCCCCATTGCTCGTACATTTCGACGAAGGGGAAATTGCCGACGATGCTGTGCTCGTTCTGCAAATCGTTATGCAGCCCCAGCCCGCGCTGCGCGAAGCGGTCGCGGATCACCGCCATCCACAGGTTGGAGCCATCCTTGCCGCCATACTTCTTGGGCGCGGAGAAGCGCCAGTGCCCGGCCTTGTCGGCGCGGCGCTTGGCCTCGACCAGCAGCGCTTCCCATTCCTCGCGCGGAAGTCCTCCTGCCTCGAAATCGGTCCGCGCCCATTCGCGGCGGTGATCGAAGAAGCGGATATTGTCGTCCTGCTGTTCGAGCGGGATGATCTCGTCCTCGATGAACTTTTCGAGCTCGGCGTAATAATCCTCGAGCTCCTGCGGGATGGTGAAATCCATGGGCTTAGTCCTCTCTCGGCAGGGTCCATTTTTCCAGCGCCTCGGCAAGGGCCGGATATTTCGGCGAATTGACGGTAATCACTTCCAGCGCGGCTTGCCGCAGGTGCCCGAGCAGGCCCGGTGTCGCGAGCGTCTGCGTGCCGTCGAGAATGTCCTGCGCGCGGCGCGGATCGGAATGCAGCGTGGGCAGGTACTTTTCGTTGCGGATCACCATGCCCAGCGCATTGCGGGCGACGGCGAGCTGGAACTTGTCATGTCCCGTGACCTGATCCTTGATGGTGCCGAGCCATTCGCTGACGGCTGTCAGCAATTCCTCTTCGCTCGCATCGCCATCGGTATCGTCGGGGCGCTCGATCGCTGCCCATTTTTGGCGGCCCTTGCACGCCTCGGGCGCCTCGTCTTCCAACAGGAGCAACAGGTCGAGCTCTTGCTCCGACGCACGGCGGGAAATGACCAGCCGCTCCAGCATGCGATCTTCGCCGCTGCGCCAGAAATCGGCCATGCGCAGGCAGCCGAGCGCCCACCACACGGTGCGATAGACCGACCAGAAGCGGAAGCGCTCGCGATCGACCGGCGCACCGCCGGCAGCTTCGTAGGCAGCGAAGTATTCTTCCAGCGAACCGAGCCCCAGCGCAGGCCGATCATATCGGGCAAAGCGCCACACGGCCATGCAGCCGAAGGCCAGGTCCTCGTGCGGGTCGCCGAAATGGGCCAGCTCCCAGTCGAGCACGCCGGTCAGGTGGCTGTCATCCGCGAGGATATTCCCAAGCCTGTAATCGCCATGATTGAGCACCGGTCTGACCGGCTCGGGCAAGTGGTCCTCGAGCCACTTCAGTCCCAGCGCGATGATCGCGCGGTCCCCGCCTGCTTCCTCGAATTGTTCGCGCAGGCCGGCAACGCCTTCGGCATAATCCAGCGTGGGGATCGTATCGGGCAGGCCGGAGGCCCCGAGCGAATGGATCCGCGCCAGATCGCCTGCCACTTCG
The DNA here is from genome assembly GCF_000013005.1 of Erythrobacter litoralis HTCC2594. Taxonomy (GTDB): domain Bacteria; phylum Pseudomonadota; class Alphaproteobacteria; order Sphingomonadales; family Sphingomonadaceae; genus Parerythrobacter; species Parerythrobacter litoralis_A. The sequence goes on along the minus strand of NC_007722.1, from coordinate 2,885,015 downwards.
CGCAGCAGCCGGTCGGGATCGTCCATCGCCAGGATCGCGCGCGGATCGGGTGTACCGGGTAAAGCGCGCATCACGAAGCCCGAGCCGATCCCGTCGCCCGGCTCCAACTCGACCACAACTTCCGGCGCGGTCACCCCGGCCCCGTGCGCCGCGCGGATCACCGCGGCTTCGACATCGTGCCCGAACGGGCGGCCTTCCATGAAGGCGAGGCTCGGCGCGCGGCGCAGGACGAAGCCCTCGCCATCGGCGGAGAAACGCCAGCTTTCCATGGTGGCTCCGCCGGTCAGTCGGCGCAGCCCATCCGGCCGCCCCCTGCCGGTGCGCGCCATGGCCCGGGCAAGGCCCTCTGCCAGCGCGTCGGTCGTGATATTCTCTCCCATCGATTCCCACACTTGCAGGCGCGGCGTTTACGCTCAAGCGCAACATTTCGGCGCGCCGTGCGTTGATGGGGCAAAAGGAGGAAATACCCGTATGAAAGTCCCGCACAACGCCCATGTCGCCATCGTCGATGGCGAACGCTTTATCCTGATGCAGAACACCGGCAAGCCGTTCGAGCCCGAGCTCAAGACCCTGGAAGAGCCGGATCTGACGAATTCGAACTACAGCGCCGGCGTACGCCACCAGGACGACATCGGTCAGCGCCTCGGGCGCACGCAGCTGGAAGAGCTGGCGCATGGCGCGGCGGTGGCGGAATGTCTCAACGCCAAGGCTATTGCCGGCGAGATCGAGAACATCCTCATCGTGGCCGATCCGAAATCGCTGGGCGAGATGCGCAACCACTACCATTCGGAACTGGAAAAGCGGATCGTGGGCGAGATCGACAAGACGGTCACCGGCGAATCGTCCGACCGAATCGCGAAAATCATCGCCGAATCGTGACAGAGTTCCCCTGCGGCAACTCATTTGGTCGCAGATAGGGAATCATCTGTCGTGCAAAGCGCCTGATTTTGCGCGCAACAGTTGATCGACCCCTGCCGGTTTCGCATTAATCTGCTGCAAACCATGCATATGATAGGGGTCGCTGCATGAAGCATCCATTTTTCCGCACACTTTCGTCCGTCGCAGCCGGTGCGCTCGCTTTCCTTGCCAGCCCTGCTGCGGCCGATAGTCCGGATCTGGAAGCTGCCTTCGACCGTACCTTCGGAACGGAAGTCCGCGCGCCGCAGAGCTTCGTCGCGCGTTACGATACGCCGTTCGAACAGCGGGTCGCGCAACTCGCCGACGGCACCGACGGCCGCATCGGCGTCTATGCGCTGGACCTGTCGACGGGGCGCGAGATCGGTGTTCTGGCCGACCAGCCGTTCCCGATGGCCAGCACCAGCAAGGTCGCCATTGCCGCGGTCTATCTGGCGGGCGTCGATGCCGGCAAATGGAGCCTGAGCAGCGAATGGCGACTCCCCCGCCCGGGCGGGAAATACGTGCCCGCCAAGACGCTGCTCGACCTGATGGTCAGCAAGAGCTGCAACGATTGCACCGATGCGCTGCTGAGCGCGGTGGGCGGGCCGGAAGCGGTCAACCGCTGGATGCGCCAGGCGGGTATCTCGGGCTTCCAGCTGAACCGCACGATCCGCACGCTGATCAACGAAGACGGGCGCGTCGATCCGGCCTCGCAGATCGACCACCGTGACGCCGCCACGCCGCGCGCCATGGGCCAGTTCCTCGCCGGCATCCACCAGGGCCGCTGGCTCAGCGCTTCTTCGCGCCGGGTGCTGCTCGATGCCATGCTCGGCACGACGACGGGCGACCGGCGCATGCGCTCGGCCCTGCCGATGAGCGCCAATCTGGCCCACAAAACCGGCACGCTCAGCCGTACGGCAAGCGATATCGGCCTGTTCCGCACTTCGGATGGCCGGATCATCGCCGCAGCAATCTACGTCACCGGGCAGAGCAGCTCGATGTCGGCCGAGAACAGCAATCGCGGCCTCAAGCTGGCAGCGCGCCGTAACCGCGATGCGCGGATCGCATCGATCGCCAACGCGCTCTATTACGGTTTCGACGAAGGCCGCCGCGCCCATGCGGTAGCCGATTACGGCGGCGAGTAAGCTGCGGCAGATACCGACCGGGCGGGTATCGGACGGGCCGGTATCGAACGGGCATAGAAAAAGGGCGGCGCCGCAAGGCACCGCCCTTTTCTTTTTCGGCTGAACTGAAAGTGGAGCTTACTGCTCGCCTTCGAGTTCGGCTTCTGCGTCTTCAGCAGCTTCCGAGGTTTCCATGGCAGCTTCGTTGGCAGCGCCTTCGACAGCAGCAGCGCCTTCTTCCATGGCGCCTTCAGCGGTAGCGGTAGCGTCTTCAGCAACCGATTCCATGTCCGCAGCAGCCGAATCAGCAGCAGCTTCGGTGGCGTCCTGGGTCTGCTCCGAACAAGCAGCGAGGGTGAGAGCGGCGCCGGCGACGGCAGCAGCGAGAACGATCTTACGCATAATGGTCAATTCCTTACTCTAGCGAGTGGATAAGCGTCCGGGACATCCCGTTACGCCGAAACCTCCCCCAAAGGTCGGCTTCTGCAACCCTAAATAATGGCCGCAATGTGGCCGTGCAAGCTTTTTTGCCACATTTGGCCTCTTTTTCGCCTTATTTGGCCCAGAACCGCCTGATTTCCGCCGCTTTTTGGCCATGAATTTCTTGCTGGTCTCCCGCACAGGCGGTGCTAGCAGGGGCGCATGGCGGATAAACAGCACCTCTACCTCGTCGACGGGTCATCCTACATCTTCCGGGCCTATCACCGCCTCCCCCCACTTACCGATCCCGACGGAACGCCGGTCGGCGCGGTCTATGGTTACACCACGATGCTGTGGAAGCTCGCCGACGATCTCGACAAGGCCGACGGCCCTACGCACCTGGCTGTAGTGCTGGACAAATCGAGCCAGTCCTTCCGCAACGAGATCTACGACCAGTACAAGGCCAACCGCCCCGATCCGCCCGAGGATCTGGTCCCGCAATTCCCGCTGATCCGCGATGCCACCCGCGCCTTCTCGCTGCCGATGATCGAGGAAGAGAATGTCGAAGCGGACGACATGATCGCCTCCTATGCGCGCGAAGCGCAGGCCAGGGGCTGGGACGTGACCATCGTTTCCAGCGACAAGGATCTGATGCAGCTCGTCGGCGAGAAGGACGGCGCGAAAATCGACATGCTCGACACGATGAAGAGCGCGCGCATCTATGTCGACGAAGTGAAGGACAAGTTCGGCGTCCCGCCCGAGCTGGTCGGCGACGTACTGGCGCTGATGGGCGACAGCGTCGACAACATCCCGGGCATTTTCGGAGTCGGACCCAAGACCGCCTCCAAGTTGATCGACGAGCACGGCTCGCTCACCGCCGCACTCGATGCCGCGGAGGACATGAAGAAGTCCAAGCTCAAGGAGCGGCTGCTCGAGCACCGCAAGGACGCGGAACTGAGCCGGGTGCTGGTGACGCTAAGGGAAGACTGCCCGCTGCCGATCGCCATCGAGGACATGAAGCTGGACGGCATTCCCGGTGAACCGCTGGCGGCCTTCCTCGAAAAACACGGCTTCACCTCGCTGCTGCGCCGGTTGGATGCGGGATCGGGCAGCCCGGACAGGCCCAACGACCTCAACCCGGCGAAGGTGGAAACCAAGGGCGACAGCGGCACCAGCGAAGGCAATCGCCAGCCGTTGCCGGAGTTCCCCGCCGTCGATCGCAGCGCCTACGAGACCGTGCAGACCATGGAGCGGCTCGAACACTGGATCGCAAAATGCCGGGCCGCGCGGATTATCGCGGTCGATACCGAGACCAGCGCGCTCGACGCGATGCGGGCGGACCTGGTCGGCATCAGCCTTGCGACCGGTGCCAACGAGGCCTGCTACATCCCGCTCGGCCACCTCAACGATGGTGGGGGCGGCAGCGATATGTTTTCCGAGAAGCCCGAGCAGGTACCGCTGGACGACGCGGTCGCCGCGCTCAAGCCGCTGCTGGAAAGCGATGCCGTCCTCAAGATCGGGCAGAACATCAAGTACGATCTCAACGTGCTGGCCCGCTACGGAATCGCCGTTGCGCCGATCGACGACACGATGATCCTCAGCTTCGATCTCGACGCCGGCCGCAGCGAAGGCGGGGTCGGCGGGCACGGGATGGACGAGCTGTCCGAGCGCCACCTCGGCCACACGCCGCTTTCCTTCAAGGAGGTCTGCGGCACCGGCAGAAAGCAGATACCATTCGGCGAAGTGCCGCTCGACAAGGCCACCGAATACGCCGCCGAGGATGCCGATGTGACCTGGCGCCTGCACCAGCATCTGAAGCCGCGCCTGGCCATCGAACACGGCGCGCGTATCTACGAGCGGGTCGATCGCCCGCTGATCCCGGTCGTCGCGCAGATGGAGCGGCACGGGATCAAGGTCGACCGCGCGCGGCTGGCCAAGCTGAGCGAGGAATTCGCCACCGAGACCGCCAAGCTGGAAAAGACGATCCACGAACTGGCAGGCAAGGAGTTTACCGTCGGCAGCCCCAAACAGCTGGGCGAAGTGCTGTTCGACGATCTCGGTCACAAGGGCGGCAAAAAGGGCAAGAGCGGCCAGTATTCGACCGATCAGTCGGTGCTCGAACGGCTGTCCGGCGATGGCGCGGAAATCGCCGACAAAGTGCTCGAATGGCGCCAGCTGACCAAGCTCAAATCCACCTATACCGACGCCCTGCAGCAAGCGATCAACCCCGATACGGGCCGGGTCCACACCAGCTACAGCCTCGTCGGCGCGCAGACCGGGCGGCTCAGCTCGACCGATCCCAATCTGCAGAACATCCCGATCCGCACGCCGATCGGGCGGCAAATTCGCGAAGCTTTCGTGCCGGAAAACGGCAACGTCCTGCTCGCTGCCGATTATTCGCAGATCGAATTGCGGCTCGCCGCGCACATGGCCGACGTGCCCGAGCTCAAGGAAGCCTTTGCCGAAGGCGAAGACATCCACGCGCGCACCGCCAGGGAAATGTACGGCGAAGCCGACCGCGACACCCGTGCGCGGGCCAAGACGATCAATTTCGCCATCCTCTACGGTATTTCGCGCTGGGGCCTCGCCGGTCGGCTCAAGATCGAGCCGGACGAAGCGCAGGAGCTGATCGACACCTATTTCAAGCGCTTCCCGGGCATCCAGAGCTATATCCACGAGACGCTCGAGACCGTGCGCGAGCGCGGCTATTCGGAGACTTTGTTCGGTCGCAAGACGTGGTTTCCGCGCATCGGCTCGAAGAACCAGGCCGAGCGCCAGGGCAGCGAACGCGCCGCCATCAACGCGCCGATCCAGGGCACCAGCGCCGATATCATCAAGCGCGCCATGGCGCGGATGATGCCCGCGCTGGAGGATGCCGGACTGGAGCACGTCCGCATGCTTTTGCAGGTGCATGACGAACTGGTGTTCGAACTGCCCGAAGGCGACGTCGAAGCCGCCTCGCCGATCATCGAACGGGTCATGGCCGAAGCCGCGCTACCCGCAGTCGAGCTGTCCGTACCGCTCGGCATCGAGATCGGGACCGGGGCGAGCTGGGACGCGGCGCATTAGCGATTAGTTCGGGCGCGAAGTTTTCGCTGTCCTACATTGCAGCGAGGATGCGATGGTGGTCGCATGACCGAAGGCCCACCCCTGCGTTATGCGCGATGCTGCCGGAAAGAGACTGTTTCGCCAGAAAAGCCCTTTTGCATGTGTCACCTGTAAACGCGAGAATTTTTATATTGCAAATTCAATATCTTGATGGGGAAACGCTAGGGTGACACGGTGTCACCCTTGTCACCCTCTCTTCGCCTCTCGGGCGGCAATTCTTGAATCCCGCGCCTCACCCCCATAGGTGGCAGTCCATGCTCGAACGCTACAATCCGCAAAACTGGTCGATCAACTGGATCGAGGTGGGCGAATCGGCGCTGATCGTCTTCGTTGCGGTATCGATCGCGTGGCTCGTCTACCGCGTGGCCTTCGCGATTGCCCACCGGCTTGCGCGCGGATCGGACACGCCGCTCGACGAGATGGTGATCAGCAAGATCGAACGCCCGATCAAATGGGCGCTGATCGCGATCAGCATCACGCTCGTGGCCGAAGCCAACGATACGCTTGCTGCCATCTGGGAGCCGATCGCGCGCTTCGTCCGCCCGGCCCTGCTCGGCTGGATCGTCTACACTCTGGTCAAGGCCTTCACCGCCGCGCTCGAATACCGGCTCGAAACCCATGATGACGATGTCGCGACCTTGCGCAGCCGCAAGACGCGGATCGCCATCCTCTCGCGCACGGCCACCTTCGTCATCGTCTTCATCACCGTCGGCCTGATGCTGCTGAGTATCCCGCAGGTCGCGGCGATCGGGACCACGGTGCTCGCCTCGGCCGGTATCGCCGCCCTCGCCGTGGGTGCAGCGGCCCAGCCGGCGCTCAAATCGCTGATTGCGGGCTTGCAGATGGCGCTGACCGAGCCGCTCAGGATCGGCGATCTGGTCGTGGTCGACGGACATACCGGGCGGGTCGAGGAAATCCGCATGAGCTTCGTCACCGTGCGCACGTGGGACGAGCGGGTCATCGTGGTGCCGACCAGCCAGTTCCTCGACGAGAGCTTCGAGAACTGGACCCGCGGCAGCGAAATGCTGACCGGGCCGGTCTTCCTGCATCTCGATCCGATCACCGACGTCGCGCCCATCCGCGCCGAGTTCGAACGCTATGTCGCCGGCCACGAACTATGGGACAAGCGCACCGCCGCGTTGCTGGTGACGGAAGCCTATCCCGAAAGCGTGGAACTGCGCCTGTCGGTCAGCGCACATACCGTCGGCGACCTCTGGCAGATCCGCTGCGATGTGCGCGAACACATGCTGGCGTGGCTGCGAGAGAACCAGGAAGTCGCGCTGATCCGCCACCGGCTGGAAGTGCCGCACGGACACCCCAAGGCCGGCGAGCCCTGATAGCGGCGCGCCGCTAGCTCTCGGGGTCGCCGTGCTTGCTGTCGCGCGTGCTTTCCAGCATGCCTTCATGCAGGAACCCGATCGGTTGCACCCTCGCGGCGCGTTTTTTCAGTTCGCCGCGCATCTTCTTGTATTCGGCTTCCATCTTGCTGGTGACGGTCGCGCGCGAGTCTTCCAGCGCTTCGGCAAAGTCGGCCCCGGTAACCTGCTTGACCTCCGCCCCGGCCCGATGCAGCGCGGCGAGGCCGGCCCGGCGGACCACGTCTTCCAGGTCCGCGCCGGTGAAGCGCACGGTTTCCTTGGCGATCTTGGCGAGATCGATGTCGTCGGCCAGCGGCATTGCCCCGGTGTGGATGCGCAGGATGTGCTCGCGGCCCTTGGGGTCGGGCGTGCCGACATAGACCAGCTCGTCGAAACGGCCGGGGCGCAGCAGCGCCGGATCGACCAGCGCCGGGCGGTTGGTCGCGCCGATCACGACCACCGATTGCAATTCTTCCAGCCCGTCCATCTCGGCGAGGATCGTGTTGACCACGCGGCCCGTCACCTGCGGCTCGCCCTGGCCGCTGCCGCGCGCCGGCACGAGGCTGTCGATCTCGTCGATGAAGACGACGCAGGGCGATACCGATCGCGCGCGGCGGAACATTTTGGCGATCTGCTGCTCGCTTTCGCCATACCATTTGCTCAACAGATCGGAGCTTTTCATCGAGATGAAATTGGCTTCGGCTTCCTTGGCCACCGCCTTGGCGAGCAGCGTCTTACCGGTTCCCGGCGGGCCATAGAGCAGGAAGCCCTTGGCCGGACGAATGCCCAATCGGCGGAAGGCCTCCTGGTTCTTGAGCGGAAGCTCGATGCCTTCCTTCAGTTTCTCGATGGCGTCGTCGACCCCGCCGATATCGGCCCAGCCGACATTGGGCATCTGTACCATGACCTCGCGCATCGCCGAGGGCTGGATGCGCTTGAGCGCGGAGAGGAAGTCCTCCCGGGTGACGCACAATTCCTCGAGGACCTCGGGCGGGATGGTCCTCTCGTCCAAGTCGATCCTGGGCATGATGCGGCGCACCGCGTCGATCGCCGCTTCGCGTGCCAGCGCGGCGATGTCGGCGCCGACGAAGCCGTAGGTCATGCGCGCCAGTTCCCTGAGATCGACCCGGTCGCCCAGTGGCATGCCGCGGGTGTGGATGCCAAGAATCTCGCGGCGGCCATTCTCGTCCGGGACGCCGATGACGATCTCGCGGTCGAACCGGCCCGGGCGGCGCAGCGCCTCGTCGATGGCATCGGGGCGATTGGTGGCCGCAATCACGACGACATTGGCGCGGGCTTCGAGCCCGTCCATCAATGTCAGCAACTGTGCGACCAGCCGCTTCTCCGCCTCGCCGGCGACGCGATCGCGCTTGGGGGCGATGGAGTCGATCTCGTCGATGAAGATGATCGCCGGCGCGTTCTTGCTCGCATTCTCGAACACCTCGCGCAGCGCCTTCTCGCTATCGCCATAGCCGGAACCCATGATCTCGGGTCCGTTGATGATGGAGAAATTGGCATCGGATTCGTTGGCGACAGCCTGCGCCAGCCGGGTCTTGCCGGTTCCGGGCGGACCGTGGAGCAGCACGCCCTTGGGCGGATCGACCCCGAGCCGGGTAAACAGTTCGGGATAGCGCAGCGGCAATTCGACCATCTCGCGCAGCTGCTGGATGGTATCGTCGATCCCGCCGACGTCGTCGTAATTGACGACGGCGCGGGCATCGCGCGGCGCCTCGAACTCGGCGCGCAGTTCGACTTCGGTGTCCTCGTCGATATGGACGATGCCCTTGGGCGCGGTCGAGACGACCGAGAGCCGGATCTGCGTCAACGCGTAGGCCGGGGCATTGAACATGCGGCGCACTTCGGGCGGCATGTTCTGGACCGGCTGCTGGCCGGTCGTGGCAACGAGGTCGCCCGCCAGGATCGGCTTGCGGAAGAAATTGCGCTTCAAGGCCTGGGTCGGCCCCTGCAGCCGCATCTCGCGGCTGGCGGGCGCGAAGACGACACGGGTGGCGGGCCGAGATTCGACCGCGCGGATTTTCACGTGCTCGCCCGAGGCGGCTTCGGCATTGCCGCGCTGGAGACCGTCGAGCCGGACGACTTCGAGCGACTGGTCTTCGGCATAGGCGGCCATGGCGACGGCAGCGGTCGTGCGCTTGCCTTCGATCTCGACGACATCGCCTTCGGTGATGCCCAATGCCTGGAAAGCGGAGCGCGGCATGCGGGCGATGCCCTGCCCGCTCTCTTCCTGGCGCGCGGCCGCGACCTGAAGCCGGACTTGCTTTTCCTCTACCGCAGTGTCCGCTTCCGCCATCAGCCCGTCATCCTCTTCGCATTATTCTCTGGGTCGAAGAGCCTAGCTAGGAAGCTGGGCCCTGTGATGCAAATGCGGCAGGGGCGATGGCCGTTCCGGCGCAGGTGCGGCGCGGACAAGAAAAAGGCCCGGCTGGACGAGCCAACCGGGCCGGAAAAGTTTGGGAGAGGATGCCTGAAAGGCCTGCCCGATATGCTTGCGCCCTATGCATTGTGCAAGTGCGAAAACGGGCAGAATCGTTGCGTGTAGCGCAACAGCCCCTTGGACTTCCTGCGCAGGCTTCTGAAATTTCATGACAAATCTGTCGGTCTTGCCGCGCACCGACTCGTCGAACACGCTCTTGGATGGGTCGACATCGCTGCGGCGCAACATATCGCTCCGGTCGACCAGCCGGAAACCCGCTCGGGTGTTGCCGCGACCACAGCATCCGGATCGATCCGGATGCACCGCGTCGACGATCTCCCGCGTATCGCCCGCCCTCGACCACCCTCCCGAGCGCTTCGACCGACAGGCGGATGACAGTGCTTCGCCATGGCGCTAAAGGAGCGCGCAAGCGATGCGCATTGCCGCGCGTCCAACTCAACCGATGCCTAGCAAGAGGTCTTCATGCAGAAACTCTTTCCCGATGCCGCCGCAGCGCTGGACGGCCTGCTCAATGACGACATGCTCATCGCCAGCGGCGGCTTCGGCCTGTGCGGGATTCCCGAGCGCCTGCTCGATGCGATCCGCGACAGCGGGGTCAAGAACCTCACCTTCGCCAGCAACAATGCCGGGATCGACAACGAAGGCATCGGCAAGCTGCTGCGCACCAAGCAGGTCAAGAAGATGATCAGCTCCTATGTCGGCGAGAACAAGGAATTCGAACGGCAATTCCTTGCCGGCGAGCTGGAGGTGGAGTTCTGCCCGCAGGGCACGCTGGCGGAGCGGATGCGTGCGGGAGGCGCAGGCATCCCCGGTTTCTATACCAAGACCGGCGTCGGCACGCAGGTTGCCGAGGGGAAGGAAGTGAAGACGTTCGCCAACCTGGACGGTCACAACGAAGACTATATCCTCGAGCGCGGCATCTTCGCCGACCTCTCGATCGTCAAGGCGTGGAAGGCTGACGAGACGGGCAACACAATATTCCGCAAGACCGCGCGCAATTTCAACGTGCCCGCCGCGACCTGCGGAAAGGTGTGCGTGGTCGAAGTCGAAGAGATCGTGCCCGCAGGATCGCTCGACCCCGATTGCATCCACCTGCCCGGTGTCTTCGTCCAGCGCATGATCGTGGGCGCGCCTTACGACAAGAAGATTGAATTCCGCACCGTGCGCGAGCGCGAGAACGCCTGAGGCATGATTTCCGCCGGTCGCTTCCTGCTGATCGCCCCCTTGCTGGCCATGAGCCTGCAAGGCTGCGTCGCGGCGGTCATCCCGCTGGCGGCCGCAGGCGCGATGGGTTCGACGATCCGGGATAAGCCGGATACCCCGCAGATCGAGACCAAAGTCACCGGTTCTCTGGCCAGTGCTTCAGTGTCTGGCGAGAAAGCTATCGGTTCGGCAGCAGGCGTGGCGCCCTCTGCTGCCATACCGCGCACCGGGGATGGTGCAGGACCCGGATCCTCGGCAAACGGCGAGATCGTCATCTTGTCCGGCGTAACCGCGCTGCCCGAACCATCGGCGAGCGCACTTCCGCCGGGACGCTCTTCGCTGGCACCGGCCGATTTTGTTGCTTTTGCCGACTATGCGCTGGAACTCGCGCAACGAGACCCGCTTGCGGACGAAGTCAGGCCGTCGGCCCTTCTGGCCCAACCGGGTGTATTGACTGCCGACCGTGCGCCCTGTCGCTTTGCCCCCGCAGCGGTCCTGATCGATCTTGACCCAGCCGATGGTCCGCTTTCGATCGAGACAGCGGCGGCACCTCGCGGGCTGGGCGAGCAACTCGCCCGGCTGCGTGCTGCCGATGTTGAGATCGTGTGGAGCAGTTCACTCACCGCCGATCATGCAGGCGATCTGCGCTCGTGGCTGAAGAACAGCGGCCTCGACCCGGCGGGCGAAGACCGGTTGCTGCTGCTGCGTTACCCCGAAGATCGCAAGCAGACGAGGCGCGACGAAGCAGCGAAAGAGCGCTGCTTGGTGGCCATGCTCGGCGACGAACGAAGCGATTTCGACGAATTGTTCGACTATCTCAAGGACCCCGACGCTGCGTTCGGGCTCGATGAAATGCTCGGCCAGGGCTGGTTCCTGGCCCCGATTCCCGCAGAAGGACAAACACAATGAGCTGGACCCGTGACCAAATGGCCGCCCGCGCTGCGCAGGAGCTGGAGGATGGCTATTACGTCAATCTCGGCATCGGCATCCCGACGCTGGTCGCCAACCACATCCCGGACGGCATGCAGGTCACCTTGCAGAGCGAGAACGGCATGCTCGGCATCGGGCCCTTTCCTTATGATGACGAAGTCGATCCCGACCTTATCAATGCCGGGAAGCAGACCATCAGCGAGCTGGCCCACAGCGCCTATTTCGACAGCGCCACCAGCTTCGGCATGATCCGCGGCGGCCATATCGACCTGACCGTACTCGGGGCGATGGAGGTAGCGGAGAACGGCGACATCGCCAACTGGATGATCCCCGGCAAGATGATCAAGGGCATGGGCGGCGCGATGGACCTGGTCGCCGGGGTGAAGAAAATCATCGTCGTGATGGATCACACCAGCAAGGCGGGCGATCCCAAGTTCATCCCGGAATGCACGCTGCCGCTGACCGGCACCAATGTCGTCGACATGATCATCACCAATCTGGGCGTGTTTCACCGGGTCGATCACGACAGCCCCTTCCGCCTGATCGAACTGGCGGAAGGCGTGACGGCAGACGAAGTTGCCGCCAGCACGACCGCGAAATACGAGGTCGCGCTCGGCTGATCCGCCATGTGGCTGACCGAACCGCGCAATGCCCATTCTCCGCTCGCCGGGCTCAAGGTGCTCGAGCTGGCGCGCGTTTTGGCGGGGCCGTTCTGCGGACAGATCCTCGCCGATCTCGGCGCCGACGTCATCAAGGTCGAAAGCCCCGAAGGCGACGGGACGCGGCAATGGGGGCCGCCATGGGTCGAGCGCGAGGACGGTTCGCGCGAAGCCGCCTATTATCACGCCTGCAATCGCGGCAAGCGGTCGATCATCGCCGATTTTCGCGACGCGGCGGACCTGGCGCAGGTAAGGGATCTGGCGGCGAGTGCCGATGTCGTGATCGAGAACTTCAAGACCGGGTCGCTGGCGAAGTTCGGCCTCGATTATCCTGGCCTCTCCGCGTCGAACGAACGGCTGGTCTATTGCTCGATCACCGGCTTCGGCCAGACCGGGCCGCGCGCGCATGAGGCGGGCTACGATTTCGTGGTCCAGGGCATGAGCGGCTTCATGTCGCTGACCGGCGAGCCCGAGGGTGTGCCGGTCAAGATGGGGATTTCCATCTCGGACCTGTCGACCGGAGTATGGTCGGCCAATGCCATCCAGGCCGCGCTGCTGATGCGCGAGAGGACCGGGCGTGGCCAGCATATCGACATGGCGCTGATGGACTGTTCGGTCGGATTGCTGGCCAACCAGGCGACCTATCATTTCGCGAGTGGCGAAAACCCGCCGCGGATGGGCAATGCGCATGCGCAGGTCGCACCCTACGGCGTGTTCCCGACCAGCGACGGACATGTGATCCTCGCGCCCGCCAATGACGGCCTGTTCCGCAAGCTGATGCGGATGCTGGGGCGTAGCGACCTAACGGAAGATGCACGCTTTGCGACCAATGGCGGCCGGACCGAACACGCGACGGATCTCGATGCCGCAATTGCTGCGGAGAGCGCTACATGGACCAAGGCCGACCTGCTACAGGCCTGTCACGACCACGGCATCCCCGCCGGGCCCATCAACAGGCTCGACGAAGTGTTTTCCGATCCGCAGGTGGTCGAGCGCGGGCTGAAGGTCGATCTCGGCGGATTGGCCTCCGTGCGCAGCCCGTTCACCTTCTCCGAAGCCGAGTTGGCGCTCGATCGTCCCTCGCCGATGCTGGGCGAAGACCAGCCGGACTAACTACCGACGCGCGCGATCGACGACGCTGCCCGCCGCCACAATCGCTCCAGCGGTCCCTGCCCGAGATATTTCGACCATAACGGGGACCAGACCAGCATCGCGCCCATCGGAAGGGCGATGCTGGCGATGGCAGAGCTGCGCGAAACCCCTCCGAACAGGCCCAGGCCCCAGCTCGCGTAGAGCGCGCCGAAGACGCCGCTCGTCATGATATAATTGGTCAGCGACAGCCGCCCGACGGCCGCCAACGTCTTGGTGAGCCCGCCGTCAGGCGCGAACAGCACCATCGCCACGCAGGCGTAGGCGAGGCCGAGAAGCGTATCGAAGGGCGCCGAGAAGACCAGCGCTACCGATCCCGCAAGCACGCCCGGAAAGCCGCTCTCGGCCACCCAGTTGGCCAGCAGGAACAGCATCGGCAGCGACGCGAGCGCACAGATCGCCGCCAATCGCTGCAAGCGGAAGGTCCGCCATTCGCCCTTGAACAGCCCGTTCCGCCACAGCGCCATGCCCAGCACGATCCCCGCGAGATTGAGCGGCACCGATCCGATCACCGCCGTCAATTGCGCGCCGAGACCTGTCGACCTGCGCTCGATCCTCTCGCCGAGGCTTTCCTGCCCGCGCTCGAGCAGGAATTGCACCGCCGCCGGATCGGCACCGAAATTCCGCTCCGCAAACTGGATCGCATCGCTGCCGAGCCGCCCTGCAAACCAGTCCCAGATCCCGACACCGGTGAAGGCAATGCCGAAGCCGACGTGGGTTGCGACCAGGCCGATCGAGCACGCAATCAGCGCGGCATTGGAAAGCTGGTGAAACAGCGGCAGAAGCAATCCGGCGAGCGCATAGGCCCGCAGGATATCGTTGCTCGCAAGCAGTGTCGCATGCAGTACGCCAATCACGAACAGCGCCGCCATGCGGGCGTAGTGCGCCCGCCACGGATGCGCCCCGCCGCGTTCGAAGAGGATCGCGCAGCCAGCGCCGAACAGCATGGCGAAAAGCGTGCGGAACTTGTCCTCGACGAAGACGAAGCTCGCGGCCCAGGCAAGCATGTCCAGACCGGATTGTCCGCCCCAGGCCATCGGATTGTAATAGGCCTGCGCCGGCATCGCAAAGATGAGCACATTCATCCAGGCGATGCCCATCACCGCGAGCCCGCGCAAAGCGTCGACCTGCACGATACGGTGGGTTGCCGAAGATGGAGGCGCGATCATGCTGCGCCCCTAGCAGGTCAGGCGAGCGCTGCCTTCAGGTCTTCGACCAAATCCGTCCGCTCCCACGGGAAACGATCGCCCTCCGCCGTGCGCCCAAAATGACCGTAGGCCGCCGACACGCGGTAGATCGGCTTGTTGAGCCCGAGATGCGTGCGGATGGCGCGCGGGGTCAGCCCGCCGAGCTTCTCGATATCGAGGATCGCCTCCTCGATCGCGGCGTCGTCCACCGTGCCGGTGCCGTGCGTATCGACATAGAGCGAGAGCGGCTGGCTGACCCCGATCGCGTAAGCGATCTGGATCGTGCAGCGCGTCGCCAGACCTGCCGCAACGACATTCTTGGCGAGATAGCGGGTAATATAGGCGGCCGAACGATCGACCTTGGTCGGGTCCTTGCCGCTGAACGCGCCGCCCCCGTGCGGGGCCGCACCGCCATAGGTGTCGACGATTATCTTGCGCCCGGTAAGGCCGGCATCGCCGTCCGGACCGCCGATCACGAAAGTGCCGGTCGGGTTGATGTGCCATTTGGTGGCGTCCGACAGGAACCCGTCCGGGAGGATATCCGCGACCACTCTTTTCACATAGGCGCGCAGTTCGGCTTCCTTCTCGCCTTCGTCATAGCCCGCGCCATGCTGGGTAGAGACAACCACTGCAGTGCAAGCAACCGGCTTGCCATTCTCGTAGCGGAGCGTGACCTGGCTCTTGCTGTCTGGTTCGAGAAACGGTGCATTGCCGTTCTTGCGGTCGGTCGCCAGCCGGTGGAGGATCTTGTGGCTGTAGTCGATCGGCGCGGGCATCAGGTCGGGTGTTTCGTCGCAGGCGAAACCGAACATGATGCCCTGGTCGCCTGCGCCCTCGTCCTTGTTGCCGCTGGCGTCCACGCCCTGCGCGATATGCGCGCTCTGGCCATGCAGGTGATTCTCGAAGGTCAAGGTTTCCCAGTGGAAGCCGTCCTGTTCGTAACCGATCTCCTTGACCGTCTGGCGCACCGCCGCTTCGATCTCGTCCTCGATCCCTGGCGCCCAATTGCCATCGGTGTCCATGATCCCCTGGCCGCGGATTTCCCCAGCGAGGATGACGCGCTCGGTAGTCGTCAGCGTCTCGCAGGCGACTCGCGCTTCCGGGTCCTTGCCGATGAAGAGATCGACGATGGCATCGGAAATCTGGTCCGAGACCTTGTCGGGATGACCTTCGGAAACGCTTTCGGAGGTAAAGAGATAGGTGCTGCGCATGGTCCCTCAAATGCAGAGCGATTCCGAACATATAAAGGAATCTTTATGTCTATTTGCCGCAGTCCTAGCGAGCGCGCCAACGCATGGCAACCAGCGCGCCGACAAGGAAAAGTGCAGCCCACAGAAGCGCCAGTGCATTGCCCATGCGGGCGAACCAGGTGGGCGCCCTTGCGGGCGGAATGGTGCCGGTCAGCCGGTCCATCTCGCCCTTCCCGATCGATGCGCGAACCACGCCGTCGGCATCGATGACGCCGCTGATGCCGGTGGTCGTCGCGCGAATGACGGGCAGCCCCTCTTCGATCGCGCGCATCCGCGCCTGCGCAAAGTGCTGCGGTGGCCCCCACGCCCCGAACCAGCCATCGTTGGAGGGGTTGAAGAGGTAATCGGGGCGGCTGTCGGGATCGACCGTCTGGCCCGAGAAAACGATCTCGTAACAGATCTGGAAGCCGGCCTTGCCGAATGCGCCGAAATCCAGTGTGCGCGGCCCCGGCCCTTCGCGGAAGTCGATGGTCCCCGCCACCAGCCGGGTCAGGCCAAATGGTGCGAGCAAATCGCGAAAGGGCAGGTATTCGCCATAGGGCACGAGATGCGCCTTGCTGTAGGAACCGACGATCTCGCCCTCGCCGTCGAGCGCGGTCACGACATTGTAAGCGCCGACCGCGCGCTCATCCTCGATCACGAGGTCGACTGCACCGGTCAGCAAGAGTGTGTCTTCGCCCAGCACCTGCCCGATCCGCCTGCGGGCATAGAGCGGATCGCCGCCCGCCGTGGTGGCGCGGTAATAGCGCTCGGGATAGCCGGGCCGCAGATAGTCCGGGAGGCCGGACTCGGGCCAGAAAACCACGCGCTCACCCTGCTCTTCCTGTCGAGCGGTGAATGCGGCGAGCGTTGCGAAGGCGGGTTCGTATTCGGCCGGATCGTTGAGCTCGCGCTGGTCCAGATCGGGTTGGACCACGACGTAGGTGAGTGTGCCCTCATTTTCGCTCGAGAACAGGCCAAGCGGCACGGTCATCGCCGCGAACAACAGGAACAGGAACGCAGCGGGCGCTATTTTGCGACCGGAAACGATAAGCCACGCCAGGATGCCGGAGATCAGCACGGCGATCCCGGAAAGCGCATAGGTGCCGAACCAGGGGAGGAGCAGGGCAAGGCCCGGTGCGCTGTCGAATCCCAGAAGGTTCAGGCTGAACGGCCCCCAGGCATATCCGGTGAAGACCCAGCTTCGCAGCCATTCGGTGACGATCCAGAAGGCGGCAAAGGCCGTAACGAAGCCCGGCAGCGGTTTGTCATGCGGGACGAGCAGCTTCGCGCCAAGGCCGGCCAGAGCCGGATAGACCGCGAGATAAAGCGAAAGCAGCGGCACCGCAGCCCAGCCCAGCGCCGCGGGCATTTCGCTCTGATGCGTGAAAGCCGTCGCGATCCAGTTGTTGGTCAGCGTGAAATGCGCGATGCCGAACAGCCAGCCTTGGAGCAGCGCGCTGCGCCAAGTCGGCAGGCGATGAAGGTGCCAGACGAACAACCCCATCGCCAGCAATGCGAGCGGCCAGAGGTGCAGCGGCGGAAAGCCGGTTGCAGCCAGCGCCCCCAGTCCGAGGCTGGACAATCCGGGATAGCGGTCGAGAAGGCGTTCGAGCGTGGACATCGTCGCAAATCCAAGGCGGCTCGCTCTGATGCTCCCGATCAGCCGACCGCGCTCACCGCTTCGCCGTCGTCATCTTCCGCCTTGCGGCGGCGGCGCGGTTTCTTGGGTTGCGATGCACCATCGACCACCCCGTCGGCAGCAGAAATCGCCGGCGGCAGGACCGAAGCGTCGATCTCGCCTTCGACGCCAATGGAGCCTTCGTCGCTCTTGCGCGGCTTGCGAGCCTTTTTCGCGCGCGGCGGTCGGGCCTCGTCGAAATCATAATCACCGTCACTGTCCGAATCGTCATGCTCGTCGCCGGAATCGTTGTCCTTGCGGCGCTTCTTCGGGCGGTTGTCCTGGCGATCGTCAGAGTCGCCTCGTCGGCCGCGCGGGCCCTTACCCTTGCGACGGCTGTCGTCGCCGTCGTCGTCATCGTCGTCATCGTCTCGGCTGTGGCCACGCTCGGCATCGCGCTTGGCGCGGGCCTCGTCCTGGCGTGCCTTGTTGTCGGCGATGACGCGGAAATAGTGATCGGCGAACTGCAGATAATATTCCATCTGCACCCGGTCGCCATTGTGCTGGGCGTCCTGCGCCAGCTTCTTGTACTTGTCGAGCAACTGGGGCGCGTTGCCCCGCGCGCGGCTGTCGATCCGATTGGCGCTGTTGCCGCCACCGCCGCCCTGGTTGCGATTGCCGCGACCGCGACGACGATTGTTATTACGATTGTTGTTCAAGGAATACTCTTCCTCAGTTCCTGACCGGCCGACATGGACGGTCCGCATGACCCAATGCAGCGCCCGTGCTTCTGCATCGGGCGCAGCCCCCCATCTGCATTGCTGGCAAGCGCGCTGGCGCCCGGCATCTTCGCAAATGTTGGATCAAGACCGGGGAGAGCAAAGTCGCAATCCGCAGGTCTTGTGAGTAGAGTTAGCCCCTGATTCTCCCTTTGCCAACCCCTTTGCGCAGAATCAGTGCCCGGGGGCGGTCTGCAAGGTCATGTCTGAGCCTTGATTCGAAACCGTTTTCCTCGGCTATCGTACCCACTGCGTCCGCCTGTCGATAACCGATTTCCAGCACCGCAACGCCATCGGACGACAAAAGACTGGACAGCTGCGGGATGATGGCGCGGTAGTCGTCAAGCCCTTCCGGGCCGGAATACAGAGCCGCCCGAGGTTCAAACTTGCGCACCGAAGCATCGAGCGCCGCATTGTCCTCGACATAGGGCGGATTGGCGATCACGAGGTCGAACTGGCCGAGATCGTCGGTCCAACCCGGCTCGCGCCAATCGGCTTTCAGCAGGCACGCGCGGTCGGCAACGCCGTTCCGGGCAGCATTTGCCGCTGCGACCGGCAGCGCAGCAAGCGACGCATCGATGCCGGTCCCGGTTGCATCCGGGTGTTCCGCCAGCAACGTCACCAAAAGCGCGCCCGAGCCGGTGCCGAGGTCCAGCACCCGGGCACCCTCGCCCATTTCGGCCAAAGCGGCTTCGACCACCTGTTCGCTGTCGCTGCGCGGGATCAGGACATCGGGTGTGACGATGAAACCGCGCCCGAAGAACTCCTGCCCGCCCGTGATGTAGGCCAGCGGTTCGTGGTGCAGGCGGCGCGCGACCAAGTCCGCGAACTCACCGGGCACTGCGTCGCCCTGGTGGTTCAGCAGGAGGTCGGAGCGCGTTACTCCCACCGCATGCGCCATGAGATATTCGGCATCGAGCCGCGCGGTGTCGGAGACTTCGCCCAACCGCTGCGTCGCCCCGCGCAGGGCCGAGGCGATTTTCATGGGCTCGAACGCTGTGGCTGTGCTTCGACAGGCTCAGCACGAACGGACGTAGAGAGGAGCCGCCGGCGCTCCCTGCGTTCGCCCCGAGCCCGTCGAAGCGCAGCCGTAACGCTCGCCTCCCTCACTCCGAAAGCGCCGCCAGCCGCTTGGCTTCATCCTCGGCGATGAGCGCGCCCACCAGTTCGCCAAGCCCCGGCCCGGCAATGATCTCGTCGAGCTTGTGGAGAGTCAGGCCGATGCGGTGATCGGTCACGCGGCCTTGCGGAAAATTATAGGTGCGAATGCGTTCGGAGCGATCGCCGCTGCCGACCATCGCCTTGCGCGCGGCGGCTTCCTCGCCCTGCGACTGCTCGCGCAAGTGGTCGTAGAGCCGTGTGCGCAGGACCTGCATCGCCTTGGCCTTGTTCTTGTGCTGGCTGCGCTCGTCCTGTTGCTGGACGACGATGCCGGTCGGCAGATGCGTGATGCGCACCGCGCTGTCGGTGGTGTTGACGTGCTGGCCGCCCGCGCCGCTGGCGCGGTAGATGTCGATCTTCAGATCCTTGTCGTCGATCTGGACATCGACTTCGTCTGGTTCGGGCAGCACCGCCACGGTCGCCGCGCTGGTGTGGATGCGCCCGCCGCTCTCCGTCTCGGGCACGCGCTGGACGCGGTGAACGCCGCTTTCGAACTTGAGCTTGGCGAAGACCCCGGTGCCGCTGACATTGGCGACAATTTCCTTGAAACCGCCGACTTCGGAGGCGTTCATGCTGACCGGTTCGACCTTCCAGCCCTGCTCGCCAGCAAAGCGCTCGTACATGCGATACAGATCGCCCGCAAACAGCGCCGCTTCATCGCCGCCGGTCCCGGCACGGATTTCCAGCATCGCAGGCTTGTTGTCGGCGCTGTCCTTCGGCAGCATGGCGATGGCGAGCTGGCGTTCCTTTTCCGGAAGCGCCTCGCGAATGGCGGCGAGCTCTTCCTGCGCCATCGCCTTCATCTCGGGATCGGCGAGCATTTCCTCCAAGCCGCCGATCTCCTCGCGCATGGCCTTCACTTCCGCGGCGACCTTGGCGACCGGCTCCAACTCGGCATAGTCGCGGCTCGCCTGCACGAATTCCTCGCCTTCCAGCGTGCCCGATGCCATCCGCGCTTCAAGCTCGGCGAAGCGGTTGGCGATCTGGTCGAGGCGGGTGGCGGGGATAGTCATTTGCGAGAGAGATACCAAGAGATGGCTTGCTTCTCAGGATCAGCCTTCGGTATTAGGTCGGGAAAGAACAATCGGAGGCTTAATTCAACTCTCTTGGCCAAGAGCTTTAATTCTTCCTCTTCATCCGGCAGCACTCCAGATAGCCTGATATCAATCTGATGACTGCCATTTAAATTGGCCACTTGGTCAACAACTAAAAAGACGTCTGTTCCAGTCTTCTTGAACTTATCAAACGCCTTGTTCGTCCGCCTATAACGAAATTCGGCCTCCGCTGTGATCTCACTCAGTCGCAATGCTTGCACAACGAGCCTCGCCGTGTCGAACAGGTGTTCATGCTCCGCCAGTACAACAATAGGAGGGTCAAACCCTGCTCCCCCAACCAACATCGCCAGCCGCTCAATCCCGGCAGCCCAACCAACCGCAGGCGTCGGCGCACCGCCCAGCGACTCCATCAATCCATCGTAGCGCCCGCCGCCGAGGATGGTGCTCTGGCTGCCGAGCTTGCCCGCGGCCTCGGAACCTTCATCGGGGATGAATTCGAACGCGGTGTGGCGATAATAATCGAGCCCACGCACGAGACTTTCTGCCCGCTGCCATTTGACGCCTGCTGCATCCAAACCGGTGGTCACGCTTTCGAAGAACGCCCGCGCTGTATCGGAAAGGAAGGCATCGATCCTGGGTGCATCGGCAAGGAACTGCTGGTCGCGGCGATCCTTGCTGTCGAGGATGCGCAGCGGGTTCTTCTCCAGCCGCTCCTGCGAATCCTCACTCAGCTCGCTGGCGACGGCGCGGAAGTACTCGACCAGCGCTGCGCGCCAGGCTTCGCGGCTTTCGGCATCGCCGAGCGTATTGAGGTGCAACGTCACGCCCTCGATGCCCAGTCCGCGGATGGTCTGATCGGCCATCGCCAGGAGTTCGACGTCCGCCTGCGGCTCGGCCGCGCCGATGATTTCGGCGTCGATCTGGTGGAACTGCCGATAGCGGCCCTTTTGCGGACGCTCGTATCGAAACAGCGGGCCGTGGGTCGCGACCTTCAGCGGCGCGTGTTGTTGCCAGCCGTTGGTCAGGAAGGCGCGCGCAATCCCGGCGGTGAACTCGGGCCGCAGGGTCAAGCTGTCGCCGCCGCGATCCTCGAAGGAGTACATCTCCTTCGACACCACATCCGTCGTCTCGCCGATCGCGCGGCTGAAGACTTCGGTTTTCTCGAACACCGGCATTTCGACCCGGCGGAAGCGGTACAGCTTGCGCACGCGTTCGAAGGTTTCGACCACGAAAGCGAAAGCCTCGGCATCGGCACTGAAGATGTCCTGCGTGCCGCGAATGGCCTGGGGAGTTTTTTTGCTCATTTCGCGGCGCGATTACGACCATGGAAGGGGTTTCGCAATGGCGCGGCGGAGGTTAAGGGGCGCGCGCAATGTCTGTCGGGTGCGCCTTCGCCATCCGGCGAAGGCTTGCGGCACCAGCCCGTCTCCCCCTCCCAACCACCCGATACAGTATCGGACGATCATCGGGTGGTTGGGAGGGGGAGACGGGCCGGCACCGAGGTCAGGCGGATGCCTGACCGCATCCGAAGGACAAACAATGCGCATCGACAAGATCCCCACCGGCAGCAATCCCCCCGAAGACCTCAACGTCATCATCGAAGTCCCGACCGGTGGCGAACCGGTCAAGTACGAATTCGACAAGGCAAGCGGTGCGCTGTTCGTCGACCGTATCCTGCACACGCCGATGCGCTATCCGGCCAATTACGGCTTCATCCCGCACACCCTGTCGCCCGACGGCGATCCGCTCGACGCGCTGGTCATCGCGCGCAGCCCGTTCATTGCCGGCTGCGTCGTGCGATCACGCCCGATCGGCGTGCTCAACCTCGAGGACGAGCATGGCGGCGACGAGAAGCTGATCTGCGTGCCCGTCGATACGACCTTCCCGTATTATTCGGATGTCGGGGAAACCAAGGACCTGCCGTCGATCATTTTTCAGCAGATCGAGCACTTTTTTACCCACTACAAGGATCTCGAGGCCGAAAAGTGGGTCCGGATCGGCAAATGGGGCGACGCGGCCGAAGCGCGGCAGATCGTGCGCGAAGCGATCGAACGCGCGGCGAAAGCCTAGTATTCGGAAGGCTTGGAGGAATCGAGCAGATCGGCGCTGTCGTCGGCCTCTCCCTGGCGCTCCTTCTCGACCATCTGCGCAATCTCGTCGGTCGCCGAAACGTCTTCCTCCACCGGTGCGGTGGCAGCCTTGGCGGGCGGCGGCGTAGGCGCCGGTTCGGACCCCTTCGTCTTCTCGATATTCTCGAAAGGCAGAGGTCCGGTGCGCGGGTCGAAACGCAGGCGATAGATCGGCTCGGGCAGGCCAAAGCCACCGTCTTCGAGCGCGACCTTGACCGCCGCGATGGCGCGGCTTCGGGCCTTGTGCCAATCGGCTTCGCGCTGGTCCACCCAGCCGAGAAACTTGATGACGATATTGGAATCGCCCACGGCTTCGGTGCGTGCTTCCGGCGGCGGATCGGAGAGAACGAACGGCAAGTCACCAAGCGTCTGTCGGCCAAGCGCGCGCGCCGCATCGGCATCGTCGTCCGCGTCGATCCCCATTTCGAATTCGAACCGACGGTTCGGATTGGTCGTGTAATTCAGGATGATCGCCTTGAAGACCTGGCTGTTGGGAATGCGCAGGTGATTGCCTTCCAGCGTCATCAAAATCGTGGCGCGGCTGGTCAGGCGGATGACGCGACCTTCCTTGTCGTCGATCACGACGTGATCGTTGGCGCGGAAAGGCTGGCGCAGCGACAGGAACAGCGAAGCGACATAATTCTCCACCGTGTCGCGCATGGCAAAGCCCAGGGCGAGGCCGATGACCCCCGCACCGCCGAGCACCGCGCCGAGAAGCGCGCCTGCGCCGAGCATGTCGAGCGCGATAACGAGCCCGGCTATGACGAAGATGAAGCGGATCGCGGTGCGCAACACCTCGGCGAGGAAAACATTGGGCGCGATGCGGCGCCAGAGCGCCCCGAAGCCGGCAATGAGATAGCCGATCGCGCCGATCGCTGCCGCCACGATCAGCGCGGCCAGCAGCAACGGCGCCAGTTCGATCAGGCCTGTGCCGCGCTCGGTCAAATCCTCCAGCGCCCCGATACCGCCATCGACCGACAGATCGCGTTCGAGCCCGTTCTCGATCGTCACGACGCCATTGATGCGCCCGACGATATTCTCGGCCCGCTCGATATCGGCTTCATCCGGCACGGTTCCGCTGAGCGTCACCACGCCGTCGCTGACCGTGACCTCGACATCAGCAAAGGCGGGCAGTTCGGCGAAAATACCTTCGATGCGGCCGCGGATGCGGCTGTCGGTGCCGGCATCCTGGCTCTGCTCGATCGCCTGCGTTTCGGTTGACGCGGGCTCGGCGGCGCCTTCAGGCGCGCCGGGCAGCACAGCGTGGGCTGGCGACGCAACAGCAAACAGCAGCCACGTGGCCGCGAGAGATTTCAGAATATTGGCCAAGCCCGCCCGCATATTCAGATAGCGAGCATCAGCCTATCCAGTTCCCGGATCAGGCTATTGTCGCGAAAATCAGCTTGAAGAAAAACGTCAGGCCAATCGGCAGGCCGATCGCCAGCAGCCACAGCCCGATCTGGTCGCGGCGGAACTGGCTCGCCAGGGCCATGTCGTGCGCCTCTTCATCGCCAAGGTCGCGCCAGCGCCGCTCGAACGCGCGGCAGGCGGGAATGATTCCTGCAACCAACACGACCAGCGCGAGATAGGGCAGGATCGTCATCTCGCCGCCCTTCATCGCCTGGATCGTCACGAAAATGGTCAGGCCGGTATAGACCAGCAAGGCGTAGGCGACATTGTCGCTCATCGATTTGCGCCAATCCCGCGTCGATGCGGTTTGGCTTTCGTGCGACTCGCCGTTCAGCGCTTTATTCATGACGCGCCTTTCTCCCCCGGTTTCTCTCCGATTCGAGTTATCCCAGACCAAAGGCCGTGGATCAAGACCGGGTAACCAATCTGCAATATTCGCAAAGCCGCGCGACATTTCTCGCCGTGCCATGCACGAACCCTGCCAAAATTTCGCCGCTTGGGGTTTTCGGCAAGATTTCGGCTGCTACTAGGAGGCCATGAGCATGCTCGATACCGATAGCGACCTGGCCGCAACCGCAGACGTGGAGCGTAGCGCGGCACCGCCGGTTCCGCAGGGCGGGCTGGAAGTCGTGTCGATCGCCAAGAGCTACGACAAGCGGGCGGTTCTGACCGACATTTCGCTGTCTGTCGGCAAGGGCGAAGTACTCGGCCTGCTCGGCCCCAACGGTGCGGGCAAGACCACGTGCTTCTATTCGATCATGGGCCTCGTCCGTCCCGATGCGGGGCGCATCCTGATGGATGGCGAGGACGTGACGCATTTGCCCATGTATCGCCGCGCGATCCTCGGCCTCGGCTACCTGCCGCAGGAAACCAGCATCTTTCGCGGCATGACGGTCGAGCAGAACATCAAGTCGGTTCTCGAGATGGTCGAGCCCGACGCGGACACGCGCGAACAGGAGCTCGACCGGCTGCTCGACGAGTTCGGGTTGCAGAAGCTGCGGACGGCTCCGGCCATGGCGCTGTCGGGCGGCGAGCGGCGGCGGTGCGAGATCGCCCGCGCGCTTGCGGCCAAGCCCTCGATCATGCTGCTCGACGAACCCTTCGCCGGGATCGACCCGCTGTCGATCAGCGATATCCGCGATCTTGTGAAGGACCTGAAGACGCGCGGCATCGGCGTGCTGATCACCGACCATAACGTTCGCGAGACGCTGGAAATCGTCGACCGCGCCTGCATCATCTATGGCGGACAGGTCCTGTTCGCGGGCACTCCGCAGGAGCTGGTGGCCGACGAGAATGTGCGGCGCCTGTATCTGGGCGAAAGCTTCACGCTGTAAACGATGCATCTTACCCCCACCCCCGTTCGTGCTGAGCCTGTCGAAGCACTGTTCTTCTTTTTGTCCGCCGCGACACCCGAAGTGCAGGACAGCCCTTCGACAGGCTCAGGGCGAACGGAATAGGGCTTATCGCTCGTGGCATTGGGCCCCCGCCTCGACCTTCGCCAATCCCAGTCGCTGGTGATGACGCCGCAACTGCAGCAGGCGATCAAGCTGCTGGCGTTGAGCAATCTCGAAATCGAAAGTTTCATCGGCGACGCTCTGGAATCCAATCCGCTGCTGGAAGCGGGCGAGGTAAGCCGCGAGCAGGGCGAGCCGGATGGCGACGTCCCCGTCTCACCGGAAGAGGCGAGTTCCGACAGCTTCGGCAATGACGACTCGCTCGACATCAATACCAATGCGCTCGACCGCGATCGCGATACCGGCGACGGCGAGTGGGGCGCGGGCGGAGCGGCATCCCACGCGAATGATTTGACGCCGATCGAGGAACGCCGCTCGAGCGAGACGACCCTGGCAGATCACCTCCACCTGCAGGTCGGCACCCTCGCCTATAGCCAACGCGAAGAGTTCATCGCCCGCAACCTGGTCGACCGGCTGGACGAGGCGGGCTATCTGCACGGCGACCTGCGCGAGATCGCTGTCGATCTCGGCGTCGAGCTGTACGAGATCGAGGATGCGCTCGAGCTGGTGCAGACGCTCGAGCCGACCGGCGTCGGCGCGCGCAGCCTGCAGGAATGCCTTGCCCTGCAGGCCCGCGAAGCGGATCGTTTCGATCCCTGCATGCAGCGCATGATCGAGAACCTCGACCTGCTGGCCCAGGGCGAAATCGCGCGGCTCAAGCGTATGTGCGATGTCGACGACGAGGATTTCGCCGACATGCTCACCGAGCTGCGCAGCTACGACCCCAAGCCGGGCCTCGCGTTCGGCGGGGGCGAAGCGGCTGCGGTGGTGCCCGACATCCTCGTGCGCCGCGACGAGGACGGCCACTGGAAGATCCGCCTCAACGAAGCGACCCTGCCGCGACTGGTGGTCAATCGCAGCTATTTCCTCGAATTGCGCAACGGTGCGACCGACAAGGCAAGCAAGAGCTGGCTCAAGGAAAAGCTCGGCGATGCCAATTGGTTGATCAAGGCGCTCGACCAGCGCCAGAAAACCATCCTCGCCGTCTCGTCCGAGATCGTGAAGAAGCAGGCTGGCTTCTTCCGCAAGGGCGTCAGCGAATTGAGGCCGCTCACTTTGCGCGAGATCGCCGAAGAGATCGAGATGCACGAGAGCACGGTCAGCCGCGTCACGAGCAACAAATACCTCCACTGCGACCGCGGGACTTTCGAATTGAAGTACTTCTTTACCAGCGGTGTCGGCAGTGCCGATGGCGAAGGCGCGAGCAGCGAGGCGGTGAAGGCGCGGATCAAGGCGCTGACCGATGCCGAAGACCCGAAAAAGATCCTCAGCGACGACAAACTGGTGGAACTGCTCAAGGCCGAAGGCTTCGATATTGCCCGCCGTACCGTGGCCAAATACCGCGAGGCGATGGGAATCGGAAGCTCCGTTCAGCGACGGCGAGCGAAGAAGCTGCAGGCGATCGGCTAGCCGGAATTCTGGTTCCGCGACCTCCCAAGTGTTACCTTGTTGCAGCCTAATGTGTTGCGCCCAGCTTTGGCCAAATCAGCTGAAAACCGACGTTTTACGGGTGTGACTCGAAAGACTCACTCAGAAAGTCTTAACGTCGAAAACGCTTTGTTAACCTTTTTTGGTGAGAACTGTCGTGGTTAATCCAAGGCAACACCTCTGAACGAGGGGTTACCGAGCCCACTCGGGGGCGCAAATAAGGGCAAGGGGGAATACCCGATGCGTGTACTGCTGATCGAAGACGAGCCGACAACGGCAAAAGCCATCGAGCTGATGCTGACGACCGAAGGCTTCAATGTCTATTCGACCGACCTCGGTGAGGAAGGCCTCGATCTGGGCAAGCTGTATGATTACGATATCATCCTGCTCGACCTCAACCTGCCGGATATGCACGGCTACGATGTGCTCAAGAAGCTGCGCGTCGCCAAGGTGCAGACACCGGTCCTGATCCTTTCGGGCATTGCCGAAATGGACAGCAAGATCCGCTCGTTCGGCTTCGGTGCCGACGATTACGTGACCAAGCCGTTCCACCGCGAAGAGCTGGTCGCCCGCATCCACGCCGTGGTGCGCCGTTCGAAGGGCCACAGCCAGTCGATCATCCGCACCGGCAAGCTCGCCGTGAACCTGGACGCCAAGACCGTCGAAGTCGACGGCGCCCGCGTCCACCTGACCGGCAAGGAATATGCGATGCTCGAGCTGCTTTCGCTGCGCAAGGGCACGACGCTGACCAAGGAAATGTTCCTCAACCACCTTTACGGCGGGATGGACGAGCCGGAACTCAAGATCATCGACGTTTTCATCTGCAAGCTGCGCAAGAAATTGAGCCATGCATGCGGCGGCGAGAACTACATCGAAACCGTCTGGGGCCGCGGCTACGTGCTGCGCGATCCGGACGAACAGTCCGAAGCCGCGTAGTTCGATTTGCCTCAAGCGCCGGCGGGGCCATCCGGCCCCTCAGGCTTCCGCGCTAACCGCGCGGCGGCCCGTCGGCCTTGCGGATCGCAAGCGATCCGAACGGCACGCACCTGATACCAATCTCATAGTGGACGGGAATGAGCCCTCCGGCCTTGCGGTCGGGGGGTTTTCTCAATTGGTACGAATTCGCTTTGTGCGGGCGCGCTAAGCGACTAATTTCACGGCATGAAAATGCTCGCTGCGCGATGGGCCCGACTCGGTGCCGTTGCCGCGCTCGCCTTCCTCGCGGTTCCGGCCACGGTGCCTGCTTATGCGCAGGACCAGACCTCTTCCCGGCAAGTTGCCCATGAAGCGGATGTCGATTTCGTTCTCGATGTCCTGCGCCGCGATTACGCCGGTTGGCCGACCAAGATCGAAGGTCGGGAGGCGGAGTTCCAGCGCCAGATCGAACTGGCGAAAGAGCGGATCGTTCAAAATCCTGCTGCCCGGCTGTGGGCGATCGGCTTGTTGCTCGAATGGTTCGAAGATGACCATCTGGGAATTCGTTCCAATATCGTTTCGCCGGCAAATCCCTGGGCAGACCAAGGCAGGTCCGGCCGCGCTTTCGCATACTCTCCCGAACCCGGCGAAAGTTTCGCCTTCAAACGGCTTTCGGATAGAACGGTCCTTCTACGGGTGCCGAGTTTCCGAACCGAATATGCCGAAGGATTTGCCGCGCTGCTGGAAGAGCATCACGAGGCGATCGTCTCCACACCCAATCTGCTGATCGATTTGCGCGGTAACGAGGGCGGCTCGGACACGATGTACGAGCGGCTGATGAGTTATCTCTTTACCCGGCCGATCTACCAGATCGGTGTGGAATTGCGCGATACGCCGCGCAACCTGGCAGCCTTGCAGGCGAATGTCGCAAGCGGCGTCTATCCCGACGAAGTTCGCGGTTTCGTGGAGAATGTGCTGAGCCGGGCCGCGGCCAGCGATGCCGAGTGGATACCTCTGTCGGAGAGCGCGTTCGAGATCGTTACCTATCCCCAAAGCTACGATCTGCCGCGCCGTGTCGGCATCCTTACCGAAGGCGCCGGCTCGTCGGGCGATCAATTCGTCATGGATGCGCGTTTCAGCCGCAAGGTGACCCTGCTGGGCAGGCCGACTGCCGGCGTGATCGATTATTCCAACGTGATCACAGCATCCGCGCCGTCGGGCGATTTCGATCTGGCCTGGCCCATGACGCGTTCGATGCGCCTCCCGCACGAACCTATCGACACTGTCGGCGTGCCGGTCGATGTGCCCTATCCCGAGGGAGTGACCGACCAGATCGGTTGGGCCCAGGATTGGCTTGAAAGCCGCGCCGACTGAAAGACCGTCTGGACAGAAATCGGCCGCCCCTTTAGCGAGCCGAGCCCATGACAGCGTTCAAGCAAGGCGACCCGACCACGCTCAACCGGCTCTACGGGCGCAGCATCGGCAAGCCGCTGCGCACGCATCAACAGCACCTGGTCGACAATCTGCTGCCGCAAATCTCACCGCCAGCCGAAGGCCCGGTTACGGCCGAGCGGTTGTTCGGCGAGGACTGCCCGCTGCATTTCGAGATCGGCTTCGGCGGCGGGGAGCACCTGGTCTATCGCGCCGACCTGCTGCCCAATCATGGCTTCATCGGTGCCGAACCGTTTCTCAACGGCGTCGCCTCCTGCCTTTCACAGGTCGAGGAGCAGCGCCTTGCCAACATTCGCATCCATAATGGCGATGCGCTGGAAGTCCTCGATCGCGTGCCCGACGGCGCGCTGACCATGCTTTACCTGCTTCATCCCGACCCCTGGCCCAAGAACAAGCACGCCAAGCGGCGGATGATGAACGACGGGCCGGTGAAGATGTTCGCCGACAAGCTCAAGCCCGGCGGGGAATTCCGCTTCGGCACCGACCACCCGGTCTACCTTCGCCACGCGCTGATGGTGATGCGGCGGCACACCGATGCTTTCGAATGGGTCGTGGAAGGTCCTTCCGACTGGCAGAACCGTCCGAGCGGCTGGCCCGAAACGCGCTACGAACACAAGGCGCGGACCAAATTCGGCCATGAAGTCTGGTACTTCCGCTTCCGTCGGCGCTGAAGCGCGCATTCGGGAACGATCTATTGCGCCACTCGCTTGCACTCACGGGAGGCCGTGAGGAGACATGCCATGGCGACCGCCGATCTCGAATATCTCTATGCAGCGCTGCTGCAGGACATGGTCAGCGCCGACGAGCAATCGCTCGCACTGACCGAGCGGCTCCGCGATGCCGCGACAAGCGAAGATCTGCGCGATGCGCTGGAAGACGGCGTATGCGGTATCGGCGACGGGCTCGAAATTGCCCGGAAGCTGGCCGAAGCCCACCCGGCAGACGATGGCGAGTTCCAGTCCGACGGGATGGCGGGTCTGGTCACCGACACGCAGGAGCGCGTGTTCGAAACCGATTTCGCCAGCGGCTCCGCTCGCGATGCGGCCATCCTCGCGCAATATATGCACCTGACCTATTACGGGCTCGCCGGTTATCGGACGCTCGCCGCCATCGCCTCGCAGCTCGGCCATGCCGATGAAGCCGAAGACCTCCAGACCTGTTACGAAAATGCGCAGGACGGGCAGGACGACATGATCGGCCTGCTCGACGGCGAGGTGCTGGAAGACACCGCCTAGCAGCAGACCGCAAGAGTCTCGAGCAGCGCCGCGCAGTCGGCGTCGCTGGTATAGAGATGCGGCGTCACCCTGAGCGATGCGCCCCGCGCCGAGACATGGACCTGCCGTTCCGCCAGGCGATCCGTCAGACCGTCGGGCAGCCCGTCGGGAAATCCCAGCGACAGGAAGTGCGGTGCCCGGGTCCCCTGCGTCGCCGCCGTCAATCCCAGCGCTTTCGCTTCGCGCTCGATCGCTCCGGTTCGGGCAGCGAGTGCCTCCGCGATCGCCTCAATGCCGAATTCCAGCAGGAAATCGATTCCCGCACCGGCCCCTGCCAGCAGCGGCGGATTGGATTTCTCGCCCATATCGAAACGGCGCGCGCCGGGCTGGGAATCGTCCCGGTAGTCGACCAGCCGCGTAAAATCTTCCGAGCCGCCACGGTTGATCCAATTGTACTCCAAGGGAGTGCCGTTGTGATGCCATTCTGCGACGTAGAGCATGCCGATGCCATAGGGCCCCATCAGCCATTTGTAGCAGGCGGCGACCGCGAAATCGGGCTGCACCTTGGCGAAGTCAACCGGCATCGCGCCGAGCGATTGGGTCAAATCCAGCACCAGCGCCGCACCGTGTTCACGACATTTCGCGCCGACCCGTTCGAGATCGACCAGCCGCCCGTCGGCCCAGTGGCAATGCGGCACGGCGACGATCGCGGTGTCCGGACCGATCGCGTCGAGAACGGCGGCGGTCCAGCAGGCCTCTTCATCGCGCCGGGCCGCGACAACCTGTCCTCCCTCACGCGCGGCCAGTTCGCGCCAGACGTAGACGTTGGAGGGAAACTGGTCGGCCAGAGTGACGATCTGCTGCCCTTTTGCGAAGGGCAGATTCTTCGCTGCAATCGCCAGTGCGTAGCTGACCGAAGGGACGATCGCGATAGTGTCGGCGGACACCCCGGCCAGCCGCGCCGCGCGCTCGCGGAAGTTTTCGCACACGCTGAAAAAGTCGGCGGGGCGGAAATTCCACGGCGCCTGTTTGAGCCGCGCCGCTTCCTCCATGGCCGCCGTGACCTCGAAGGAGAGCGGCGCCATGTAGGCGTTGTTGAGGTAATGCACTTCCTCGGGAATCGCGAAACGGTGCCGCTGGTTCGGGATGTGCGACATGGGTTGCCGCTCAGCCCACCACCCCGGCCGCCGCGAGCACCGCCAGCGTCAGGACATCGGGCGCAATCGCGGTCATCGGGGCGATCTGGACCGGTTTTTCCATCCCGATCAGCATCGGGCCGATCGTGGCGTTGCCAGCCAGCTCGCGCAGCAGCTTTGCCGAGAGATTGGCCGATTGCAGGCCGGGCATGACCAGAACATTGGCCGGGCCGGAGAGGCGGCTGAACGGATAAAGTTCCATCACCTTGGGATTGAGCGCGGCGTCGGGCGCCATTTCGCCTTCATATTCGAAATTCACTTCCTCGCGGTCGAGGATGGCAACGGCGTCGCGGATGTTGCCGAGCCACTGCCCGCTGGGATTGCCGAAAGTCGAATAGCTGAGGAACGCGACCCGCGGCTCGTGCCCCATGCGGCGGGCGACCTGCGCGGTTTCCTTGGCGATATGCGCCAGCAGCTCGGCGCTCGGCCGCTCGTTGATGGTGGTATCGGCGAGGAAGGTCGTGTGGTTCTTGCCGATCATCATGTGGATGCCGAACGGTACCGAGCCGGGTTTGGGATCGAGCACACGGTTCACTTCGCGCGCAGTCTGCGAGAAGGTACGCGTGAGGCCGGAAATCATTGCATCTCCATGGCCGAGCGCGACCAGCAGCGCGGAAAAGACGTTGCGTTCCTGATTGACCATCCGGCGCACGTCACGTTCGGTATAGCCCTTGCGCTGCAGGCGCTTGTAGAGAAAATCGACCATCGCCGGGACGAAATCGGAATCGTTCGAGTTCTGGATCTCGAAACTGCCGGGATCGGACACCCCGAGCATGTGCAGTCGGTCCACGACATTCTTGGTCCGCCCGACGAGGATCGGCGTGCCATAACCGAAATCGCGGTACTGGATCGCCGCGCGCAGCACGACGTCCTCTTCCGCCTCTGCGAAGACCATGCGCGCCGGGTTGGCCTTGCATTCTTCGTATACCCGCGTGAGCGCCGACGTGGTCGGGTTGAGCCGCGCCTTCAGCGTGGTGCGGTATTCGTCGAAATCGGCGATGCTGTCCTGCGCGACGCCGGTGTCCATCGCCGCCTTGGCGACGGCAGAGGACACCACCTCCATCAGGCGCGGATCGAAAGGCGCCGGGATGATGTAGTCGGTGCCGAATTTGTGATTGATGCCATAGGCGGCGGCGACTTCCTCAGGCACGCGCTCGCGCGCGAGATCGGCGATGGCCTCGGCAGCGGCGACCTTCATTTCCTCGTTGATCGTTGTCGCCCGCACGTCGAGCGCGCCGCGAAAGATGAACGGGAAGCCGAGAACATTGTTGACCTGATTGGGAAAGTCGCTGCGGCCGGTGGCGATGATCGCATCGGGGCGGACCTTCTTGGCTTCGTCCGGCATGATCTCCGGCACGGGATTGGCCATGGCGAAAATGATCGGCTGATCGGCCATTTTCGTTACCCATTCGGGCTTCAATGCGCCCGCCGCCGACAGGCCGAGGAAAATGTCTGCCCCCACCAGCGCCTCTTCGAGGCTGCGCGCTTCGGTAGGCACGGCATGCGCGCTTTTCCACTGGTCGACATTCTCGCGTCCCGGATAGATCGGCCCCGCACGGTCGCACACGATGACGTTTTCGTGCGGGATGCCGATCGCCTTGATCAGTGCCGTGCAGGCGAGCGCCGAAGCCCCCGCCCCGTTCACCACCATGCGGCAATCTCTCAGCTCGCGGCCGGTTAGCTTGCAGGCATTGATGAGTCCGGCGGCGGCGATGATCGCGGTGCCGTGCTGGTCGTCATGCATGACGGGGATGTTCATGCGCTCGCGCAGGGCTTGCTCGATGATGAAGCATTCGGGCGCGGCGATGTCCTCGAGATTGATGCCGCCGAACGTCGGCTCCATCAGCGCTACCGCATTGATGAAGGCTTCCGGGTCTTCGGTGTCGAGCTCGATATCGATCGAGTCGACATCGGCGAAGCGCTTGAACAGCACCGCCTTGCCTTCCATCACCGGCTTGGATGCCAGCGCGCCGAGATTGCCGAGGCCGAGGATCGCGGTGCCGTTGGAGATTACCGCTACAAGGTTGGAGCGCGCGGTGTATTTGGCCGCGTTGGCCGGATCTTCCGCGATCGCTTCGACCGGTACCGCCACACCCGGCGAGTAGGCCAGGCTCAGGTCGCGCTGGGTCGCCATCGGTTTACTGGCGATGATCTCGATTTTACCGGGACGGATCGTCTCGTGGTAGAACAGCGCTTCGCGCGCGGTGAACCCGGTCGGTTTTTCTTCGGCCAAAGCTGGCTCTCCTCATGTTTGCCCGCGCGATACCCAATGCCTCCGCGCTGCGATAGGGGGAAAGCTGCCCGGGCCGCTTCCCGAATCGCTCCGCCCGCCGCTACGGCTTGGACGATGGCGGGCAAATCCACCCCGATGATGGAGCAATATCTGGCGCTCAAGGCCGAAGCTTCGGCGGGCGGCGACGATTGCCTGCTGTTCTACCGGATGGGGGATTTTTTCGAGCTGTTCTTCGAAGATGCCAAGGTCGCCTCCGGCATCCTCGACATCGCGCTGACCGCGCGCGGCAAGGACAGCGGGGAGCCGGTGCCGATGTGCGGCGTGCCGGTGCATTCGGCGGAAGGCTACCTCGCGCGGCTGATCAAGGCAGGGCAGCGGGTCGCCATTGCCGAGCAGGTCGAAACGCCCGAGGAAGCCAAGGCGCGCGCCAGGCGCGAGGGCAAGCCGGTGTCCAAGGTGCTGGTCAAGCGCGACATCGTGCGTTTCGTCACTGCCGGCACCTTGACCGAAGAGGCTCTGCTCGAACCGCGCCGCGCCAATGTGCTGGCGGCGGTGTGCGAGGTGCGCGGAACGCTCGGCATAGCCCATTGCGATATTTCGACCGGGCGAATGGAGCTGGAGGAATGTGCGCCCGACGCGATGGACGCAGCGCTGGCGCGGCTCGGTGCCAGCGAAGTGGTCGCGCCCGAGAACTGGGACGGAGCACCGGCCGACGCAACCCTGCGACCGCCAAGCGAGTTTGCCAGCGACGAAGGCGAGGCGCGCCTCAAGGCCATCCACGATGTTGCCACGCTCGACGGGTTCGGCGATTTTTCCCGCGCCATGCTGGCTGCTGCGGGCGGGCTCATCGGCTATCTCGACCATGCGGGGCGCGGTACGCTGCCCTTCCTGTTGCCGCCTGTCGTTGCGCGCGGCGAGGCCAAGCTGGCGATGGATGCGGCGACGCGCAGTTCGCTCGAAATCCTCGTCAGCCAACAGGACGCGCGCAGCGGCAGCCTGATTGCGGCGGTCGATCGCTGCGTGACAGGCGCAGGCGCGCGGCAACTGGCGGAAGATCTGGCGGCGCCTTTGACCGAGCGCGAACCCATCGAGCGACGGCTGGCGCTGGTGCACTTCTTCCACGCCGACCCGCTGCTGCGGGCGGACCTTCGCGAAGTCATGCGCGCTGTGCCCGATCTCGCCCGCGCGCTGGGGCGGATCGTCGCCGGACGCGGCAGCCCGCGCGATCTCGGCCAGATCCGCGACGGACTGGCCGAGGCGCGGCGCATCCGCGATTATCTTGCGAGCAAGCCCGATCGCCCTGCCCTGCTCGACGACTTGCTTCCCGCTATGGGCGGCCACGGCGCACTGGTCGATCACTTGCAGCGCGCGCTTGTCCCCGCCCCGCCGACCGCCCGCGAGCAGGGCGGCTATATCGCCGCCGGCTTCGACGCGGCGCTCGACGAATTGCGCGATGTGTCGGGCAATGCCCGCCGGGCCATTGCCGCGCTCGAAACCCGCTACCGCGGCGAAACCGGCATAGAACGACTCAAGATCAAGCATAATGGCGTGCTCGGTTATTTCATCGAAGTTCCCGCCAAGCATGCCGATGCGCTGATGGCGCCCGACAGCGGCTTCACCCATCGCCAGACCATGGCTGGCGCTGTACGCTTCAACTCGCTGCAATTGCACGAGGAAGCGAGCCGCATAAGCGAAGCGGGCGGACGTGCGCTCGCCGCAGAGGAAGCGCATTTCGAAGAGCTGGTGGCGACCGTTGGCGACGCGCGCGAAGCGATTGCGCGAACTGCCGATGCGTTGGCGCGAATCGACGTCGCGGCCGGACTTGCCGAGCGCGCCGCCGAGGGTGACTGGTGCAAGCCCGCGATCACCGACGAGCGCGTGCTCGATATCGTCGGCGGGCGTCACCCGGTGGTGGAGGCGGCGCTCAAACAGGCGGGCGACCGCTTCGTACCGAACGACTGCACGCTGTCCGGAAGCGACCGGCTGTGGTTGATCGGTGGCCCCAATATGGGCGGCAAGTCGACCTTCCTGCGCCAGAATGCGCTGATCGTTCTGCTGGCGCAGGCGGGCAGTTATGTTCCTGCGTCGACCGCCACCATCGGTCTGGTCGATCGCCTCTTCAGCCGCGTCGGCGCGTCGGACAATCTGGCGCGCGGCCGCTCGACCTTCATGGTCGAAATGGTCGAGACCGCCGCGATCCTTGCCCAGGCCTCCGACCGCAGCTTCGTCATCCTCGACGAAGTCGGACGCGGAACCTCGACCTATGACGGGCTCGCGCTCGCCTGGGCGGTGGTCGAGGCGGTGCACGAGACGATCCAGTGCCGCTGCCTGTTCGCCACGCACTACCATGAGCTCGCACGCCTCGCCGAGACCTGCGATTCGCTCTCGCTGCACCACGTGCGGGCGCGGGAATGGAAAGGCGACCTGGTGCTGCTGCACGAATTGGCGGAAGGGCCGGCAGACCGCAGCTACGGGCTCGCCGTCGCCAAGCTGGCGGGCGTGCCCGCGCCGGTCGTCAAGCGAGCCAGATCGGTGCTGGAGAAACTGGAGAAGGGGCGCGAGGAAACCGGCGGGCTGGCGGCCGGACTGGGCGAACTGCCGCTCTTTGCCGCCGCACTCGAAGAACGCCCAGAAAAGATCGGCGACAGCATGCGCGAAAAGCTGGCTGCGCTCGACATAGACGCGCTTTCACCGCGCGAAGCGCTCGACCTGCTTTATGCTCTCAAGACGGAAGCTTCTCAAACGGAAGATTAACCCCTCGCGGCCATACTGTCGCGCATGAAGGGTTACATGTTCCGCAGCCGTGGTGGCGCGCTGGCGTTCACAGGAATTACGCTGATCAGCGTAGCTACGCTCGTCGGCACCGAGGAAGAGGATGGCGCGCTGGCAGATTCGATCGCGCAGATCGAGCAGCAGGGCGCGCAGTTCCGCGATCAGGCCGGGGATCTGGAGCAATCCGCACCGGTTGAAACCGCACCCTCGCCCGAGCAGGTTCCGCAGCAGCCTGTGGCCACCGAATTCGTTCCCGACGATGAACTGATCGTCGATCCGACAGGCTTCGATCCCACACCCGACCCGGAAAGCCTGGTCGGAGTGGAGATCGTCCCGCTCGACCCGGACGCCGAAGACCCCACGGGGTAATCCGGACCCGAAGGCGCGATCATCCGTTATAGCTCCCGAACAGGGACCGAGAGGATGCGATGACCGCGACGAAACAATCCGCAGAACCGGGGTATAGTGCCGGGCGGGAAGCCAATGGTGACAGCAAGAGCGAAGCACTCGCCCAGGATCGCACCGACATGGCCGAAGACCGCACGATCATGGCTGTCGAGCGGACCTTCGCCGGATGGATGCGCACCGCTTTCGCATCGATCGCGATCGGGCTGGGTTTTCGCGCACTGTTCGGTGCTTTCGAGCCGCCCTATATAGCCAAGGGCATCGCCACCGGCTTTATACTGCTTGCCATCTGGATCGCCTGGAGCGCTCAGGCCAGGGCCAATGCGTCTTTCGACAAGATGCGCGACCATGCAGTCGACCGTCCCGAAAGGCGTTCGCTCAGATTGATCGCCGCGGCGGTCAGCGTCGGCGCGGCCATCCTGGTGGTCGGCCTATGGGTTCTTCACGACGGCAGCCTGTCGGGGCTCTAAGTTCCGTCTCCACGCAGGCCGTCGAGCTTGGACGGCTTGCCGTATTTGTCGACATTGTCGTCGTGGTTCGGCTCGCCCGCATAGGCCGACATGTCGACCGTATTGCCGCGGTCCATCTGTTTCATGTGATCGACAAGATCCTGCGCGTCGGGCGCGTTGAGCGCGCTTTCGACATGTTCGCTATTGGTGCCGAGGATCGTCGTCGCGCGCGTTTTGGCCTGATCGGCGACGGTCTGCGCCTGGTCATAGCCGTCAACCTGTTCGGCGTTCTCGTTCTCGGGCGCAAGAGCGTCGGTCTGGCGGCGCTCGCCGTCGAAACTGCTCGGGCGATCGGCGTCGCGCGGCTGCGGGTCGTTCTTGTCTGCCATCTCAAATCTCCTTTGCAAAGGAAACGGCTGGCAGGCTGCGCGGGTTCCGAGGTCAGCGAGTGGGAACGGGCGCGTCGCCGGAATAGTCGTAAAAGCCCTTGCCGGTCTTGCGACCGAGCCAGCCGGCCTCGACATATTTCACCAGCAGCGGCGCGGGGCGGTACTTGCTGTCGCCGGTGGTGTTGTAGAGGACCATGATGATGTCGAGGCAGGTGTCGAGCCCCACGAAATCGGCCAGTTCTAGCGGGCCCATGGGGTGGTTGAGGCCCAGGCGGCAACCCTTGTCGATATCGGCGATGCTGGCGGTCGACTGGCCAAGCACGAAAATCGCCTCGTTGATCATCGGCAGCAGGATGCGGTTGACGACAAAGCCCGGCTCATCCTGCGACAACACAACCTGCTTGCCCAAGCTTTCGGCGAAGGCGACGGTGCGTTCCTCGACATCCTTGGCCGTCGCAAGGCCCGGAATGACTTCGATCAGCCCCATGACCGGGACTGGATTGAAGAAATGCAGGCCGATGAAGCGTTCCGGATCGCTCGAATAGTTCGCCATCCGCGTGATCGGGATAGAGCTGGTGTTGGAAGCCATGATCGCATTGTCGCCCAGCACTTCGCTGGCCTTTTCGAAGATAGCCTTCTTGATCTCTTCCTTCTCGGTTGCCGCCTCGATAATCATGTCGGCCTCCGCCATCGGCGCATAGTCGGCGACGGGCGTGATGCGCGCGAGTGCTTTTTCCGCCTCGTCGGCTTCGATCTTGCCGCGCCCGACCAGTTTGACCAGCGCCTGCTCGATGCCCGCTTTGGATTTCTCGGCTACCTCCAGCGATACGTCGGCCAACAGCACATTCATCGAGTGCCGGGCACTCGTCTGGGAAATGCCCGAGCCCATCTGGCCCGCGCCGATAACGCCGATCGTCTTCATGAAAATGCGCTTTCTCTTCGCAGTTGCAGCAAAGCGCGCCTGTTAGCGAGGGCGTACTCGGCTGGCCAGATGTTTATCGGTTGGCGCCGGGCACCCAATTGACGTCCGTCTTGCCATCGTCGTTCGCCACGCGCGCAAGCACAAACAGAAGGTCCGACAGCCGGTTGATGTAGGCGAGCGCCGCAGGATTGACCGGCTCGCTTTGCGCCAGTGCCGCCATCGCGCGCTCGGCGGCCCGCGTAGTCGCCCGCGCGACATGCAGCCGCGCTGCCGCCTCGGTCCCGCCGGGCAGGACGAAGCTCGCGAGCGGCTCCAGCCGCTCGTTGAGCGCATCGATCCTTTGCTCGATCCAGTCGACCTGCTCGGGCACCATGCGCAAGGTCATCTCGCCCGGCTCGAAATCTTCACCCGGCGTGGCAAGGTCCGCCCCGAGGTCGAACAGATCGTTCTGAATTCGAAAGAGCATCGGCGCGTGATCACTGCGCTCCAGCGAGACCGCTGCCAGCCCGATTGCCGAATTGGCCTCGTCAACCACACCGATGGCGGTCATCCGCACATCGTGCTTGGCGCGGCGCGATCCATCGACAAGACCCGTCGTCCCGTCATCTCCGGTGCGCGTGTAGATTTTATTGAGCCTGACCATCACTCGTCATCCCGGCACAGGTTGGGTTCTCCCTCATCTCGGTCGTCCGATGCTGGAAAACATACCAGCGTCCGCTGGTATGAGCGGATCAGCGCGAAACCGCCAGCAGGATCGCGACCACCACGATCGCCAGCGCCTGGTATTTAACGCGGTTGAACATCATCTTGTTCTGCAGGGCCTGCATCTCGGTCGAGGTCTGGCTCTCCCCGCTTTCCAAGTCGACCTTGGTCGTCTGGAGGAAAGCTATGATGCCTCGAACGAGCGAGTAAAGGACCAGAACCATCAGGATCGCGAGGGCGGCTATGAGTATATAGGTCATGTCAGGTATCTAGGCACTCCCAAGCTCTATACCAGACGGCCAATGGTCTATGCGGAGTCTATCGGCCCAATCGCGACCATTCTCGCCCGACCGGCGATAATCCGCAAGCGCCTTCGAACCGCGGGTCTTGGCGAGTTTTTTGCCGGATTCGTCGAGCAGGAGCGGATGGTGGTGCCAGCGCGGCACGGGCAGGTCGAGCAGGTGCTGGAGCAGACGGTGGATATGGCTGGCGAAGAACAGGTCCTGCCCGCGCGTAACCAGAGTGACCCCGTCGGCGGCATCGTCGAGCGTGGCCGCCAGGTGATAGCTTGCGGGCAGGTCTTTCCGCACCAGCACCACATCGCCGAACTGGCGCGGGTCTGCCGTCTGCAGCCCAGCCAAGGCATCGTCCCAACGAACCTCGCCGACCGATAGCAGCGCCTTGTCGGTATCGAGGCGCAGGGCGGCGGGCTTTTCGGGATCGAGCAAGCGCCCCTTGCAGGTGCCCGGATAGACGAACCCTTCCGGCCCCGTCCTCGGCTCGAGCGCTTCGATCTCCTTGCGGGTGCAGGTGCAGGGGTAGAGCAAGCCTTGGTCCAGCAGCCGGTCGACTGCCGACTGGTAGCTTTCCAGCCGCGTCGATTGCGCCGGGACCTCTTCCCACTCCAGTCCGAGCCATTCGAGGTCGCGTCGGAACTCGTCGGCCAGCTCGGGCCGGGTGCGCGGGCCGTCGATGTCTTCGATTCGCAAAAGAAACTTGCCGCCGGCCTGCGTCGCCAGGTCATGCGCCACGATGGCGGAATAGGCATGGCCCCAGTGCAGCGGGCCATTGGGGCTCGGGGCGAAGCGCGTCACGATCACACCGGAGACCTAGCGCGCGGGACAACCCTGTGGAAAGCCTGCGTGTAACCGTCTTGACGCTTTTCCGCGCAAATGCACATTCGAAGCCAAGTCGGGGAGAGCGAATTGTTCAAGGCCGAGTTGATCGAAAGAGTCGCTGCTTTCCGCAGTGCAGAGGAAGACCCGACGCGAAGTCTGGAGTCCTGTCCCTCGCTCGTGCTCAATGCGGATTACACGCCGCTATCCTATTATCCGCTCAGCCTGTGGCCGTGGCAGACCGCGATCAAGGCGGTGTTCCTCGACCGGGTCGACATCATCGAGAGCTATGACCGCGAGGTCCATTCGCCCAATCTCGACATGAAGATCCCCAGCGTGATCGCGCTGCGCGACTATGTGAAGCCGAGCGAATTTCCTGCCTTCACCCGCTTCAACCTGTTCCTGCGCGATCGCTTCAATTGCCAGTATTGCGGCGGACGGCAGAACCTCACCTTCGACCACGTCAATCCCCGCCGCCAGGGCGGCAAGACGACGTGGGAGAACATCGCCACCGCCTGCGCACCGTGCAACATGAAGAAAGGCGGCCGGACGCCAAAGGAGGCGCATATGCACCTCCACACCCAGCCGATCCGCCCGACGCACTGGCAGCTGCAGCAATACGGGAAGCAATTCCCGCCGAATTACCTGCACGAGACGTGGCGGGATTGGCTCTATTGGGATGTTGAGCTGGAAGCTTGAGCCCAGACTTCTCGCTCTCCTATTGATTCTATAGTGTTCTCTAAATAACGCTAGCTGCCTTCGGGGGTAATCATGCGTTTTCGAAATCTTATTTGGCTTGCCTTTTTGGTACTAACTGCATGCAGCAACGCAGCCGAAGACGCTGTTCGTGGTCAATTGATTGATCCATCGTCTGCCGAATTCAAGGAGGTGAAACGCTGCCCAGGAGATCGTGAGGTTTGGCAGGGTGAGGTCAACGGCAAAAACAGAATGGGAGCCTACACAGGGTTCAAGCCATTCTTTTTCGATGGGATTTCGGTTGCATTCGCAGGCCAAACTGAGTTCAGCACCCTGATGGATCGCTGTTACTCGAACCTCAGGGACTCCGAGTCTTTAGAGGTTGGCTCTGACATGTCGACCGTTGATGAGTTCGATGAATCGGGAACGAAGTGGTCAGTTAGCGCCGATACAAATCCTCTTGACGATAGCAAGACGGTCGTCGCTTCTCTGGCAGCCGACGAAGGTGCTGCGAGATTCAATGGGCCTGTCAGGCTTGTTGCGCGATGCCAGTCAAATCAAACGGAGGCTTACGCTATTTGGGGTGAATATCTCGGCGACGATAGTGGTAGCGTCTATTCTGAATTCAAGAATGTCTTGGTACGGATTGGCGACAAAGACGCTATTACTCAGCGCTGGGATATTTCGACAGATAAGGAGGCAACCTTCGCTCCATCGGCAATCAACTTTCTGCGAGAATTAGCCGATTCAAAGCGGCTCGTTCTTCAGACTGTGCCCTATAATGAAGCGCCTATGACCGCTATTTTCGACACTACTGGCGCCCGCCAGGCATTCCAGGAATTATCTGAAACCTGCGGTTGGAAAATCGACTAAGTCACCGCCGCACGCTGCTTGAACTCGGCCGTATCCCACGCACCTTTCGCCAGAATATCCGCCAATTCCTCCGCCGTGCGCGCCATGTCTTTGAAGCGTAGGTAGGCCGGCGCGAAGCCGAGGCGCAGGATATCGGGAGCGCGGAAGTCGCCGATGATGCCGCGGGCGATCAGGGCCTGGCACAGGGCGTAGGCTTCTTGGTGGCGGAAGGAGAGTTGGCTGCCGCGCTGCATCGGGTCGATCGGGCTGACAAGCGCCAAACTCCCCCTCTCCTTCAGGGGAGGGGGTTCGGGGGCGGGGGCGTCACGTGCCGAAGTTTCCGTCTGGGCATCCCCCACGCCCTCCGCCGCTTCGCGGCTCCTCCCTCTCCCCTGAAGGAGAGAGGGCGTATTGATGACACCCGCTTCTGCCAGACATTCCAGCAAGAACTCGCTGAGCGCGCGGGACTTGGCCCAGAGGTGATCGACGCCGATCTCGGCGATCAGGTCCACGCCCACTTCCAGCGCGCTGACCGACAGGATCGGCGCGGTGCCGCACAGCAGGCGATCGACGCCCGGTGCGGGGCTGTAGTCGTCCGTAAAGGCAAACGGCGCGGCGTGGCCCATCCAGCCGGAGAGCGGCTGTTCGAGCGCCTCGTGATGCCGCTCAGCGACGAAGGCGTAGGCCGGGGCGCCGGGTCCGCCGTTCAGATATTTGTAGCCGCAACCGACCGCAAAATCCGCCCCGCACCCGTTCAGATCGACCGGCAGCGCGCCGCCGGTATGCGACAGGTCCCACAACACCAGCGCGCCTGCGTCATGCGCGGCCTCAGTCAGCGCCGCCATGTCGAACATCGCGCCGGACTTGTAATGCACATGGGTCAGCAGCAGGAGCGCCACGTCCTCATCCAGCGCGTCTATGATCGCCTCGCGCTCGGCCAGTCGCTGGGTGGCGAGGCCCTGACTTTCCAACCCCTGGATCATGTAAAGATCGGTCGGGAAATTGCCCGGTTCGCTGAGGATCACCTTTCTGCCGGGCCGCATCTTCAACGCGGCGCTGATGAGCTTGAACAGGTTCACCGAAACGCTGTCGGCGACGATTACCTCATGCGGATGCGCCCCGATCAGCGGCGCGATCTTGCCGCCAACGCGCTGCGGCAGGGTGATCCAGTCGGCATCGTTCCAGCTTCGGATCAGCCCCTTGCCCCATTCGCCG
Source organism: Erythrobacter litoralis HTCC2594 (assembly GCF_000013005.1). Lineage (GTDB taxonomy): Bacteria > Pseudomonadota > Alphaproteobacteria > Sphingomonadales > Sphingomonadaceae > Parerythrobacter > Parerythrobacter litoralis_A. Next base: position 2,841,672 of record NC_007722.1, on the reverse strand, counting down.
CGCATGACCTGCTCCAGCCGCGCAGGCGTCGCCTTGGGCAGCGCGCCGAGGGAATTGCCATCGAGATAGATTACGCCTTCCGGAATTTCGAAGCGGTCGCGAAAATGCGCCAGCTCGTCCGCCGCATCGAGTTCGCGCGCTTTATCCAGCATCGGGCAACTCCCGCAGGATCGCCCGGCACAGCCCGGCATCGCCGTCGACAATCTTGAGCGGCAGCGCAAGCAGCTCATACCGTCCCTCCGGCACGTCATCGAGCACCAGCCCTTCGAGGATGCGCATGTCGTGTTTCAGCACTGCCTTGTGCGCGCTCATGGTCTTGGACTCCTGCGGATCGACCGAAGGCGCATCGGTGCCGATCAGCTTGACGCCCTGGAGTGCCAGCCACTCCACCGTCTCCGCCGCGATCGGCAGCCAGTCGCTGCGCCATTCGTCGTGCGGAAAGGAATCCCACTGGCGGAACAGCACCCGGTCAGCGCTTTCGATATGCGGCAGGTCGGCGACGTCGATCTCGCCGCTCACGCCGCGTGCATCGACCACCAGGCATTCGCCGATATAGGAGTCGAGCTCCATGCTAGCCGCGTCAAGCCCGTCCTCGGCATAATGCAGTGGGGCATCGCCGTGCGTCCCCGAATGCGTGCTCATGGTCATCCTGCCGACATTGACCGGCGAGCCTTCGTCCATTCGCCACGTCCGCTCGAACCCGAACTCGGTATCGCCGGGCCATATCGGAAGACCGGGGCGCAGCGTCTGCGAAATATCCCAGATGCGCCGTTGCGATTTCCAGCTGCTCATATCCCAACCCTCATATGGCCGTCCTCACGCTCAGCAGCTCGGGGAAGAACGCCTGTTTAAGCACGCCTTCGAGATACGGCACACCCTTGGTGCCGCCCGTGCCGCGCTTGAAGCCGATGATCCGCTCGACCGTTTTCAGATGCCCGAACCGCCAGCGCTGGAAATGGTACTCGAGATCGACCAGCTTCTCGGCCAGTTCGTAAAGATCCCAGTGCTGCTGCGGGTCCCGGTAGATTTCAGCCCACGCCGCTTCGACCTCTTCCGACCGGACCCAGACTTCGTCGAGCTTGCGCGCCAGCACTTCATCGGGGATGGCGAAGCCGCGCCGCGACAGCAGGCGGATCGCCTCGTCGTAAAGGCTGGTACGCGCCAGTTCCTCGCGCAGCGCCGTCGCGATTTCCGGCGTCGGTTCGTGCATCGCAACCATGTCCGGATTGCGCCCGCCGAGCAGGAATTCCATCATCCGGTATTGCGGCGACTGGAATCCGCTCGAGCGCCCGAGATGCGGGCGGATTTGCGAATAATCGTGCGGCGTCATGGTGCTCAGCACGTCCCAGCTCTGGATCAGCTGGGTCTGCGCGCGCGCCACGCGGCTGAGCATCTTGAAGCTGGGGCGGAGGTTGTCTGCGGCAATGCAATCGCGCGCGGCGAACAGCTCATGCAGGCATAGCTTCAGCCACAGCTCGCTCGCCTGGTGAACGATGATGAACAGCATCTCGTCATGCGCGCCGGACACCGGGTGCTGCGCCGCCAGGATGCGATCGAGATCGAGATAGCTGGAATAGGTAACGTCTTGCGCCATGCGGCAGGCACTAGCGCGAGTTGGTCTCGGTTGAAACTACTGCCCGCTCACTGCTCGATCACGCGCGTCTGCGGGTGATGCTTGTCGAGGTGCTTTCTGATCGTACGCAGATTGCGCGTGTTCGAGCGGTAGACCACGTCGAACGCATCGCCGACGACCGGCACAGCGCCCACGGCGGTGTCTAGACCGATGCGACCCATCATGTGCCAAAGTTTCCATTTGGGCAGACCGAGGTTGCGCGCTTCCCATACGATATAACTGCCCATGGCGGCGGTGATGATATCGCCCACCACCGGCACGAGGCCGACGATGATGTCGAGACCGATGCGATAATTCGTGCCCGGCACTACCATGCTGCGTTCGAGCAGCATTTCCAGAGCTTCGATACGCTTCCGGATCGAAACCGGATCATTGCCGGTCGGCATTTCGAACCCCATCGCCTGCACGCGCGGACCCTCGTTCATATTCAAGCCTCCTTTTCTTAAAATATGGGCGCGGTGGCGATGGGAAACAAGGGGTGACGCCCCCAGCGATTCTCCGAATAACCCTCGAGTCCCCCGCGAACGAGAGACCAGCGAATCGGCGCACCGAGCGGGATGTAGGCTTCCGCGGCCGTCAGAGCGCTTTCGGCTTCCACAAGCAGATTGGTTTGCTCCTGCGCGGTCGCAGCGTCCAGCGACTGGTCGACCAGCACATCGGCATCGGGTGAGCATATCGGCTGGGCAACTGCGCAATTGAACTGGTTCAGGAACCAGCGCGCATTGGCATAGCGCGCCAGCCGGTCGACCAGTTCGAGGTCTGCCTGCGAACGCAGGTCGGCGCGCTCCAGCCGCACGCCAATGGTCGAAAAATCCGCTGCCAGCTGCTGCAGCAGAAGCTCGGAGCCCGGTCCATCGGGCAGAAAGATCGTAAGGCGCACTGTCCCCTCACCCGAATAATCGGCGATCCGGCGCCTTGCCTCGGCCCGGCGCTCTTCCAGTGACTGTCCGCTCCAGCGCTCCCCAAGCGCACCCGGATCGCGCGGCAGGTCGGGCGCGACGATCCGCGTGGTCGGTATCCAGCCGGCGACATTGAAGGGTGCGAGCAATGCAGGCCTGTCGATAGCCATCGACAGCGCTTCGCGACGCGAGGCTTCCGCGAGCAAACCGTCGGCATTGTTGAATGTCAGCCCGAACAGGCCGAGCGCTGCGTCCAGCCGGATAGTGCCGCGCGACAGCGGCCCGAGATCGGCCAGCGGAAGCGTCGACAGCCTGCCGTTGAGCACAGCCTCGACCTCCGCATTTCTAAAGGCTTCGACCGCGGCGCCGGCCGACATGGCGCGGAGCGAGATAGTGAGGGCATCCTCGGACCATTCCGGTCGCGCGGGCAGGCCGCGCTCCTCCGGCGGCACGGGCGTCAACACCGCCCGATCGTCGACGCGCTGCAAGCGCATCAGCCCTGCGGCCCGTCCGTCGAGCCGCAGCCCTAGTTCCGGCTGCGCCAGCAATTGCAGGAATTCGGGCATCGGGCTCTTCAGCCGGATCTCGATCACGCGCGCGGTCATAGCGCGAATCTCATCGATTTTCTCCAAATCGATGCCTAGGGAAGTGCCGTCCAACGCATCAATCGTGGCCAGCAGGCTCCGGCGGACGGATTCGGCATCGATGGGCTCGCCGTTCGACCAGTCGGAATTCCTGACGCGAAAGATGAAACTCAGCCCATCGTCGGTAACGATCCAGCGTTCTGCGATCCCCGGAATTATTTCCCCCTGGGCATCGAGCGCGACAAGCCCCTCGGCCGTTGCCTCCCTGACGAGCTGCCCGGCGAACGACAGTCGCAAGCTGGAATCGAACATCGATTCTTCACTGCCCACCACGGCCAGCGCGATCGTGCCGTCGTCGCTGCGACCCGAGCACGCGGGCACCGCAAGCACGACAAGCAGAATGGCAGAAAGCAGCGAACGCATGGCTGCTGCCTAGCAGCCAAATCGTGCAGGGTCAGCGCCAGCTATCAGATTTTTCGCAAGCGGGACGGATCGCTTCCGCCAGGCTGCAAACCGGCCGGGCGCACGAAGCGCGGGGTCGACTCATCGTCCTTGTTGGCGGCAGGTGCCCTGGCGAGTGCGGGGTCGACCTGATGGTCGAACGCGATGCCGAAGCGGTTGTCCTGCACCCAGGCAACGCTTCCGTCGACCCAATCGATGTTGCGCAGCTTGATCGAGAGACGCGCTCCGCGAACGACTTTCAGGCTGCCCTCTGCCATCATTCCACCGGCGGAGAGGTTGCGCACCTTTACGCGCACAGCCTCGTCGGCCCCTTCCGGGCGCAGATCCGCCATCAGGAAGAGACTATCGCGGGAAATGTTGCGTGTATCGACGGCAGGCATGGATCGACGCTATCCCTTTGTGCTTTCCGAACAAGAACTTGCATCGGCCCCAACCGACCGAATACCCATGCCTTACCAGCAATGTCCCTAATGAAGCTTTAAGCTTCTTTGCCGCAATCGCAGCGCGATCATTTGTCGCGCGAAATCTTCTCGCGGCGCTCGTGCGCTTCCTGTGCTTCCACGGTCATGGTGGCGACGGGCCGGGCGATCAGGCGACGCAGGCCGATGGGATCGCCGGTCACTTCGCAAAAGCCATATTCGCCCTCGTCGATGCGGCGCAGCGCGGAATCGATCTTCGCGATCAGCTTGCGTTGGCGATCGCGGGTGCGCAATTCGATCCCCCAGTCGGTTTCACTGGAAGCGCGATCGTTGAGATCGGGTTCGCGGATCGGCCCGTCCTGCAGCGATTGCAGCGTTACTCCGGCAGCGGAATGGATCGAACGCTTCCATTCGAGCAGGAGCATGCGGAAATAATCCTGCTGCTTTTTACTCATGTACGGTTCGTCGTCGCCGGGAACGTAATCCTCTTCGAGCCTGCTTTTCGCCTTGCTCAGGATTTCGCTGTCGTTTCGCGCCGAAGCGGCCATGTGGGTCCTCTCAACCAGTCTCCCCCCGCGACCTGCCGCATCCCTCAGCCAGCATCATCGACGCCATGCGCAGGGTCGAATTGAGCGCGCCTATAAGGGGCGGGCCTGCACTGCACAAGCGCCAATCCGCAGGTCAGGTTTTCCATGCCCGACCAAAGCTTAAGCGAAGCAGAATGCGGCCAAATAATCCGCCATCAATGGTCAGGCCGATGACAAAAAGCGGATCGCGGTTAACCGGTTATTTACCATAAGGCTCTTGAACTCGTCTCACAGCCGGTGAGCACTTCGCCGGATCAACTTGGGGGAATGAGGGCAATGAAACTGATCAAGATCGAAAGCGAGACATACCAGACAGCCGATGCCAGGGAGCCGAGCCTGGTGGTCGCGCAATGCCTGGCGGCAGCAGCGGCAGGCGAGACGATCGCGCTCTACGATCTGGGCGTCATCTATTCGACCGGCAGCCACGGCGCCGAATACGATCTGGTCGAGGCGCACAAGTGGTTCAACCTGGCCGCTTCGCGCGGTCACGAAGAAGCTGCGTGGTGCCGGGCCGATGTTTCCGACGAAATGACTGCGCGTGAGATCGCCGAAGCCCAGCGCCGGGCGCGCGACTGGCTCGCAGCGGACAGCAAGGCCGCCTGACCTACGCTCACCCGCCTTTCCGGAAAGGCGTTCTGCGGTCGAGATAGTTCTGATCGATCTCGACCCCGCGTCGCTCGCGTTCGAGAAACTCGGCGACGGCTTCGCGAAATCCCGGGTCGGCGATCCAGTGCGCCGACCAAGTCTGCACCGGGGCATAGCCGCGGGCCAGTTTGTGTCCACCTTGTGCGCCCGCTTCGACCCGCTGCAAGCCGCGCTCGATCGCGGCATCGATGGCCTGGTAATAGCACAATTCGAAATGCAGGAAGGGGATGTGCTGCGTGCACCCCCAATAGCGCCCGTAAAGCGCGTCGCGTCCGATGACATTGAGGGCACCTGCAATCGGCTCTCCATCACGATAGGCGAAGATGAGCAGCAGCTTGTCTGCCATCCTTTCTCCCAGCAGCGAGAAGGCTTCGCGCGTCAGATAGGGCGTTCCCCACTTCCTGGCGCCGGTATCCTGATAGAAGACCCAGAAGGCATCCCATTCCGCTTCGGTGATTTCCGCGCCGGTCAGGTGCCGGATTTCGACCTCGGCCTGCGCTTTCGTCCGTTCCTTGCGCAGGGCGCGGCGCTTGCGACTGGCGAGATCGGCCAGGAAATCGTCGAACGAGCCGTAGTCGCGGTTCTCCCAGTGGAACTGGATATCGCTGCGAGGCAGCCAGCCTGCCTCCTCGAAGATCGGCAGTTGGCCGGGATCGATGAAGGTCGCATGCGCACCGGAGAGCGCATTCTGTGCGCATAATTGCTCGGCCGCCTTGAGCAAAGGCAGGCCCAGCGCGTCGTCGGCCAACAAAAGGCGCGGTCCGGTCGCGGGGGTGAATGGCGCGGCGATCTGGAGCTTGGGATAATAATCGCCGCCGGCGCGCTGGTAGGCATCGGCCCAGTTGTGATCGAAGACATATTCGCCCTGGCTATGTCCCTTCAGATACGCCGGCATCGCGGCAAGCGGCAGGCCGGAGTCGCTCTCGATCACAATCGGCGCGCTTTGCCATCCCGTACCGGGGCCGACGCTACCCGAGTCTTCCATCGCGGAGAGGAAAGCGTGGCTCATGAAGGGATTGTCTGCCCCGCCGAGTGCATCCCATTGCGCAGCGTCGAAGGCGTTCACCCCCATGCCAATGCGCGCGGTGAAGGCAGTGTCGCTCACGATGCGACCGTTTCCGGCAAGCCAAGGCCTTCGCTGATCAGGGCATCGGCATAAAGCAATGCGCGGGCGCGGGTCTCCGGCGAATTGACCGTCCAGGTCAGTACCGGCAGGCCGCCTGCCCGCAGCGAAGCGACCCATGCGCAGGGCAAGGCCGCGATGTGGTAGGCGAGAAAATCGGGCTTCGCGATGGCGAAGGCGAGCCGCCGCTGCCAGCGCTTCTGCGTATAGCCATGTTCGTCCTCGCGCATCACCAGCCCGGCGCAGGTCTGCGGGCATTTCCGGCGAAACCAGCGCGCTACGCGCGGATCGAAGCTCATCACCGCATGGTCGCCGGCATATTCTCTGAGCGCATTGCTCACCGCCGCGCAGCTCGCTTCGACATCGTAGCCGCGTTTGGACTTGATCTCGATCAGCAGCGGCACGCGGCCCGCCACAAGGTCAAGCAGGTCGGCCATCGTCGCCGGGCCCTCCTCACTGTCGAGATAGCGGAGTTCCTTGAGCGCCAGCGCGGTTGCCCCTTCAGTGAAGCCGTCCTGCCCGGTCAGCCGCAGCAGGTCCCAGTCATGGAACACCATCGGCCAGTCGTCGGCGCTGCGCTGGATATCGCATTCGATACCCATCCCCGCTTCGATCGCCAGCTTCGCTCCGGCGAGCGAATTTTCCGGTACGCGCGTGCCGTCGGGACCCGTCCCGTGCAGGCCGCGATGGGCATATTCCCACCGCGTCAGCCAGTCGGGGACAGGTCGCCTGCGCACCCGTGGATCATTCTGCCAGGGCGATGATCGCGTCGACTTCAACCGCAGCGCCGAGCGGCAGGGCAGGCACGCCAACGGCCGCGCGGGCATGGCGGCCCTTCTCGCCGAACACGTCGAACATCAGCTCCGACGCACCGTTGGCGACTTTGGGCTGGTCGATGAAATCGGCGGTCGAATTCACGAAAGCGCCCAGCTTGACGATCCGCTCTACCTTGTCGAGCGGCACAAGGGCCGACTTCAACTGCGCCAGGATCATCAGACCGCAGGCGCGCGCGGCCGCGGTTCCGTCGTCGAGCGAAACATCCTCCCCCAGCCGCCCGGTCACGAGCTTGCCGTCGATGAAAGGCAATTGCCCCGAGATGTGGGCGAACCCGCCCTGCACCACCACCGGTACATAGCTTGCCACCGGCGCGGCAGCCTCGGGCAGGACAATGCCCAGTTCGTTCAGTCTTGCTTCGATGCTCATGCATCCTCCTCCAGTCGTTCCAGAATCCACGGGAGCGCATGCTCCCATTCGTCGATGCGCGCATGCGCATGGCCGGCCTTTTCGCCGCAGGCGATATGCGGGGCGATGGCCGGCTCGCCGCACAGATGCAGCCGGGTTATATGGGGCACGGTTTCGGCGGCGGAACCATGATGCTGCGCAAGGTCGTCGATGAACACAGCGCGGCTCGGCTGGCGTTCTTCAAGAATGGCCGCGAGCGCCGGACCCTTGGGTCCCTGATTGGTATAGACTGGGGCCTCGATCCCGTAGCGCAGCAATTGCTCGGCACGCTTGTCGCGCCGCTCGTCGAGCAGATTGGTAAGGATCACCACATCGGCATGCTCGCCAATCGCGTTGATCGATTCCACCGCGCCTTTGATGGGATGCTGGCGATCCATCTCGTGATCGAAAAACAGGTTCAGATGTTTCCAGATATCGCGCTGCTCCAGCACCGCACCGCTTTCGCGCCAGGTCAGTGCCTTGCTCCAGTCGCCATTGTCGAGCGCGAAGTCGATCCCGTGCTCCTCGTCGAGGAAGTCGCGAAAATGCGTGACCATGTGCAGCAGCACCTCGTCACAATCGGATATCACCAGAGGTCGGGAGGCGGGTCGGCTCATCGGGACAATTGCTCTCGGGCGGACAGAAGGACCTGGGGCTCGACGTCGAGAGCGTCGGCGGCGAGCAAGAGGTCCGGCTCGTGATTGGACAGGAAATCGAGGACGGCGGCGAGCACCATTGGGTCGGTCAGTCTTTCGCGCAGGATATCGGGTGTCAGCCCGGTCAGTGCAAGCAGGCGGGCCGCGCGGTCTTCATCCGTCAGCACCCACCCAAGCGCTTGCAGCGCCAGCGCATCCGGGTCGGCCGCGTCGTGCCTGGTGGATTTTGGCGGCAGTGTAATTGGCAAGGCTCCGATGCTGGCCTAGGGCGTCCCCTGAAGGAGCGGCACCCGTGGCAAAGAGAATACTGGTTGTCGAGGATAACGACCTCAACCGGAAATTGTTCTGCGACGTCCTGCGGGCCAAGGGGCACGAAGTGCTCCCCTGCGCTGATGGCAATGCCGTGCTCGGCGCCGCGCGCGAATTCTCGCCCGATCTTACCATCATGGATATCCAGCTGCCCAATATTTCCGGCGTCGATCTGATCCAGGCCATGAAGCAGGACCCGACGCTCGCCGCGATCCCGGTGCTGGCGGTAACCGCCTATGCCGGCAAGGGAGACGAGGAGAAGATCCGCGATGCAGGCGCCGCAGATTACCTTTCCAAGCCGGTTTCCATCGGCCCGTTCATGGCTGCGGTGGATGCCCTGATTGCCGCCTGACGCGCGCGAGGCAGCCCTTCGGCACGCTTGACATTTGCCCGCCAAACCCGCTTTCCCCTGCGCCAATTGACGCAAGGGCAGACCGATTGCCCGCAACCCTAAGGAATTATCACCGATGGATCGCGCCGAAGTCGACACCCGCATCCGCACCATCATCGAGCCGTTCAACAAGAAAGGCGTCGAGATCACCGATGCGACGACATTCCAGAACGACCTTGAATTCGACAGCCTGACGGTAATGGATTTCGTTGCCGAGATCGAAGACGAATTCGACATCATCATCAGCATGAACCAGCAGGCCGAGATCGAGAATTACGGCCAGCTCGTCGACGCCGTCACCAAGATGGCGAGCGATTGAGCCTTTCCCCCGACCCCGTTCGCCCTGAGCCTGTCGAAGGGCCGTTTTTCACGTTGAGCGTATCGCAAGCTGAGAAGGACAGGGCTTCGACAAGCTCAGCCCGAACGGATAGAGGGGCTGAAAGATCACGGACAGGGAGCCGCGTGAAGGTGTCGTTCTCGAAAATTACGGAAGCAGCAGCATGAGCGAAGGCATTTCGCAGCCCGACCAGCCGGAAGATCTCGGCGGCGGGGACACGGACCTGTTCAGCAAGTTCGACGATGTTATCGAACTGCGCAAGGGCCTGCTCGCCAGCGGGCAGGAGGATCCGTTCAACCTGGTGATGGAGAAGGTCCTGTCGCCGACCCGCGCGATCTGCAACGGGCGCGACACCATCCTGCTCGGCACCTACAATTACATGGGCATGACTTTCGACCCGGACGTAATCGAAGCGGGCGAGCAGGCGCTGCGCGATTACGGCACCGGCACCACCGGCAGCCGCGTGCTCAACGGCACATATCAGGGTCACAAGGAGTGCGAGGAAGCGCTTAAAGAGTTTTACGGGATGGACCATGCCATGGTCTTCTCGACCGGCTACCTCGCCAATCTCGGGATCATTTCGACCATCGCCGGCAAGGGCGATTACATCATCCTCGACATCGATAGCCACGCCAGCATCTGGGATGGCTGTGCGATGGGCAATGCCGAAGTCGTGCCCTTCAAGCACAACGATGTCGAAGCGCTGGAAAAGCGCCTGAAGCGCGTACCCGAAGGGGCTGGCAAGCTGGTGATCCTCGAAGGCGTCTATTCGATGCTGGGCGATGTCGCGCCGCTGCGCGAGATGGTAGCTGTCGCCAAGAAACACGGCGCCATGGTGCTGGTCGACGAAGCGCATTCGATGGGGTTTATCGGGGAGAACGGGCGCGGGGTCTGCGAAGCGGCGGGCGTGATCGACGATTGCGATTTCATCATAGGCACCTTTTCCAAGAGCGTCGGCACCGTCGGCGGTTTCTGCGTGTCCAACCACCCGAAGTTCGAGATCATGCGGCTGGTTTGCCGGCCTTATGTCTTCACCGCATCGCTCCCGCCGAGCGTGGTGGCGACCGCTGCAACGTCGATCCGCAAGCTGATGCACGGCTCCAACAAGCGCGCGCATCTGTGGGAGAACTCGCGCAACCTCCATCTCGGCCTGCAGGAGCTCGGCTTCCAGCTCGGCACCGACGCGCCGGAAAGCGCGATCATCGCCGTCATCATGCCCGACCTCGAAAAGGGCGCGGCGATGTGGGAAGCGCTGCTGAAGGAAGGACTCTACGTCAATTTGGCCCGTCCGCCGGCCACGCCCGCCAACATGACCCTGCTGCGCTGCTCGCTCTGCGCCGAGCATAGCGAAGAGGAAGTGACGACGATCCTCGGCATGTTCGAACGGGCGGGGAAGACGGTCGGGATTATCTGATCGGAGAAGCAGCTGGGGAACGCTCGCACCGGTCTTGCCGTTGGATGTCTTGAAACAGGAGATCGACGATGAAGACCACCAACACCGGCAGCGCAACCTATGAAGGCCTTGGCAAAAGCGGGAAGGGCCTCGTGTCCACCGGCTCGGGCGCGCTTTCGGCGCAGCCTTACGGATTCCAGACTCGGTTCGAGGACGAGCCGGGCACCAACCCCGAGGAACTGATCGCCGCGGCGCATGCCAGCTGCTTCACCATGGCGCTGTCGTTCAAGCTGGCCGAAGAAGGCTTCGAGAACGGCACCGTCACGACCAGCGCCGAAGTGACACTGGAAAAGGACGGCGACGGCTTCACCGTGACCAAGTCCGCGCTTGCGACCAAGGGCAAGGTTGCCGGGCTGGCGCAGGATCGTTTCGAAGAGCTGGCGGCCGATGCCAAGGCCAATTGCCCGATTTCCAAGCTGCTCGATGCCGAGATCACGCTGAAGACCGCGTTCGAAGGCTAATGGTCCGCGGCGCCTTCCGCCGTCAGCCAATCCGCGAGGCCGGTCGCAATGACCGCTCCGGCAATCTGCGCGAGGATGAACATCGGCACGTCGGCGGGGGCGATTCCGGCGAACGTATCGCTCAGGCTGCGGACGATGGTGATGCCGGGATTGGCGAAGCTGGTCGATGAGGTGAACCAGTAGGCGCTGGTGATATAGAGCGCGACCCCGGCCGGGATGGCTTCCGCGCGATATTTCAGCAGCAACAGGATCGTCAGCACGAGGCCGAAGGTCGCGATCAGCTCGCCGCTCCATTGCCCGATCCCGGCGCGGGCCTTGGTCGAGAATTGCAGGATTTCGAGGTCGAACATCAGGTGCACCGCCAGGGCGCCGAGCGCGCCGAGTGCGATCTGCGCGGCTACATAGAGCGCGGCGTCGCCCGCCGAAATCTTTCTCCGCATCAGGAAGGCCAGGGTCACCGCAGGGTTGAAGTGCGCGCCTGAAATCGGCCCCAGCATGGCGATGATGACATAGAGGATCGCGCCGGTGGCGATGGTATTGGCGAGCAGCGCCAGCGCGACATTCCCGCCGGCCAGCTGCTCGGCCATGATGCCCGATCCGATGACTCCCCCGAACAGGAAGAAGCTGCCGATCCCCTCGGCGGCCAGTCGGCGCGGCAATGCTGTCTTTGGCATCGATCGTTTCCCTGTTCCGCGACTGCCTTTCGCGATGCAGGTGACAATTCCGTGACGGAACGGCCGCGACGGTCCGTGCCTGGCGAAGGAAGGGGGCGGCGGCCTGTCCTCCGACGCCGCCGCCCTCTTCCCCGGTCAGGCGGCGGTGATCGCCGCCTCCTCTCCAACAGGTTCGGCGAGCTCCGTGTCCTTCTTTTCCGGAAAGATCGGCCACAGCAATTGCTGGCCGAGCGTTGCCGGGGCGAGGTTTTCGACGCCGTAGCTCGAGGGGAACGTGCGGGTGATCTTCGCGGTGCCGAACAGGACATCCCAAAAGAACAGGAGATTGCCGAAATTGCCCTTGTAATTGACCGCCGGATCGTCGGCGTGGCGGCCGTGATGCGCGTGGTGTGTGGCGGGGGTCGAGATGGTCCGTTCGACCACCCACATGACGGGCGAGAGCCAGGCGATCCGGTACAGCGGCTTGTCCCAGGCGACATCCGAATGCGCACCGATGATGACTGTCATCTTGACCACCAGATAGCCGGCATAAACCCAGCCGAGACCGAGATACAGCAGGACGCCGGTGAGCCAGAGATTGGGCATCATCGCGTAGTAGATGACGTTGTTCCGGTACACGAGCCGCATGCTCATGTAGCGGGCGTTGTGATGGGCGCGGTGCAGATTGTAGAGCCACGGAAACGTGTGGCTCGCGCGGTGCCACCAATATTGCATCATGTCATCACACACCAGCAGCAGGCCGATCGCGGCAAAGACGTTGATGCCTGCCAGCGCACCTTCGAACTGTGGGAAGGCGAGGCCGGTCAGGAATGCGGAGGCGAACAGGACCGCCGGCTGCGTCACCACCACCAGCATCGTCATGCTGACGATTTCGACGATCCCGTCGTCGCGGGTCTGTTCGGCTTTCGAGAACAGATTCGAGCGCCACAGTTCCAGCAGGCCGAAACCGGCATAGATGGCGAGAACGACGAAGCTTGCAGTCGGCATGATCCACTCCCTTGTTGGAAGCCGGATAGCGCGCTATCGCAATCGGGAATGTCAGATTCTATACAATCGCGCGCCGAGGGCCGGTCGGTTGTGGCGCCGACGCTGTTCGGCCTGCTCGACGAAAGTCTGCGCGAGGCCCTGCGCGCGGCCGCGCCCGAGCGTCGGTTCGCGCCGGGACAGGTGATCCAGCAGCGCGGCGAAGCGACCAGCGGCTTCTGGGTGATCGAGCGCGGCGCGGTGGTGGTGGGCCAGTATCTGGAGAGCGGCGACTTCCGCGCCATCGCCCATCTCGGCGAACGCGATTCCTACGGCGAGCTGGCGTGGCTGGCCGGCCGGACGCGGGTCGTCGATGCGGTCGCGCGCACCGAATGTTCGCTGCGCTGGATCGAAGGCGCACGCTTCGAAGCGGCGCTGGCAAACAACCCCAGCGCGATGCGGCAATTGCTGAGCGGGCTGGCGGAAGAATTGCAGGAGATGATCGACTTGGTCGCCGGGCAGCATGGGGGCAGAGGGCTCAACCGGATCGCGCATTTCCTGCGCAATCTCTCCGCCACCGGCCCGGTGATCGCGATGGGGCAGCAGGAACTGGGCGACCTGGCCGGCGTCACCCGCGCAACCGCCAATGCCGCGCTCAAGACGCTCGAGCAGGCGGGCTGTATCGAGCGCGGGTACCGCCGGATTGTGGTGAAGGACCGCGAGCGTCTGGCGGACTGGGCCTAGCGGGCCGGAGCCGGTGCTTCGCGTTCCGCGCCCGCACACGGATCTTCGTCGTCGCCGCCGCCGCCCAGCTGCGTGATGGCGAGTACCCCGCCCACGACCAGTACGACGAAGGCGGTTGTCACGGTGCCGAGATATTTGTCGATGAAGAGCTTGATCGGCGCGCCGAAGATGCGGAACAGCAGGCCGACGGTGAAGAAGATCAGCCCGCGTCCGGCCAGGCTGGCCAGGATGAAAGGCACCAGCGCCATGCCGAGGAACCCCGCCGTGATGGTCAGCAGCTTGAACGGCACCGGGGTCGCCCCGGCGATGATGACCGCGGCGACGCCGTATTCGTCGAAGGTACACTGCGCCGCCGGCAAGGCATCGAGCAGGCCGATGGCGCCGAGCAGCGGCACCCCGACGCTGTCGAACAGCGCCCAGCCGATAAAATAGCCGAACAGCCCGCCCACCACCGAACTCAAGGTCGCGATGATCCCGAACCGCAGCGCCTTTTGCGGCGCGGCCAGGCACATCAGGCCCAGCAGCGGATGCGGCGGGATCGGGAAGAAGCTCGCTTCGATGAAGCAGAAGAACGCCAGCCACCATTCGGCGGCGGGATGCGCGGCTTTCTCCATCGTCCAGTTGTAGAGCCCGCGCAGCGGTTTCATGACCATGAGAGGGGGGTCCCGATTGCCTTTGCAGCCGATTACGGCAGGGCGCGACGGCACGCAACCGAATATCAAACTAACCTATTTGGCACTTTTCTATTGACATCGTCACGCTCTTTGGTTAGAGAAACGGAACATCGCGAAATACCGATTCGAAACGGGCGGCCCTGCACCACGCAGCGTCGCCCGTTCGCGTATCGGCACCGCGCAGGACGGGATCATCGGACGTGGCCAAGAAGAACTGGAAGACCATCTTTATCGATCAATTGGCGGAAACGTCGAACGTAAAGGCCGCCTGCGAGGTTGCCTCGGTGAGCCAGAGCCTCGTCTACAAGACCCGCCGTCACGATGCCGAATTCGCCCGGCAGTGGTATGCGGCGCTGGCCGAAGGCTATGACAACCTGGAGATGGAATTGCTGGGCCGGTTGCGTGACGGGCGGCTCGAAGATGTCGATGAACACGGCACCAGGCGCAAGTTCGACATCGGCACCGCCTTTCGCTGCCTCGCGGCCCATCGCGACACGGTAGCCAAGGAGCGTGGCCGCCAGACGCTGGAAGACGAGGTCGCGACGATGAAATCGATCAATGCCAAGATCGACAAGCTGCGCGATAACGAAGAGCGCGCCGCCCGCGCCCGGGCTGCCCGCGAAAAACGTGCAGCGGAAAAGAGCCGATAGGCCATGGCAGGCAAAAGCCGTGAAAGTCGCGGCGCGTGGTTTCGCGCCAATGGCGATAAAGGCGCACAGCGCCGCGTCGATCTCGACAAGGCGCTGCAACCGCATGAGTATAACGCGCTCGCGCACTGGCACTGGGAAGTCTGGGGCCGCGACGAGCAGCAACCGCCCGAAGGCCCGTGGCGGGTCTGGCTGATCTGCGCCGGCCGCGGCTTCGGCAAGACCCGCGCCGGAGCCGAATGGGTGCGCAACGTGGCGCGCCACGACGGCGAAGCCCGTATTGCGCTGGTCGGGGCGAGCCTGGTCGAAGTGCGCAGCGTCATGGTCGAAGGCGAAAGCGGCGTGCTGGCAGCGTCACCCGGTGCGCTGGCACCTGAATTCGAGCCGTCGCTGCGCCGCTTGCAATGGCCCAACGGCGCGCAGGCCTTCCTCTATTCGGCGGGTGAGCCGGAGAGCCTGCGCGGCCCGCAACACACGCATGCGTGGTGTGACGAAATCGCGAAGTGGGATAACGCCGGACTGCGCGCGCTCGCTGCATGGGACAATCTGCAGATGGGCATGCGGCTGGGGGACCATCCCCGGGTGCTCGCCACCACTACGCCGCGCACCGTGGCTCTGATGCAGCGGCTCTACGCCGAGGTTGAAAGCGGCGCAGTCGTGCTGGCGCAAGGCAAGACCGAAGACAACGCCGGGGTGCTGCCCACGGCCTATTTCGAAGCCATGCTCGACCAGTATGGCGCGACATCGCTCGGGCGGCAGGAACTCGAAGGCGAGATGCTGGAAGAGGTCGATGGCGCGCTGTGGAGCCGGGCCTTGCTGGAGCAGTGCCGGACCGCAGGAACAGGCGCTGAGCGCATCCGCGTGGTGGTCGGGGTCGATCCCCCTGCCTCATCGAGCGGCGATGCCTGCGGGATCGTCGTCGCGGCAAAATTGAATGACGGCAATGCCGAAGTGCTGGCCGATTGCTCGGTCGAGAAAGCCTCGCCCGAGACCTGGGCGCGCGCGGTCTCGAATGCGGCGAAGGCGTGGCAGGTCGACCGGATCGTCGCCGAAGCCAATCAGGGCGGCGCGATGGTCAGGAGCGTGCTGCACGCGGCGAACGTCTCGCTGCCGGTCAAGCTGGTCCACGCCAGCCGCGGCAAGGCGGCGCGGGCCGAGCCGGTGGCGGCACTCTACGAAGCCGGGCGAGTGCGCCACGCGGGCCTGCTCGCGAAGCTCGAGGACGAGCTGTGCGGGCTGATGGCGGGCGGTGGCTATGAAGGACCGGGCCGCTCGCCGGATCGGGCCGATGCGCTGGTGTGGGCGCTGAGTGAGTTGATGCTGGCTAAGCGCGAAGAGCCGAGCGTGCGAAGGTTCTGAACCGAAGAAGAAAGCACTGGCCCGGAACAAGTCCGGGCTGACAGGAGGATGGAGTGGACTGTCCTGCCATCACAGTCATCCCGGACTTGTTCCGGGATAATGCTTCTTTCATGCAAGACAGATGCGAACTTTCGAACCGACGGTTTACGTTCTCGCCAGCCATTATCGCGGGCGGCTCTACACCGGGGTGACGTCGGATCTGATGGCGCGAATTTACCAACATCGCGATGAAACGATGCAAGGCTATACCAGCCGGCGCGACATCAAGCGCCTCGTATGGTTCGAAACGCACGACGATATCGAAGTTGCCATCGCGCGCGAGAAAACGATCAAACGCTGGCCGCGCCAGTGGAAGTTCAATGTGATCGAAGAGGCAAATCCCGACTGGCTGGATCTGGCTGAGCCGCTGGGTTTTCCGCCACTGAAGTAAAAGCACTACCCCGGAACGAGTCCGGGGTGACTCCTATTTGAATTCAAGGAACGCTCCATGTCATTCCTCACCACCCTGACCTCCGCCTTCAAGGGCGGGGGCGGCAGCCGCGTGCCTGTTTCGCGCGGATTCGTCTCGCCCTGGGCGACTGCGTTCGAAAGCGGCCATCGCCGCCCGTTCGACTACGGCGCATCCTTGCGCGAGGCCTTTGTCGAGAACCCGGTCGCGCAGAGGGCGGTGCGGATCGTCGCCGAGGGGGTCGGCAGCGCGCCGCTCTCCGAAGCCGATCCCAAGCTGCTGGCGCTGATCCGCGCGCCAAGCGCAGGGCAGTCGCTGGTCGAGACGCTGGCGCTCCACCTGCTGCTGCACGGCAATGCCTATGCC
This sequence comes from Erythrobacter litoralis HTCC2594, assembly GCF_000013005.1. GTDB lineage: Bacteria > Pseudomonadota > Alphaproteobacteria > Sphingomonadales > Sphingomonadaceae > Parerythrobacter > Parerythrobacter litoralis_A. The sequence goes on along the minus strand of NC_007722.1, from coordinate 2,824,617 downwards.
CAGGTCGCCAAGGATGCGAGCGGCCAGCCGGTCGAGCTGTTCGCGCTGCGACCCGAGCGGGTTTCGGTGGTGCCGGGCGCGGATGGCTGGCCGAGCGCCTACGACTACCGCCTGGCCGATCGCACGCTGACCATCCCGCTTGAGGATGAGGACGGCTGGCCCAACATCATCCATCTCAAGAGCGTCCATCCAGGCGACGATCATTATGGCGCGGGGTGCCTGTCGGCGGCGCGGCAGGCGGTGGCGATCCACAATGCCGCGAGCGAATGGAACCGCGCGCTGCTGGCCAATTCGGCGCGTCCCTCCGGCGCGCTGATCCATGCCAGCGACGATGGCGGCGGGCTGACGACCGACCAGTTCGAGCGGCTCAAGGCCGAGCTGGAGGCAGCCTTCAGCGGCCAACCCAACGCCGGGCGGCCGATGCTGCTCGAAGGCGGGCTCAGCTGGCAGTCGATGGCCATGAGCCCGGCGGACATGGATTTCGCGACGCTCAAGGAAGCCGCCGCGCGCGACATCGCGCTCGCCTTTGGAGTGCCGCCCATGCTGCTCGGCCTGCCGGGCGACAACACCTACGCCAATTATCGCGAGGCCAATCGCGCGCTGTGGCGGCTGACGCTGCTGCCGCTGGCGGGGAAGATTCTTGGCGGGCTGGCCGATGGCCTGTCGGCATGGTTCGCGGATGCGGCGCTCAGCGTCGATCTCGACCGCGTCCCGGCACTGTCGGAAGATCGCGAGCGGCTGTGGGCGCAGGTCAGCGAAGCGAGCTTCCTGTCCGATCAGGAGAAGCGCCGGATGCTCGGCGTTGATGGAGCTGCAGCATGACCCGCGAAGAAATGCTCGCGCGGCTGATCGCGCAGGCGACGCATGAGGGCGGCGAACTCATTACCCTGCGCGCCATGGTCGAGGAAGCGAGCGAGGTCGGCGCCGAGCGGGCGCTGCACCGGCTAGGCCTCTCCGACAAGGAAGCGCAGGAGGATATCGACGAGCTGCGCGAGCTGCTCCAGGCCTGGCGCGATGCCAAGGCGAGCGCGTGGAAAGCGGCGCTCGAATGGATCGTGCGCGGGATCTTCGCGCTGCTGCTGATCGGCATCGCCGTGCGGCTGGGTGTCGGGGACATGCTGAAGTGAGACGGGTGTCGGCGCGTGGCCTTCGGAAGCGCAGCTGTCGCTTTGCGACACCGGCTCAGGCCGAACGGATGCTGTGAATGCACCGAAGCAATCTTGAACACCCGTTCGTGCTGAGCCTGTCGAAGCGCAGCCACGCCCCCAGCCCCAAGACCTGAAAGCCCGCCCATGAAAATCGCCGGATACGCCGCCCTCACAGGAGTGCCCGATGCTGCTCGCGACACAATTCTTCCCGGCGCCTTCGCGCGCACGCTCGCCGACCGGCGCGCTCCGATCCCGCTGTTCTGGCAGCACCGCCCGGAGCAGCGCATCGGCTGGATCGAGCACATTGCCGAAGACGATCGCGGCCTGCGCGTCGTGGCTCGCATCGACAATCCCGCGAGCCGCGCCGCCGCGCAGTTGAAGGCCCGCGCCGTGAGCGGCCTCAGCTTTGGTTATCGCGCACGGCAATTCCGCCACGATGCCTCGGGCCGGGTGCTCGAGGATATCGACCTGTTAGAGGTCAGCCTCGTCACCCACCCGCTCCAGCACGGGGCGCGGGTGCATTTTGTTGGTTAGCCTCAATCGCCGGCGGGCCCATCCGGGCCCTTAGGCTTTCCTCGCTCCCATCGGTCGCTGCGGGCGCGCCTGCAGGTGCTCGATGCGTAGCATCGAAACAGCGCCGAGGACGCACCCGCGGAGGCGGGTGCGAAAAACGAAAGACTCACCCGAAGAAAGGTACTGAAATGGACGTAACCGTTACCCCCACTCCCCCTACCCCCGACACGGCAGAAGAAAGCTTCGACATCGTCGCCCGTCAGGACAAGACCGAAGCCGACGTCGCCACGCTGCGATCCGACGTCGACGAGGTAAAGGCCCGCGTCGACAAGATTGGCCGCGCTGCCACGCGCCCTGCGATCTCTGGTGCATCGGAGTCCACCGAAGTGAAAGGCTTCGTCGACGGTTACCTGCGCCGCGGATCGACCAGCGAGGTCAAATCGCTGTCCGGCGCTACGCCGTCCGATGGCGGCTATGCCGTGCCGCAGCAGATCGACGCCATGATCGCACGCGAGCTTGTCGAAATCAGCCCGATCCGCGCCCTCGCGCAGGTAGTGCAGACCGGCAGCGCAGGCTATCGCAAGCTCGTCAGCACTGGCGGCACCGCCAGCGGCTGGGTCAGTGAAACCGCCGGCCGGCCTGAGACCGACACGCCGAGCTTCGAGGAAATCGCCCCGCCAACGGGTGAACTCTACGCCAACCCGGCGGCTAGCCAAGCTATGCTCGACGATGCGGGGTTCGACCTCGAAGCCTGGCTCGCCAGCGAGATCGCGATGGAGTTCGCGCGGGCGGAAGGCGCAGCCTTCGTCAACGGCTCGGGCATCGACCAGCCCGACGGTTTCCTCACCGTCCCGCATTCGACCAGCGACGACCAGGCCCGCAGCTTCGGCACGCTGCAATATGTCGGAACCGGCGACGATGCGGGCTTCGGCTCCAACCCCGATGCCAAGCTGATTGACCTCGTCCACACGATGAAGGCGGGCCACCGCCAGGGCGCGAGCTTCGTCATGAACTCGGCGACGCTCGCCGAGGTCCGCAAGCTCAAGACCGCCGACGGCGCGTTCCTGTGGCAGCCCGGCATGGTCGAGGGCCAGCCCGATCGCTTGCTCGGCTACCCGGTGGTCGAGGCCGAGGACATGCCCGACATCGCCAATGGCGAATGTCCGGTCGCCTTCGGCAATTTCCGCCACGGCTACCTGATCGCCGAACGGACCGCGACGCAGATCCTGCGCGATCCCTTCACCAACAAGCCCTTCGTGCATTTCTACGCGACCAAGCGCGTCGGCGGGCAGGTGCTCGATAGCAATGCGATCAAGCTGCTGAAGATCGAATTGTAGGAGTTCTTGTTCTCCGCACCCCATCCGGGGCGCGAAATCCTCGCTCATGCGACCTGACGGTCGCGTCGCTGCGGGCGGCCGGTCGGCCTTGCCCTCACCTTCGGCTCGCGTGCTGGAGCAATCCAGCAACGGCTTTGCCTGGTGGCGGAGCACGGTCGGCGACCAGCCGACCGCAAGCGCGACCGCGCGCCCGCAGCGCCTAAGGCGCGAGGACATCGCGAGCGCGGATGCGCTTGCGGAAAACAAAAAAGCGCCCGCGTTGCTGCGCGTCACCCTCTCCCTCGCGAGCAGCGCGGGCGCACCCTTCTCACTACTGATGGGAGACCGCCATGCAGCGGGCAATCCTGGCGCCGCCCGTCCTTGGCGGGGCGCCGCTCGACGAATTGAAGCACTGGCTCGCCATAACGCGCAGCGACGAGGATGCATCGCTCGAAGCGCTGATCCGCTCTGCGCTGGAAACCTGCGAAGCCTTTACCGGATCGCTGCCGATCGCGGCGAGCGTGGAGGAAATCCACCCGGCCCGGCGCGACTGGCAGGGCCTCTACACCTGCCCGGTGCAAGCAATCACGCAGACCGAAGGCATTCCTGCCGAGGGCGCGCGGATCGCCTTTGCACCGGGCGACTACGAGATCGAGATCGATGCCGACGGGCGCGGCCTGTTTCGCCTGCTGAAGCCCAGCGCAGCAGGCCGGATCGCGGTGCGGTTCAGCGCCGGACTTGCACCGGATTGGGAGAGCCTGCCCGACGGCCTGCGTCACGGCATCCTGCGCTTGGCGGCGCATAATTTCCGCACCCGCGAAAGCGCAGACGGTCCCAATCCGCCCGCCGCCGTGGCAGCCCTGTGGCGGCCCTGGCGCAGGCTGAGGGTCGCATGATCGAAGGCAGCGTCAACCCGCCACCCGGGCGGCAGAAGCGCTCGCTCGCTGCGCAGGCGCGCAAACTCGCCCTCGCCCGCTGGACCATGCGCCGCGCCGGGGATCGCCGGTGGCGCGATGCGAACACCCTTTGGCCCCTGCTTGATCGGAGCTGATACATGGAAATCCAGCTACGCAACGCGCTGCTCGACTGGCTGCGCAGCGCCCCGCCCCCGGTGGGCGACCTCAACGTCATCGACGAAGACCAGATCGCGCGCGCCACTGCGCCGTGGCTGGCCCTTGTCGCGAGCATGGCGAGCGAATGGGGAAGCAAGGATCGGCAGGGGCGCGAAATACGCGTCGCTTTCGAGCTCAACACGCGCAGCGACGACCCGGCAGCCGACCTCGCCCGCGGGGCGGCGCTCGAGTCGCGCATCGCCGCGCTCCCGCCGGCACAGCCTGGCTTCCGCGTCGTCACCAACCGTTTCCTGCGCTCCCGCAACGAACGCCGCCCCGACAATATCCGCGCCACGCTGCTGGAATATCGTTTCCGGCTGCTAGCCACTTCCTGATGCGAAAGGATCCCGCATGACTGCCCAGAAAGGCTCAGCCTTCCTCCTCAAAATCGGCGATGGCGGCCAGCCGCTTGCCTACGACACCGTCGCCGGATTGCGCACCACGCAGCTGTCGATCAACGGCGACACCGTGGTGGTGACGCACAAGGAATCGGGCGGCTGGCGCGAACTGCTGTCGGGTGCCGGAACCCGTTCTGTCAGCGTCAGCGCGGCAGGCATATTCCTTGGCAGCAGCGCCGAGGCGAAGGTCCAGTCGCATGCGCTGGCCGGAACGATCGACGATTACGAACTCTCGTTCGAGGACGGCGCCAAGCTGCGCGGGCGGTTCCTCGTCCAGCGGCTCGATTATGCGGGCGATTTCAACGGCGAGCGCAATTATACGCTGCAGCTCGAAAGCTCGGGCGCGGTGCTGGCGGTATGACCCGTCGACAGGCTCAGGACGAGCGACCAAACCCGATGCGCGGTGAAGCATCGCTCGTGATCGATGGGCGCCACTATGTGCTGCGCCCCAGTTTCGCCGCCCTGATCGCGGCGGAGGAAGAGATCGGCCCGCTCTTCGCGCTCGTCGAACGGGCGGGCGCAGGCGAACTGCGACTGAGCGAGATGACCGCGCTGTTCTGGCACTGCCTAGCCGATCGCGGCGATGTGGGCCGCGATGCCGTGGGCAGCGCCATCGCGGCACGGGGCCTCGCCGCCAGCGCCACGCCGCTGCGAGCGCTGCTCGGCGCGATCCTCAAGGGCGGCGGGTGAGCGATCGCCTGAGCGAGCGCGTGCCCCGGCTGGCAGCGCTTGCCGCGCAGCATCTCGGCTGGCCGCCGGAGACGTTCTGGGCCGCCACCCCGGCCGATCTCGCTCTCGCCGTCACTCCGCCGGATGCCAGCGACGCCTCCCTGAGCCGCGCCGACCTCGACCGCATGATGAAAGACCAATCCGATGGATGATCCAGTCGATGAGATGCTGATCGAAGTGCGCGCCAGCACGCAAGGGTTCAGCGACGATATCGCGCAGATGCGCAGCACTTTCGACGGGCAATTGCTCGACGGGTTCTCCAAGGCCGGATCGGTGCTCGAACGCGGCTTGCTGAGCGCGATCCGCAAGGGCTCGCTCAGCTTCGAAGACCTGCAGCGCACCGCCAGCCGCGTGCTCGACCAAATCGCGGCGCAAGCACTGCAACTGGGCCTGGACCAGATTTTCGGCAGCGCGGCGAAGGGCAGTCTGGGCGGTGTGTTCGGCGGCATCGTGAGCGGCCTCTTCGGTCTGCCCGGCCGCGCCACCGGCGGGCCCGTCTCGCCCGGTCGCGGCTTCGTCGTCGGCGAGCGGGGCCCGGAGGTCTTCGTCCCGACCAGCGCCGGCCGTGTGGAGCCGTCGCTCGCCACTGCAGCACCCCGCAATGTCAACGTCGCCATCCGTGTGGCGACACCACGCGGCACCGACGCGCCGGTCGCGATGCAACGCTCCAGCCGCCAGGTCGCGAGTGCGGTGCGTCGCGCGTTGATGGAAAGGTAGAGCACAATGAGTTTCTGGCTCGCCCGAGAACGCACCGGGCAGGATTTCGACTATCTCCAGCGCTTCGATCCGCGCTTCTGGACGGTCAACTTTCCGCGTCCGATGATGGCCTCGGTGGTGACGACCGGGCCGGACTCGCTGCGGGTCGAATGCGAATTTCACCATGCGGGTGAGCTCGCCGGGCTCATCTGGGACAGCGAGGATACGCTCGACCATCCGCTTACCGCCTATGAGACAGATCGCAATTACGAGCATACCCACCTGCGCTTTCGCTGGCGTTCGTCGGGTGTCATCCCGCTCGACGCGGTGCACGGGCCGACGCTCACCATCGAGGGGCGCGATGCCAACGGCGCGGCGCGTAGCTGGTATGTGCGGCTGTGGAACTATGCCAGCGGCACGCCTGAGGACGCGCAGATCGACCTGCCGTTTTCCGCGCTGGAGAGCGGGTTCACACTGCCCGGCGAAGCGGTGCACCCGCGGGACATCGACCGCATGTTCATTTCGCTGGTGCCGCCCGGCTATGCGCCCGGCAGCAGTGATCCGCTGCCCGCACGGGTCGATGGCTGGGTCGAACTGACCGACATCGCTTGCGAAGGTGAGCGCGCGATTATCAAGGTGGGCGATGTGATGCTCCCGCCCCATGGCGAGCAGATGGCCACCGCCTATGACGACGGCTTCAACCAGACCCCTGCACGGATGCTGCGCACGATTACCGCGCTCGGCTATCGCGGGCGGATCGTCCATTACGTCGGTATGAGCCATTTCTTCCGGCTCGAGCGTGTTGATGACAGGCTGCTGGTCGCAACCGACGGGGCCCTGTGCACGCCCGCCACGGCCTGGCACAGGTCCTATTTCGAACATTGCGCGGCGGGGGGTTTCGAAGCGATCGCGTCGCTCTCTTACGAGTTGTTTGCCGAGCATTGCCCCGATGCCTGGCAGCAGCGCGCGCATGATGGCACACCGGCGCGCACGGGCTGGGTTCCGCCCTCGGCGCTGCTCTCTTCCGCCAACGCGCAGGCGATGGCCTTTCTGCAGACGGTCGCGGTGAGTTTCGTTTCGCTGATTGAAGCGGCGGGCCTGCCGGTGCTGTTCCAAGTGGGCGAGCCGTGGTGGTGGGTCATCCCAGAAACGCGCGCGCCGTGCCTTTACGACGACGCGGCGAAGGCGGCGCTGGGCGGCAATCCGCCCGTCATTGCAGACATGCGCAGCGCGATGGACCCGGCCCGGCTCGAGCTGCTCGACGCGGCGGGTGCGATGCTCGCGCAATCGACGCTCGATCTCGGGCAGGCGGTGCGCGATGCAGCGACCGGCGCGGCGGAAATCCTGCTGCTGGCCTTCACGCCGACGATTCTCGATCCCGCCATGCCTGAACTGAAGCGCGCCAATTTGCCGCTGGGCTGGGCGTATCCGGCTTTCGACCGGTTGCAGCTGGAGGATTACGACTGGCTGACCGGCGGCGCGGTCGCGCTGCGGCGCGCAGCGATAGAATTTGTCGATGCGCGGCTGGGCTATCCCGTCGACCAGCAGGACTATTTTTCCGGCTTCGTGCTGCTGGCCGAGGATGCCGAGGATTACTGGCCGCTGATCGATGCCGCGCTCGACGAGGCAGCGGCGCGCGGCGTCACGCAGCGCTTCGTCTGGGCGCTGCCGCAGGTTTCGCGCGACGGCTACACCCGCCTCGCGCCTTCGCAGGAGACGCAAGTGCAACCCTTCGACGATGTGCTCTACCCGCTCGCGCTCGGCCGCGATGCCGGGGTCAGCCCCGAATTCTCGACCACCGTGGCGGTTACCGCTTCGGGCCATGAGAGGCGCAATTCGCTGTGGTCCGACGCACGGCTGCGCTTCGATGTCGGCCCCGGTCTGCGTTCGGAAGAAGAGCTGGGCGTGCTGCTATCCTTTTTTCGCGCAAGGCGCGGGGCGGCTCGGGGTTTCCGGCTGGCCGATCCCTTCGATTACAGCTCCAGCGGCATGACGGGCGCGCCCTCCGCGACCGATCAGCTGATCGGCATAGGCGACGGCCTCGGTGCGGAATTCGATCTGGTGAAGCTCTATGGCAAGGGCGACGAGCCGCAGCGCCGCCCGATCACGCGCCCGCGATCCGAAACCGTGCGGGTGAGCGTTGGCGGCGTCGAAACCAGCGGCTGGACCCTGGGGGAAATGGGCCGGATCACGTTTTCCGCCGCACCGCCCGATGGTGCGGAAATCCGCGCGGGCTTTCTGTTCGATGTGCCGGTCCGTTTCGCCGAGGATCGGCTCGACATCACTGGCGCGTCCTTCGCGGCAGGCGAAGCCCCGTCGGTCCCGCTTGTCGAAATCCGCGAGGCGTCATGAGCCACGTCTTCTTTGCCACCGAGTTGGAAGGCGTCGCGACCTGGTGGCGGATCGACCGGCGCGATGGCGTAACCCTTGGTTTCACCAGCCATGATCGCGACCTGACATTCGACGGCGTCACCCACCGTGCCGCGCCCGGCATCCTGCCTTCGGCCATCCGCAAGACCGCCACGCTCGATGGCGACAGCGCCGAACTGACCGGGCCGCTCGCACATGACAGCATCTCTGCCGCCGACCTCGCGGCGGGCCGTTTCGACGGCGCGCGGGTGAGCATCGGCGCGGTCGATTGGGAGACGCTGGAGCGGGCGCAGCTGTTCGCCGGCTCGATCGGCACCGTACAGGGCGACGACGACAGCTTCACCGCCGACCTCCTCTCCGCCAAGCAGCAATTGCAGGTCGACGACGTGCCGCGCACCAGCCCGACCTGCCGCGCGACATTCTGCGGTCCCGGATGCACGCTGTCCGCAGCGCGCTTCTCGCGCGAGGCGCGGGTCGCATCGGTCGATCGGGAGGCGAATGCCGTCGCCTTCGACGGAGTCACGCCGTCGGACTACGCTTTCGGCCAGGTGCGCTGGATCGAAGGGCCGCATGTCGGCATCGCGATGGATGTAGTGGCGGTCGAAACCGGCGCGCTGGTCCTCGATACACCGCTCGACGGGGACGTCGCCCCGGGCCAGCGGGTACGGCTGCGCGAAGGATGCGACCACACGATCGGCACCTGCCAGGCCCGCTTCGCCAATGCGGCCAATTTTCAGGGCGAGCCCTTCTTGCCGGGCAACGACCTGCTGGCCCGCTACCCCGTGCAAAGATGACGACACCCGGCGAAAAGCTGGCCGATGCAGCGCTGCGCTTGGTCGGCACGCCCTATCGGTTGCACGGTCACGAACCGCGCTTCGGTCTCGATTGCGTCGGCCTGCTGGTCGCGAGCATGCGGGCGATCGGGCGCGCAATCAGCGTGCCGGACACCTACAGGCTCCGCAACACCGCGATCGAACCCTTGCTTGCGCTGGCCGAGCGGGAGGATGCCACCGTCGCCAAAGGCAGAGCCGAACCGGGCGATGTCCTGCTCGTGACGCCCGGTCCCGCGCAGCACCACATCCTTATCGCCGCGGACGCGACGCACTTCGTCCACGCCCATGCATCGCTGCGCCGGGTCGTGTCGATGCCCGGCCCATCGCCGTGGCCCTGTCAGGCGCGCTGGCGCCTCCTCTGATCGGAATTCTGTATGGCTACCCTCCTCCTCTCGGCCGTCGGCACGCTGGTCGGCGGCCCGCTCGGCGGTGCGATCGGCGCGCTCGCCGGGCGCCAGATCGACGCGCAGGTCATCGGCAGCCCGACGCGCGAAGGGCCGCGGCTGAAGGAGCTGGCGGTCTCGACCTCCAGCTACGGCACGCCGATCCCGCGCATTCACGGCACCATGCGCGTACCGGGCACGATCATCTGGGCGACCGACCTCGTCGAGACCCGCGAGACCGAGGGCGGCGGCAAGGGCAAGCCGAAAACAACGACCTATTCCTACAGCGCCTCCTTCGCCATCGCGGTGTCGAGCCGTGCGATCGACGGCATCGGGCGCATCTGGGCCGATGGAAACTTGCTGCGTGGGCGCGCCGGTGACCTCAAGACCGGAGGAACCTTGCGCGTGCATACCGGACGCGGCGACCAGCCTCTCGATCCGCTTATCGCGTCCGACCGGATGGCCTGTCCCGCCTTCCGGCACTGCGCCTATGTCGTTTTCGAGGATCTCGACCTGACCGATTTCGGCAATCGCATTCCTGCGCTGTCGTTCGAGGTTTTCGCCGGAGCTTCCGAGGTCGGGCTGGCCGATCTGGCCGCCGGGACCGAAATGGAAGAGGCAGGGCCACGACTGCCAGGGCTCAGGGGCTTTGCCGTGGACGGCGGGCCCCTGGCCCGATCGCTGGAAGCGATCGGTGCCGTCTTTCCGCTCAGCTGCGACGCCCAAGGGCAAGGTCTTCGATTCAGCGATCCGGACATCGTGGAAGCCGATAGAACGCTGCCCGAGACTGCGCGGGCCTGGGAGGAAAGCGATTTCGGCCAGTTGCATGGCCGGCAATCCGACCGCTCGACCGGAGAGCCAAGCCTTCCCCACGCCGTGCGGTATTACGACCCGGCGCGCGATTACCAGCCTGGCATCCAGCGCGCCGTCGGGCCGACCCCGGCCGCAGGTCAGCGCGTTGTCGAGCTTCCCGCGACGCTGGATGCGGCGGATGCAAAATCGCTGAGCGAGAAAGCGACACAAAGGGCCCGATGGCGCAGGGACCGGCTGGCTTGGCGGCTCGCCGAGCTCGATCCGGCCATCGGGCCCGGCTCCGTGGTGCGCGTCCCCGGGCATGCGGGCGACTGGCTGGTCGGCGGCTGGGAGTGGCGCGAACGGGGCGTCGAGCTCGAGCTCCTGCGCCGTCGCCCCGGCAGCGCGCGAAACGGCGGTGACGATGCCGGCGACCTGCGCGCCTTGCCGGACAGGCTGCCCGGACCGACCGTGCTCGACTATTTCGAATTGCCCGGAGACGGAGTTTCGCAACCGAATGCGGCACGCGCGTTTGCCTCGGTAACGGCAACCGGGCGGTCCTCGAGCGTGGCGCTTTTCGCCCAGTCGCAGGGCCAGTTGACCCGCGTCGCCAGTGCGCAACGCGCCGATTCGGTACAGGGCCAGCTTGCCGCGCCACTGACCGGTTCGCCCGCGCTGCGGATCGAGCGGTCTGCATCGCTCGCGGTCAGCGTGTCGACGCCGGACGGCGCGTTCGACAGTGCAAGCGCGGAAGCCATTGTCCGCGGGGCCAATCGCATTCTGGTGGGCGGCGAGATCATCCAGTTCGCCACCGCGAGCCAGGCCGGAGAGGACAGCTGGATGCTGAGCGGGCTGTTGCGCGGTCGAGGCGGAACCGAGGCTGCGGCCGCACGTGGCCATGCGGCGGGCACGCCGGTAATCCTGCTCGATGACCGGCTGGTGGACATGCAAGCCTCCGGCGCGCCCATCCCGGTCGATGGAGATCTCGCAGCGATCGGGCCGGGCGATGCCGAGCCGGTCCATGCGCCATTGCGCAATGTCGGTCTGACTTTGCGCCCTCTCGTTCCTGTCCACCCGCGATGCACCATTTCCGGGTCCGACGGACTCGCGGCCTGCTGGATGCGGCGCGCGAGGGGCGCATGGACGTGGCCCGAGGCGGTCGAGGTCCCGCTGGTGGAAGAGCGCGAGAGTTATCGCGTCGGCGCGGGGCCGGTCGATACGCCCGTCCGGTCATGGTCCGTCGACACCAACCGGTTCGAGCTTGCGCCCGCGTCGCTTTCCGAACTGCTGGCCATTGCTGCGGGCGAGCCGCTGTGGGTTCGCCAGGTCGGAACGCACGACCTTTCGCCACCCCTGCTGCTGGCCACGCTCCCGTAATTTTGCCCCGAAGGATCAAGCTTATGACAACCCCTATCGCGTTCCAGTCGGTTTCCGCCCGGCATGCCCTGCCGTTCCTGTTCGCCGCGCAGGCGCAGAAGGAGATTATCGTCAACGAGGCGATAAGCCGCATCGATGCGCTCTTGCACCCGGTCGTGTCGGGGACACGATCCGATGTTCCTCCCTCTGCGATCGAAGGCGAATGCTGGATCGTCGGGGCCGACCCGGTCGACGACTGGTCCGGCTCCGAGAATGCGATCGCCTGTTTTACAGGCGGTGACTGGACCTTCGTCGAGCCTGTCGACGGCATGGCGTGCTGGGACCTTTCGGCGAGCGCGCGGCGCATCTTTGTCGGAAGCTGGCAAACACCGGTCGCACCCGAGCTCCCAAGCGGGGGAGCGACTGTCGATGCCGAATCCCGGCAGGCGATCGCCGATCTGGTCAACGCCCTGACAGATGTGGGAATTTTGCGGGCCTGAGGCGCAATCCGCAGCGGGATTCCGTTATTCTTCGGCCAATGCAGCCAATAATATGCCCTCTCACTCGAAAATGCGGCATTCTTGCAACAGATTGATTGTTTAGCGCGCTTGCCACCACCCTGGGGAAAAGTTAGATGGGGGCTTCTTGGTGGCTCTAATTCGCTAAAAGGGGAAATACGTAATGAGGAAACTCGTCATAGGAATGGCGATGGCCTCCACGGCCCTTGCATCGCCGGCCCTTGCCCGCGACGATGCTTGGTATGTCGAGGTCGATGGCGGTGCCATGATCGTTGAGGACATTGACCTCAACGTCAATACCGCATCGGATGCGCTTACAATTTCGTCCGACGAAGGCTTCGATTTCGGCGGTATTGTCGGTTACGACTTCGGCGCAGCTCGCCTCGAAGCCGAAGCCAGCTATGCTGAAGCATCGATCGACGACATTCTCGTCGGCACGGCAGGCTTCCCGGCTGGTCGTGCAGGCCGCCTCGCTCCGGCTGGCACCTACGAAGCCAACGGCGACATCAGCATCCTGCGCTTCATGGTCAACGCTCTGGCCGACTTCGGTCCCGACGACGGCCTGCAAGGCTTTGTCGGCGGTGGTATCGGTGTGGCCCGGACTGCTCTGGACACAACCATCAACACCAATGGCGCCCCCGGCATCGATGATTCGGACAGCGGTTTTGCCTGGCAGGTTCTTGCCGGCGTTCGTGCTCCGCTCAACGATAACTGGGACGTCGGTCTGAAGTATCGTCTGTTCAACGCTGAGAGCGTCGAACTGATCGATCGTGCCGGTCGTATTGTCGACAACAACGTCCGTACCCACTCGATTCTGGGTACGCTGACCTACAACTTCGGCGCGGCTCCGCCTCCGCCTCCGCCGCCTCCGCCGCCGCCTCCGCCGCCTCCGCCTCCGCCGCCGCCGCCGCCGCCTCCGCCGCCGCCGACGACGCCGTGTAACACTGGCCCGTACATCGTCTTCTTCAACTGGGATGAATCCAATATCACCCCGGAAGCTGCGACGATCCTGAACAATGCGGTCACGGCTTACGCGAATTGCGGCACGGCTTCGGTCATGCTCGCAGGTCACGCTGACCGTTCGGGCCCGCAGACCTACAACGTCGGCCTCTCGCAGCGCCGTAACGCTTCGGTCCGCGAATACCTGAATGGCCGCGGTATCCCGGATGCGCGCATCAGCAGCGAAGCCTTCGGCGAATCGCAGCCGCGCGTTCCGACCGCAGACGGTGTCCGCGAGTTGCAGAACCGTCGCGTGGAAATCACTTACGGTCCGGGTTCGGGCATGTAAGCGCGATTTTCGCCAAACGAATGAAGAGGGGCCGGAGCAATCCGGCCCCTTTTTCGTTATGGGGTTATGACACTTTTGGAGAGCCCCCATGAAAGACTTGCCCGCCGCCCTCACAGCGACCGCCCTCATTGCCCTCTCGCTATCCGCCTGCACCTCGCTCGCCGACGTGCCGAACGAACGCGTGGGCTCGGCGACATTCTCGCTGGCGAACGGGATACCCGCCGGCACCGCGCAGCTGGTGGCCAGCGGAGACACCGTCACCCTGGCAGTCGCGGTCACCGGCATTTCGCCGGGCCAGCACGGATTCCATCTCCATGAAACCGGAACCTGCGCCGCGCCGGACTTCACCTCGGCCGGCGGTCACCTCAATCCGGACAACGTCGGCCACGGCCTCGAAGACGACGACGGTGCGCATCTCGGCGACCTGCCCAACCTGACCGTGTCGTCCTCCGGCACCGCGACCACGCGCGTCGACCTGCGCGGATCGCGCAGCGAAGTGCTGGATGCAATCTTCGATGCCGACGGCACCGCCATCGTCATCCATGCCGATCCCGACGACGGCCGCACCGACCCGTCCGGCAATGCCGGCAAGCGGGTGGCCTGCGCGGTAATCAAGCCGAGCTAACCCGCTATCAGATTTCTTCTCTGGCGGCCCGAGCGCGTTCGAGCACCGTCCTCTCGGCTTCGGGGACTGTCCGGTAGGCCACGAACAGCAGCATCAGTCCGACGGGTACCGCGATCAGCAGGCTCAGTCCGCCGGTCGACAGGCTGCCCGTCATCGTCGAGACCTGTCCGGCCATATAGGGCCCGAGCGCAAGACCGACGAGCGTCGTCGAAAGGAAGAACGTCGCCGTCGCCGTGCCCCGCATGCGCGGCAACACAAGGTCCTGCGTCGTCGCTGCTGCACCACCGAGCGCGGAGCTTGCGAACAGCGACTGCAGGAATGCGGCGAGGTAGAAGACGGTCGTATTCTGCGTCGTGAACATGACGAACAGAAAAGGTGCCGCCGCGACGAGACCGAAGGCGACCATGATGAGCCGCCCCGCCGGATTGCGTTCGCGCAACCAGTCGGCCATCCGGCCGCCCAGGATCACGCCGAGAAAACCGCCCGCCGCACCCGGGCCACCGATCCACCACCCGGCGGTCGAAGGCGCTTCGCCGAGGATCCGGATCGCGTAGGGTGCCGCCCAGAACGACGCGGCATAGGACATGAAGGCGACCATGCCGTACCCCAGGATCGTGGTGAGAAACGCCGGGGTCCCCCAGATCAACTGGAACGTCGGTTCATCGCGGACTTTCAGGGTCGTGGCCCACGAGAAGATCGCGTAATAGCCGACGCCGATCGCCCCCCATTGCTGGACGTTGTCGGTCACCACGGCCATCGTATAGGCGATGCCGCCGATCACCAGAGCCCCGACAATATTGAGTATCATGCCCCGCGTACCCGCGCGTGCGGCGCCGATCAGCGTGAACGGCGGGATGACTGCAACCAGTTCGTTGAGAAAACCCCGGAAGGGGTCCTTCGGCGGTGGCGTTATGATGCCTTCGCTTTCGCCGCGCAGCGGTTCGCGCAGGGTGAAGACCAGTGCTGCGAGCAACAGGCCCGGCAGGCCCACGATGATGAAAGCTGCCTGCCATCCGGCGAGCCCCATAGGCGCATCGACCGGATAGGCCGCGTTCCAGCGCTCCACGATCGCCCCGCCGATCAGCAGCGAAACGCCGCCGCCGATGTAGAGGCCGGAGGCATAGATCGCCAGCGCCGTCGCGCGCATCTTCTTGGGAAACCAGTCCGAGATCAGCGAGTAGGCACTGGGGCTCGCGGTAGCCTCACCGACGCCGACGCCGATCCGCGCGACACTGAGCATGGTGAAGTTTTTGGCGAACCCTGACAATGCTGTGAAGGCCGACCAGATCGCGAGGCCCGCCGTCATCAGGCGCACGCGATGCCAGCTGTCGGCGAGCTTGCCGAGCGGGATGCCGAACAGCGCGTAGAAAACGCCGAAGGCCGTACCGTAGAGGAAGCCGATCTGATCGTCGCGCAGGCCGAGATCGGCCTTGATCTCTTCGGCCAGGATGGAGATGATATTGCGGTCGACGAAGTTCAGGACATAGACGATGACTAGGACGCTGAGCGCATACCAGCTGTAGGCAGGCACGCGCTCGGGGGCCGGATTGTCAGCGGCAGGCTGGGTCTCGGTCTGGTTCACGCATTCTCTCCCTGGATCGGCGGTGCATCCGCCGGATAGTCTAGCCCGTCCGCCAGCCCCGCTTCGGCAAATCCCTTGCGCCGCAACCGGCAGGAATCGCACGCGCCGCAAGGCTTGAGGCCGGGCAGCGGGTCGTAGCAGGACCAGCTCCACGCACTCTCGAGACCGAGCCGGGCGCATTCGCGCGCGATATCGGCCTTGGTCATGTGTTGCAGCGGGGCATGGATCTTGAAAGGCGCCGATTCCTCGACGCCCGCCTTGGTGGCGAGGTTGGCCGTGACGGCAAAGCTTTCGATGAACTCGGGGCGGCAGTCCGGATAACCGGAATAATCGAGCGCGTTCACCCCGATGAAAATATCCCGCGCGCCGGACGCTTCCGCAAAAGCCGTGGTCAACGACAGGAACACGAGGTTGCGCGCAGGCACGTAGGTGACCGGAATGTCGTTTCCGACGCCGCATTTGGGAACGTCGATATCATCGGTCAGCGCCGATCCACCCAGCGCCCGCAGATCGGCCTCGATTTCGACATGTCGCTCGGCCCCGATCTTCGCGGCAATCAACCGGGCAGACTGCAGCTCGACCTTGTGGCGCTGGCCATAATCGATCGTCAGCGCATGCACGGCGTAGCCCTGCTCCTGCGCGATCGCGGCGGTGACCATGGAGTCGAGGCCGCCGGACAAGAGGATCGCGGCTGCCTTGCGGGAATTTGCTGCCATTGAGTGGGGCTAGCGCAGGTTCACGCGCCGCCCAAGCGCAAAGTGACTAGCGACAGGCGCCGATCCGGCGACCTTCCGCAGTGAACGAGAACGGCAAGCCCCCTTCGATGCCCTGCGATTCCAGCTGGACGAGGACATTGCTTTCGCGCCGGATGTTGGTGCGGCCATAGCCATTGCCGCGGCACGTATACTGCACCGTCACTTCGCTATCGCCGTCCTCGACGACGAAGCGATTGCAGTTGGGTTCGCGATGGCGCAGCTGGATCAATTCGCGGCCGTTGCGCACGCACATACGCTTCGGCGCAGCGCCGTCACGATAACGAATTTCCCATTCGCCGGCCTGCAGCCTGTTAAGCATGGCCAGGCCGGGTGCCTGCGCCTCGGCAGGCACGCCGAATGCAGTGATGGATATGCCCAATGCAATCAGTGTCGATCGCAGCCGGGCGCGAGAATTCTTCATATCGTCCTCCGCCTGGCGACCTCTGTTTTCTTTGTAATGGTAGGCAGGTATATAGGTCATGAATTGGATCGACGCGACATTTTACATGTCGAGCGCGAAGGTGCGCGAGCAGAAGGCGCAGTCGACCTGGATGATGCCGTCCTCGTCCCGCATTTCGGCTCGCTCGGTTTCGCCGAAGCGTGCGAGCACGGTCGCGTAATGTTCGGCCGAGCAGCGACAACCGCGGCTGAGGACCGACCCGACCTGCGTGCGCACTTGCTCTTCCTCGTGGAAGAGGCGCCAGGCTATGGCCTCCATCGAAAGATCGCGATCGAGCAGTTCGTCATCGCGCAGGCTCCCAGCGAGAATGGCGACGTGTTCCCATTCGGGATGGTCGAGCCGGGCATGCAGGCGCTCGCGCCCGACTTCCCCGTCTGGCAGGTGCTGGACCAGCAGTCCGGCGCCCGATTGGACGCCGCCATCTATATCGACTGCAACCCTGATGAGCGTCGGGACCTGTTCCGATTGCGCGAAATAGGTCTCGCAGGCATGGCTCAGGCTTTCGCCTTCCAGCGGCACAATTCCCTGGTAGCGTCCGCGCTCGTCATTCATGTCGAACGTCACCGCGAGATAGCCATCGCCGAACAGCGTGTGCAGATCCGGGTTGATACCGATATCGTCGAGTCGGCTGCGATCGAAATCGGCATAGCCGCGCACCGCGCCGGCCCGGTAATCGACCACCAGCAGCTTGACGATCCCGTCGCGGGTCTGCGCTTGCATCGTCATCTGGCCCTCGTCGTCCTTGACGAGGCCGCCGATGAGCGTGCCCACCACCAGCGCTTCGGCCAGCAGGCGGGCAATCGCGGGCGGGTATCGATGCGCGGACAGGACATCGTCGAGGACTGAATCGAGCCGGACGATGCGGCCGCGGGCTTGACGCGAAGGGATCGTGAAGCTGAGCAGGCGGTCAGCGTAAGTTTCGTCGGGTTGTTGCATGGCGCCTATATGGGGCGCACTGCCTTGTTTGGAAGGCGGGCCCTTTAGCCGAGCTTGCCGAGCGCCCAGAGCAGCACCGATTTCTGCGCATGGATACGGTTCTCTGCCTCGTCGAAAACCCGCGATTGCGGCCCTTCGATCACGCTTTCGGCCACTTCCTCCCCGACATGCGCGGGCAGGCAGTGCAGGAAGATGGCGTCCGGCTTGGCTTGGTCCATCAGGCGGTCGTCGACCTGGAACGGCGCCATTGCCTCCAGCTTGGTTGCAGCATGCTCCTGCCCCATCGACACCCAGGTATCGGTAATTACGACATCCGCCCCGCGCGCCGCTTCGGCCGCATCGGCAGCCAGCGAGACCTGCGCCCCGCCCGCACGCGCCAATTCGACGAATTCGCCATCGGGCTCGTAGCCCTTGGGCGTCCCGACCCGGACGTTGAACTTCATCAGGCCCGCTGCTTCGAGGATCGAGTGCAGCACATTGTTGCCATCGCCGAGCCAGGCGATCTCCAGACCGGGCAGTGCCTTGCCATTTTCTATGACCGTCAGCAGGTCGGCGACGATCTGGCACGGATGCGAACGATCGGTCAGGCCGTTGATCACCGGTACCGTGGCGTGGTGCGCCAGCTCCTCGATCTTGCCGTGATCGTCGGTGCGGATCATGATCGCATCCACCATCCGGCTCAACACCCGTGCGGTATCGGCAATACTTTCGCCCCGCCCGAGCTGCATGGAACCCGATTCCATCACCATCGCGCTGCCGCCGAGTTGCCGCATCGCCATGTCGAAACTGACGCGGGTGCGGGTCGAGCTTTTCTCGAAGATCATGGCGAGGACGTGGTCCTTCAGCGGCGCATCCGGATCGGGGCGCCCCTTCGGCCAGGCTGTACGCGCGGCCTTGCGGTCCTGCGCGTCATTAATCATCGCGGCGATCGCATCGCCGCCGGCATCCGACAGGTCGAGAAAATGCCGTACTGTCGCCGGTGCGGGCATCACGCCGCCTCGGGCACCTTGTAGCTTGCCGCACCCGCGGAAAGTTTGTCGAAAAATTCATCGATCTCCGCATCGCCGATGACCAGCGGCGGGAGAACCCGCAGCGTATTGTCGCCGGCCGCGACGGTCAGTAACTGGTGATGATCGCGCAGGTGGACAAAGAAGGGACGGCTTTCGACCTTCATCTTGATGCCGAGCATCAGCCCCTTGCCGCGGACCAGTTCGAACAGGTCGGGATAGTTGCCGATGAACTGTTCGAGCCGGGTCCGGATCCGTTCACCCTTTTCGCGTACTTCAGCAAGAAACTCGTCGTTCGCGACGGCTGTCATCACCGCCATTCCGGCCGCCATGGCCAGCGGATTGCCGCCATAGGTCGAGCCGTGCGTGCCGAAGACCATGCCGCGCGCCGCCTTTTCCGTGGCAAGGCAGGCCCCCAGCGGGAAGCCGCCGCCGATGCCTTTTGCCGTGGCGAGAATGTCGGGTTCGATCCCGTATTGCTCATAGGCGTAGAGCGTGCCGGTGCGCGCGACACCGCATTGCACTTCGTCGAGCGCGAGCATGAGGTCATGCTCGTCGCACAGGTCGCGCAGGCCGTGCATGAATGCGTCCGAGGCGGGGCGGATGCCGCCTTCGCCCTGGATCGGTTCGACCAGGAAGCCCGCCGTCTGCGGACCGATCAGGCTCTTGGCCATGTCGAGATCGTCGAACTCGCAATATTTGAAGCCCGGGAGAAGCGGCTGGAAGCCCTTGTGCATCTTCTCCTGGTTGGACGCACTGATGGTCGCCATCGTCCGCCCGTGGAAGGCGTTGGTGAACGTGATCAGTTCGGTACGCTGCGCGTCACCATCCTCTTGCTGGTGATAGGCGCGCGCGGTCTTGATCGCCGTTTCCACCGCCTCCGCGCCAGAGTTCGTGAAGAACACCGTGTCGGCGAAAGTCTTGTCGACCAGCTTCCGCGCCAGTTCCTCGCCCTGTGGGCTGCCGTAGAGGTTGGAAACATGCATCAGCGTCGCGGCCTGCTGCTGGATCGCACCGATCAGGCCTTCATGCGAATGGCCGAGCAGATTGACGGCAATGCCGCTGGCAAAGTCGAGATAGCGCGTGCCGTCCTCGTCGATCAGGTGGCAGTGCTCGCCGCGGACCGGACGAACCCCGCAGCGGGGGTAGACTGGCATGAGCGGTGTGATCGACATCGTGGCAATTCCTCGAAACTGTTTCGGCTCAAAGGGAAATGGCGGCCCCAAACGAGGCCGCCATTTCGCGCTGTTTAGATTGTCGCTCAACCCCGGTCAAATGGGATGAGCGCAAAGCCGGGTCACTCTTGAACAGGCACGAGATTGACCGCCGAATACTTGCCGCGTCGATCGACTTCGAGGTCGAACTCGTAACGCTCGCCTTCGTCGATGCCGGACAGGCCCGAGCGTTCGACCGCGCTGATGTGCACGAATGCATCGGGCTGGCCGTCGTCGCGAACGAGGAAGCCGAAACCCTTCATCGAGTTGAAGAACTTGACCGTGCCGGTCGCTTTCTCGCCGGTCAGTTCGCGCTTGGGCGGGCCCGAGTCGCGCGATTCGACCGCGATAACGTCGCCGACGACCTGCAGATCCTGAGCGGAGACCTTTCCGCCGCGATCGACGAGGTTGAATTCGAGCTCTTGGCCTTCGGCAAGGCCATCCAGTCCGGCGCGTTCGACAGCACTGATGTGCACGAACACATCTTCTCCGCCACCTTCCTGCTGGATGAAGCCGAAACCTTTCTGGCCGTTGAAAAATTTCACCGTGCCCTTGCCGGTTCCGACAACCTGGGGAGGCATGCGGTCGAAACCACCACCACCGCCGCCGCCGCCGCGAGGACCGCCGCCGCCGCCACGGGGTCCGCCCCCGAAACCGCCACGACCGCCGCCATCGCGATCGCCAAAACCGCCGCCGCCACGATCTCCGTAGCCGGCGCCTCCGCCTCCGAAACGATCAGGCGGAGGACCGCCGAAATCGCCGCCGCCACCGAAAGGATCGAAACCGTCTTCGCCGAAGCCGTCTCGCTTGTCCCTGCCGCGACGGCGCCCTTTATCGTAACCCATAATTCAAACAGTACCCTACCACGCACGCCCCATCACACTCTGGTCGGAGGAGCTGGACGGCAATGCTCCTTCGTCCTTTGGAAGCGAGATGCCGGGCATCGATCCCGGAATTTCCCACTCACATTGCTTCAAACCATAGCGGAGAATTCGGCGCTAGGCGAATGATTTAACGTGCGGGGCCAGTATCACCGCAATATGTGACAAATTCATAACCGCTAAAGTTACCACTAGAGCGCTTGATTGCCGCTTTCCCGTCCGGCATGAGCTTCCCCCATGGATATCATGGCCTTGCTTTCCGACCCGGCTGCCTGGGCAGCCCTTTTCACGTTGATCGTGCTGGAAGTCGTCCTCGGCGTCGACAACCTCATCTTCATCGCGATCATTTCCAACAAGCTGCCGGAACACCAGCAGCAAAGGGCGCGCCGAATCGGCCTGATTCTCGCGCTGGTGATGCGGCTGGGCCTGCTTACGCTCATCGGCTGGCTGGTAACCCTGCAGACGCCGTTGTTCGACCTCGGGATCCAGGGGGGTATCAACGAATATAACGGCGAGCCGACTTTCGAGACGGCTCTCTCCGGGCGCGACCTCATCCTGCTTGCCGGCGGCCTGTTCCTGCTGTGGAAGGCGACCAAGGAAATCCACCACAACATGGAGCCGAAAGAGCGTTCCGACGACGTGCTGAACAAGCACAAGAAGGCGGTCCAGCTCACCTTCGGCGCGGCGATCGCGCAGATTATCGTGCTCGACATGGTGTTCTCGATCGATTCGATCCTGACCGCGGTCGGCATGACGGACGAACTGCCGATCATGGTTACCGCCGTGGTGATCACGGTCGGCATCATGCTGGTTGCCGCCGATCCGCTCGCGAAATTCATCGAGAACAACCCCACGCTGGTGATGCTGGCGCTCGCCTTCCTGGTCATGATCGGCGCGGTGCTGGTGGCCGATGCCTTCGGTTTCCACGTTCCCAAAGGCTATATCTACGCCGCCATGGGCTTCTCGGTCGGCGTGGAAGTCCTCAACATCTTCAAGCGCAATCGTCTGCGAAAGACAGAGATAGAGGCCACCGCATGAGCGATTTTCGCCGCCTGTCCGAGTCGATGCTGGCGAGCCCGCAGATCGCGGCAAGCGATATTGCCGCCGCCCGGGACGCCGGAGTGACGCTGATCGTCAACAACCGGCCCGATGGCGAAGAACCCGACCAGCCCGACGGCGCCGAGATCGAGTCGGCCGCCCGCGAGGCGGGGATCTACTACGTCGCGATTCCCGTCACCTCCGCCGGTTTCAGCGAACCGCAGGTCGAGGCGATGCGCGACGCGCTGGACGGCTCGGAAGGCACCGTGCTCGGCTATTGTCGCTCGGGCACACGGTCGACACTGCTGTGGTCGCTGGCGCAGGCTCGCGCCGGTATCGACCCGGACGCGATTGCCGAAGCTGCGCGCGCCGCCGGTTACGACGTAAGCCCGGTGCGCCCGGCAATGGACATGTTCGCCGCGCGCGCCAAGGGCTGAGACGCCGGACTAATTGCGATAATCGAGCGGCGGATCGCGGTCACCCAGCAGCGAGACATACTGGTAGTCGTCTCCGCGCGACGCATCGAATTCTTCTTTCGCGGCCCGGCGCAATTCGGGATCGGTGAACAGGTCGATCGCCGTCAGGGTCATCGCCTTGGCCGCGACCTGCGTGCCCTTGGCCCCAATCGAGTGACCGCTCGCCGCGACCGCCTGCCAGCTATGGGCGCTGGTGCCGGGAACCCAGGTGGCGGTGCGGACACCGACGGTCGGCGTGGCCCATGAGACGTCGCCGACATCGGTCGAGCCGTAGCCGAGTGTCTTGCCATAGGGCTGGATCTGAGCCGCAGTTTCGAGCGCCATCGCGCCATCGCCGAGGGAGGTGCTGATATCTTCTGCCCAGGCGCGCTCTTCCTCGGTATACTGCACCCCGCCGACCCGGCGCAGGTTGGCATCCATCACTTTCGCAAGCGTCTCGTTTACCAGCAGCGGATTGTTGCCGTGGATGATCTCCCACTCGACTTCCGTACCGGTGCCCAGCGCCGCACCGCGGGCGGTGTCTTCCAATCGCTCCCACAAGGCGCGCACTTCGTCGGCATCCGAATGACGCACGTAGTAGAACACTTCGGCGAAGTCCGGAATCACGTTCGGCGCAGCCCCGCCTTCCGTGATCACGTAATGGATGCGGGTGTCCATGCTGGTGTGCTCGCGCATCATGTTCACCATCATGTTCATGGCCTCGACCCCGTCGAGCGCGCTGCGACCGCGTTCCGGCGCGCCGGCGGCATGGGCGGAGACGCCCTTGAAGCGGAACTTGGCCGAGCGGTTGGCGAGGCTCGTCCGCGCCGCCGCGCTGTTGCGATCGGCGGCATGCCAGTGGATCGCCACGTCGACATCGTCGAACAGGCCTTCGCGGGTCATATAGACCTTGCCCGAGCCGCCTTCCTCGGCGGGCGTGCCGTAGAGCCGGATGCGGCCCGGCGTGCCGGTTTTCTCGAGCCAGTTCTTGATTGCGATCGCGGCGGTCAGCGAACCCGCCGCGAAGAGATTGTGCCCGCAGGCATGGCCCGCGCCCTTGTCTTCCATGACGTCGCGGCTGGCCGAGGTCGACTGGCTGATACCCGGCAGAGCGTCGTATTCGGCCAGCACCCCGATCACCGGACCGCCGCTGCCCCATTCGGCTATGAACGCCGTGGGGATGCCGGCGACGCCTTCGGTCACGGCGAAGCCTTCACCGCGCAGCTCGTCCTGCAGCAGGTTGCTGGAACGCAATTCGAGATAGCCGAGTTCGGCCCAGTCCCAGATCTGCTTCGCAACGCGTTCGGTACGGTCGGACTCGGCTTCGACCGCAGCGATCGGATCGACCTCCTGCGCGGCAAGCGGGGCCGCGAGCACGGTCGAAAGTGCCGTGAGGCCAGCAAGAAACTTCATCGATCTATCTCCCTGTTGCGGGCCTTTTGCCGTGCCTGTCGCCAAATGAAAAGCCATGCTCGACAGCGTAAGCGGCGCGTGCGAAGCGACAGGGCATGGAACCGCTTCAAATCGTCGGCTCTCTGGTTGCCATACTTGCGCTGGCCGGGCTTGCAATGTGGCTGAAGCTCGGAGGGTCTCCCCGGATCGACAGCGAGGAAACGGCGCGTCTGGCGGCAGACGAGGCCGTCGACGGTTTCGCTGCGATACGCTTCGGCATCGACACCGATGGACGCGGCGCATTGCTCGAAGACGGAGCGGGCCGCATTCTGTTACTCAAGCCGCACGGCAACCAGTTCGCCGGCCGCGTGCTGGGGCCGACCGCGAAAGCGCACATGCAATCCGGCGTCCTTACAGTCGATAGCGGCGAGCGGCGTTTTGGCACAATCACGCTGGCCCTCGACGACGGGGCATATTGGGAGAGCGCGATCAATCGGCTAAAGGCTATCAGCAATGCCTGACTTTTCGCCGACTCAATACGCAGTACCGGGCTTCGTGCTGCTGGTCCTGATCGAGATGATCTGGGCCTGGCGGCGCAATCCGGCTGCCTACGAGCCGAAGGACACGCTCGTCAGTCTTTCTTTCGGCCTCGGCAGCACCATTGCCGGCGCGCTGTTCGGCGGCTTCGCGTTGCTCGTATTTATCGAAGCCTATGAATATCGCCTGTTCGACATGGGGCCCGAATGGTGGACCATCTGGTGGGCCTGGCCGCTGTGCTTCGTACTCGACGATCTGAAATATTACTGGGTGCACCGCGCCGGGCACCGCATCCGCTGGATGTGGGCGAGCCATGTGAACCATCACTCGAGCCAGCACTACAATCTCAGCACGGCGTTGCGACAAAGCTGGACCGGGGCCTTCACCTTCGGCCTGCTGTTCGCGCTGCCGCTGATCCTTCTCGGCTTCCACCCGGCGATGATCGCGATCTGCGCGGGCTTCAACCTGATCTACCAGTTCTGGATCCATACCGAAGCGATCGACCGCATGCCGCGTTGGTTCGAAGCGGTGATGAACACCCCGAGCCACCACCGCGTCCATCATGCGACCAATCCGCGCTATCTCGACCGCAACTATGCGGGCGTATTCATCGTCTGGGACAAGATGTTCGGCACGTTCGAACCGGAAACCGGCGAAGAGAAAATCCGCTACGGCATCGTCAAGCAATTGGGCAGCTTCAACCTGCTGTGGGCGGTCTTCCACGAGTGGATCGGTATGGCGCAGGATATCTGGCGCGCGCCGTGGAGGCACAAGCTCGGGTACCTGCTGCGCGAACCCGGCTGGACGCATGACGGCAGCCGCGACACATCCGACACGATCCGCGATCGCTGGCGCGCGCGCACGGCCAACGAGCCGTCCGATACCGCCGAAAAGCCGATTGCCGGAACAGAGCAGGCTGCGTAACGCTTTCCTTCAAGAGGAGAGCATCGTGAATCAATACGACTACATCGTGATCGGCGGCGGCAGTGCAGGCAGCGCGGTGGCCGGACGGCTGGCCGTCGACGGCACGCGGCAGGTCTGCCTGCTCGAAGCGGGCGGGCGCAACAACAACATGCTGGTCAAGACGCCCGGCTTCATGCCGTTCCTGCTCAAGAACACCAATTACCGCTACGACACCGTGCCGCAGAAGGGGCTCAATGGCCGGATCGGCTACCAGCCGCGCGGGAAGGGGCTAGGCGGATCATCGGCGATCAACGCCATGGTCTATATCCGCGGGCACAGATGGGATTACGACAATTGGGCCGCGATGGGCTGCGATGGCTGGTCCTATGATGACGTGTTGCCCTGGTTCAAGAAAGCCGAGGCCAACGAGCGCGGGGCGGACGAGTATCACGGGGCCGGCGGACCACTGTTCGTCAGCGACCAGAAATACGCCAATCCCACAAGCCATGCCTTCATCGAAGCTGCGGCGCAGCTCCAGCTACCGACCAACGCGGATTTCAACGGCGCCAAGCAGGAAGGCTTCGGCCTCTACCAGGTGACCCAACGCAATGGCGAACGCTGGTCCGCAGCGCGCGCCTATATCGAACCGATCCGCGAGGCGCCCAATCTGGATATCCGCACCAGGACGCTGGTCGAGCACCTGATTATCGATGGCGGCAAGGTCACCGGCGTCGCGATCAAGCGCGGCGGACTCATCGGAAGCAAGCGCGAGATCCTGACCGCGCGCAAGGGGGTGATCCTCTCTGCCGGCGCGTTCAATTCACCGCAGATCCTGATGCTGTCGGGGATAGGCCCGGGCGACCATCTCAGGGAACACGGCATCGCAGTGAAGATCGACAAGCCCGCGGTCGGGAGCGAGTTGCAGGACCACATCGATTACGTCTCCGGCTGGGCGACCAAGAGCACGGTGCCGATCGGCGATTCGCTCGAGGGGACCGCGCGGATGGCGAAAGCGATCATAGAGCACCGCCGCCTGCGTACCGGGATCATGACCACGCCCTATGCCGAGGCCGGCGGGTTCTGGAAGGTCATGCCCGATGCGCCGTCACCCGATGTGCAATGGCATTTCGTCCCGGCTGTCCTCGAAGACCATGGTCGCGAGAAAGTGAAAGGCCACGGCTTCTCGCTTCATGCCTGCGTGCTGCGCCCGGAAAGCCGCGGCACGGTTCGGCTCAATTCGGCCGATCCGGCGGAGGGTCCGCGCATCGATCCCAACTTCCTCGACGACGATCGCGACATCGCCGTGATGCGCGAAGGCGTGCGCCTGTCGCATCGGATCGTCGAAGGGGCCGCGATGCAGGCCTATGAGCCGACCGACCGGCATCCCATCGACCTAAACGACGATGCCGCGCTCGACGAGTTGATCCGCAGCCGCGCCGACACGGTCTACCATCCCGTCGGCACCTGCCGGATGGGCGCGGACGAAGATGCCGTTGTCGACACCAAGCTCAAGGCGCGCGGTGTCGAAGGGCTTTGGATCGCCGATGCCTCGATCATGCCCAAGATCGTCAGCGGCAACACCAATGCGCCCAGCATCATGATCGGCGAACGCTGTGCCGATTTCGTGATGGCCGCAGAGAAGCAATTCGCCTGATTGCGACTAGCGACAAGAAAGGGGCCGGGAAGCAGATGCTGCCCGGCCCCTTCTTTGTGTGTCGCCGCGGTCAGAACGTCTGGCGCGCCGTGATCCCGAAAGTCCTCGGCTGGCCGATGCGATAGCCCAGGCGCGCACGTCCCCCGCGCTCGCGGTCGAACGACAGCAGCGCATTCTCGTCGAGGATATTGTTGGCATAGATCACGAAGCTGAGCCCGCTGTCGAAATCGATCCCCGCGCTGAGATTGATCAGCTGGTAATCGTCGAGCAGCAGGTCGACCGTGGTCGATGCGGTCGCCGGCGCACCTGCAAACGGCAGTCCGTGCACGAAGGTGCGCGGGTTGTTTTCCTGGTCGGCCGGCTGGGTATAGCGCGATCCGACATGGGTGAAGGATGCCGCGAAATAGGCATCGGCATTGTCCGAAACCGGCCATTCGTAACTGCCCGAGGCGGAGAGCTGGAATTCCGGCACCGATGGCAGGCGGTTGCCTTCGCGGATACCGGTTGCAACCGCGAGCGCTCCCGGCAGGGTGGTGTCGAATTCGGCCTCGATCCAGCTGCCCGACAGGTTGAAGTTGAGACCTTCGGCAGGGCTGATGCCCAACTCCGCTTCGATCCCCATCGTGTGGGCATCGGGCACGTTGAACACGATGCGGGAGGAGCAGCTGCCCGCATCGAGCGTCACCTGCAGATTGCTGATATCGTTGTAGAACCCGGCGGCGTTGAACGTGAAATTGCGGCCCTGCGTTTTCACGCCGAGTTCGTAGTTCCACAGCGTCTCGTCGTCGTAGTCCTGGAAGCCACCGAACAGGGCCAGATCCTGTGCATTACAAAGCGGCACGTTGAGCGGATCGTTGACCCCGCCGAGACGGAAGCCGCGCGACGCCTGCGCGTTGACGGTAACGTTGGGATTCACTTCGTAGCTCAGCAGAAGTCGCGGGGTGAACCCGTCGGACGAGGTTTCGTCGACCACGCCGCTATCGCCATTGGCGAACAGGCCGCCGGTGGTGATCGTGCGGGTTTCCTCGAAATCGTAGTAGCGCCCGCCCGCGGTGATGGTCAGCGCGTCGGTCACTTCGAAGCTAGCCTCGCCGAAAACCGCGATTTGGCTGATGTCGTAGGGCAGGTCCGAGTTGAACGGAGAATCGAGGTTCGGGAAGCCGTTGGCCACCGCCGCCGAAGTGCCTGCACCCAGTGTGGCGTCCGTAAACGCCGCATAGCCCGGAGTCGGCAGGCGCTGCGTGTAAACGCGATCGACTTCCGAATAGAACGCGCCGACCAGCCACTGGAAGCGGCCGTCGGTGTTGGAGGCGAGCCGCACTTCCTGCGTGACCGTTTCGAGATCGGTCGTATCGCGAAGGTTCGACGGCAGCAGCACCGCCACAGGCGGATAGCCGAGATCGACCGAGACCGAGCCGGTCAACGCGCTGGCATCGCGGCTGACCAAGATGTCGCGGTTGATATAGGTGCTGACGGAGGTCAGCGTGACCGGACCCAGTTCGGCTTCGGCGACGATGTCGAACAGGAAGGTTTCGTCCTCGAACGCTTCCTGCAGGCGCAGATATTGCTCGCGTTCGCCCAGTTGGACCGGGGGCCGGGTAGTCGTGAACGGATTGGCGAAGAGGTTGAAGATCTCCTGCCGGTTGAAGCCGTCGGCCTCGACCTTCTGGTAGAGGATGCGCGGCGTAAAGCTCACGCCCTCGCCGGTATCGACCCGTACTGCGACGCGGCCGCCGTAGCGACGACCGTCATTGATGTCTTCGCCGCCTCCCGGGCCGAGCGCGTCGATGAAGCCGGCATATTCGGTATAGTAGCCCACAGCGCGGGCGGTGATCGTGTCACCCAGCAGCGGAACGTTGACCGCGCCCTTCAGGTGCGCGCCGATATCGCCGCTTTCGAGGACGTTGAAGTTCGCCTCCACGGTGCCTTCGACGATGCCCGGGGTCGGCTGGTTGGTGATATAGCGGATGGTACCGCCCACCGAACCGGAACCGAACAGCGTACCCTGCGGGCCGCGCAGCGTCTCGACGCGGTTGAGGTCGAACAGGTCGAGATCGGGCGTAAACAGCGAGAGCGAAATCACCGATTCATCGAGATAAACGCCCACCTGTTCCTTCACGCCCGGCTGGTCGCGCACGACCTGGCCGGCGGAAACACCGCGCACGGCGACCTGGCTCTGGCCCGGGCCGAGGTTCTGGATGGTAAGACCGGCGACATTGCGCGACAGGTCTTCCAGCGTCACCGAACCCGATCGCTGGATGTCTTCCTGCGTCTGGGCGTTGATCGAGAAGGGAATGTCCTGGATCGTCTGGTCGCGCTTGGTCGCGGTCACCACGATGACATTGCCGCGCGGCGGCGCACTGGAAGCGGTGTCCTCATCGCTATCCTGCGCAAGGGCCGGCGTGGCACCGAGCGCGAAGGCACACCCGGCGAGAAGGGCGGAACGGACGCGGAATCCCGCAAGGCTTTCGGAAATGCGCATAATATCTCTCCTGCAAACCGGGTCTTTTCGCCCGTTACACTGGAATCTGCGCCGCACCCTTAGCCCCCGCAAGGTTCCCTTTGCGTAAATATTACGGATTGGGGTCAACCTGTCGCACGCGCGCCACAGTCGAAAATCTACAAAAAAGAGGGCCAGAGCATCGCGCTCCGGCCCTATCGAGGTGGTTGTTCGCAGGAGGAACAAAGATTGGCGGGCCGGGTGCGGGAGAGGTAGCTCCCGGCCCGCCAATTCGGGTGTCAGTTGTAAGCCCGCTCTCCGTGTTCGGAGATGTCGAGCCCATCGACTTCGCTCTCTTCGTCGACCCTGAGGCCGATGATGAGCTTGACGATGTAGGCGGCGACCAGGGTGCCGATGCCAGCCCAGGCTATCGTTACCAAGACGCCGAAGGTCTGGGTCCAGAGCTGGGCGCCGAGCGCGGTGGAACCGTCGCCGGGGCCGCCGAGGAACGGCTGGTAGACGATGCCGGTGCCGATCGCGCCGACTATGCCGCCGATCCCGTGGATGCCGAAGGCGTCGAGCGAGTCGTCGTAGCCAAGCTTGGTCTTCACCTTGGCCACGAAGTAATAGCAGACCGCCGACGAGAGGATGCCCAGCAGGATCGCACCGAAGGGTCCGCTATTGCCGGCAGCCGGGGTTACGGCGACGAGGCCCGCGATGACGCCCGAACAGAAGCCCAGCGCCGAGCCCTTGTGACCCGCAGCCCGCTCGATCACCATCCAGGTCAGCGCGGCGGCAGCCGTGGCAACGAAGGTGTTGATCATGGCGAGGCCGGCGGAGGCATCGGCTTCGAGCGCGGAGCCGGCGTTGAAACCGAACCAGCCGACCCACAGCAGACCGGTGCCGACCATGGTCAGCGTGAGGCTGTGCGGCGGCATCGGTTCGGCCGGATAGCCGCGACGCTTGCCGAGCAGGTAGGCGAGGACGAGGCCCGAGACACCGGCGTTGATGTGCACCACCGTGCCGCCGGCGAAATCGAGCGCGCCGTCTTCGAACAGCAGGCCGCCCCCGGCCCAGACCATGTGGGCGATCGGGAAATAGACGATCGTCAGCCAGATGGGGACGAAAGCCATCACGGCGCTGAACTTCATCCGTTCCGCCGTCGCGCCCAGGATCAGCGCGGCGGTGATGGCCGCAAAGGTCATCTGGAAGCTGATGAAGACATATTCGCTGATCACTTCGTCGGTGAACGTCGCAGCGGTGCTGGAGGCGTCGATCCCGGCGAGGAACGGGACCCCCCAGCTGAAAAAGGCGTTGCCTTCCGGTCCGAAGGCGGTCGAATAGCCCCACATCACCCACACCAGCATGGCCAGTGCGGCGGTCGCGCCGATTTGGGTCATGGTGCTGAGCATGTTCTTGGACCGGGTCAGGCCACCGTAGAACAGCGCGAGGCCCGGCAGGATCATCAGCAGGACGAGGACGGTTGCCGTCATCATCCATGCGTTGTTGCCGGGGTTGGGGACAGGCGCCGCTTCAGCGGCTTCTTGGGCGATGGCAGCGGTCGATACGAGGCCCGTGAAGGCCAGCGCGCCGGCGCTACAAAATAGCGAGCGGATCATAGTGGTATTCCCCCGGGTCACAGTGCGGTCTCGCCGGTTTCACCCGTGCGGATGCGGGTGGCGGTGGCGAGGTCGAGGACGAAAATCTTGCCATCGCCGATAGCGTCGGTGGCGGCGGTCGACTGGATGGTCTCGACGATTTGCGGCGCGAGGTCGTCGCTGGCGGCGATTTCCAGCTTTACCTTGGGCAGCATGTTGGTGGAATATTCGGCACCGCGGTAGATTTCGGTCTGGCCCTTCTGGCGACCGAACCCCTTGACCTCGGTCACGGTCATACCGGCGACACCGATGCCCCCGAGCGCTTCACGCACTTCGTCGAGCTTGAACGGTTTAATGACGGCGATGATGAACTTCATCGAACCCCCCTTGTTGATCAGCCGGGACGATCCCGACTTCGCAAGTGCAGCAAGAGGTGTGCCAAAAGCGGCGCGGGCAGGATTCAGCCGGAGTCGTCAATCATGCGACACCATAATTGCCCAAAGAATACGCAAGGCCTAATTTTTAGTCAGTCGGACTGTCGCCCAGATCGGCAAATGGTCGGAAGCCTGCGCGCTGAGTGCGCTGTGATGCACGCCTTGGCCGACGACTTGCCATTGCGGCGACAGCGCGATCCGGTCGAGCCGCGCGATCGGCCTGCGGCTGGGGAAGCTCGGCCCCGGTGAAAGCACCTGCCATTTCTCATCGAACACCCGCATCGCGCCGCTGCGCACCGACCACTGGTTGAAATCCCCCATGAGGATTTCCGGCATGTCGGGATGCGCGCGATGAAGATGGGCGAGGATCGTGCGGATCTGGTCGCTGCGCCGAACACCCGACAGGTCGAGGTGCGTTCCCACCACGCGGAAGGCCCCCTTGCCGTTGGCAATGTCGGCACAGGCCGCACCGCGCGGTTCGAGCATAGGCAGGTCGAGCGCTTCGCTATCGACGATCTCCATACCGCGTCGGACCAGCAACGCATTGCCGTGCCAGCCGAGGCTGCGCGGGCGCTTGGCCACCGCTACCGCCTTCCAGGGCGTATCGTCGAGCAAGGCTCTTGGTAGCACGCTGGCGCGCTGGCCGAAGCGCAAATCCGCTTCCTGAAGTGCGATGATGTCGGCGTCGAGCTCGCGCAGGACGGAGACAATGCGCGCCGGATCGCGCCGCCGGTCGGTACCGACGGCCTTGTGGATATTGTAGCTGGCGACCGTCAGCTGCACCAGTGAGCTATTCCGGCCGCGTGCCGGGGGCACCCTCGATGTAGCGGTCGGTGGCGCGGGTCGGCAGGCCGTCGATCGAGCTGGTCCGCAGGCTCATCTTGACGCGCCATTCATCGGGATGCGCATTGGTATGGGCCTTGAGCAGCGTCTTCCGCTCATCTTCCAGCGTCATCAACGGAACGCCCCAGCCGCAGCTGGTCTGGATGGTGTCGATATCGATCACGAAAATCTGCCGAGTGCCGGGCATCAGCGTGAAGCGCTCGGCCAGTGCCTCCCATTCCCCGTCCTGCGGCAGGACCGGTCGGCCCGTGCCGTAGATCCGCAGGATCAGCGCGGGCTGCTCGAAATTGCAGAACATGATCGTGATGCGGCCATCGGCGGCAAGATGCGCGTGAGTCTCGTTGCCCGAACCGCCGAGGTCGAGATAGGCGACCTGCGTCGGCGACAGCACGCGGAAAGCGTCGTAGCCCTTGGGGCTGAGATTGATCCGCGCGTCCGGCGCTGCCGTGGCAACGAAGAACACCGGCTGCTTTTCGATCATGGCAATGTGCTTGCCGTCGAGCGCGTCGAAGAAATCGGCCATGCGCCAAGCCTAGGCTCGCAATGACGGCGTGCCAATCCCCTCCCGCGAGCGGAAGGGGCAGCGAGACTAGGCAGCCAGTCTGCCTAGTCGCAGCCGATTGGGCAATCCCGGCGGCGATGGCTCCGCGCCCACCCCGACCCCTCCCGCAAGCGGGAGGCGAGAATTATCGTTCCTTCGTCGCGGAAAACGCCAGGTCGGGGTTCTTTTCCTGCTGATAGTTCACGTCCCACGGGCTCTTGGCCATGAACACCAGGTCCCCGTCGCGATCCTTGGCGAGGTTGGCGCGGTTGAAGCTTTCGAACTCGCTCATCGCCTTGGCATCGCCCTTGATCCAGCGTGCGGTGGCGAAGGGTGCGGCTTCGAGCGCGGCCTCGACCTTGTACTCTGCCGACAGCCGCGAGATCAGCACTTCGAGCTGCAGCTGTCCGACGACGCCGACAATGTGCTGCGCGCCGATCTCCGGGTAGAAGACCTGGATCACGCCCTCTTCTGACAGGTCGTCGAGCGCCTTGCGCAATTGCTTGGTCTTGGTCGGATCCTTGAGCTGGACCCGGCGCAGGATTTCCGGCGCGAAATTGGGCAGGCCGGTGAAGCGGACATCGTTCTTCTCACTCAGCGTATCGCCGACGCGGAGCGTGCCGTGATTGGGAATGCCGATGATGTCGCCCGCCTCGGCGGTGTCGGCAATCTCGCGATCCTGCGCGAAAAAGAGGATCGGCGAGTGGATCGCAATCGGCTTGCCAAGGCCCGAGGGCGTCAGCTTCATGCCGCGTTTGAAGGTGCCCGAGACCTGCCGCATGAATGCGATGCGGTCGCGGTGGTTCGGGTCCATATTGGCCTGCACCTTGAAGATGAAGCCGGTGACCTCGTCGCGCTCGGGCGCGATGGCACCGTCTTCGCTCGGCTGCGGGCGTGGCGGCGGGGCATGGGCGGCGATGGCGTCGATCAGCTCGGTGACGCCGAAGCTCTTGAGCGCCGAACCGAAGAAGACCGGCGTCAGGTCGCCGTTGCGATAGGCCTCCAGATCGAATTCGGGATAGCCGACCTGCGCCAGCTCGGCCTCCTCCGCCCATTGCTCGGGGATGTCCGGGTTCTCGTCGCGCGTGCCGAGGAATTCCTTCGACCCGCCTTCGGGCCGTGCGACGGTGCCGCTGGCGAAATCGAGGATGCCTTCGAATTGCCCGCCCATGCCGATGGGCCAACTTTGCGGGGACACATCGAGCGCGAGCTGGTCAGCCACTTCGTCGAGCAGTTCGAAGCCCGAGCGGCCTTCGCGATCGACCTTGTTGACGAAGGTGATGATCGGCACGCTGCGCAGGCGGCACACTTCGAACAGTTTCAGCGTCTGCGGCTCGATCCCCTTCGCCGCGTCGATCACCATGATGGCGGAATCGACCGCGGTCAGCGTGCGATAGGTGTCTTCGGAGAAGTCCTCGTGCCCCGGCGTGTCGAGCAGGTTGAAGGTGATGGTTTCGCCACCGTACTCCTTCTCGAAAGTCATCACGCTGGAGGTGACCGAGATACCGCGCTGTTGCTCGATCTTCATCCAGTCCGAGCGTGCCCGCCGCGCTTCGCCGCGCGCCTTGACCTGACCCGCTTGGTGGATGGCCCCGCCTTGCAGCAGCAGCTTTTCCGTCAGCGTGGTCTTACCCGCATCGGGGTGCGAGATGATCGCGAAGGTCCGCCTGTTCGACATGAATGTTCGGTATGCGCCGGCTTAGCCGCGCAATTCCGCTCCCAGCTTGGCGGCAGCCGCAACGACTTTGTCGGAGATCGCCTTGATCTCTTCGTCCTTGAACGACTTCTCGCCCGGCTGCAGCGTCACTTCGACGGCAACGGATTTCCTGCCTTCGGGCACGCCCTGCCCTGCGAACACGTCGAACACGCGCGCGTCGGTGATGGCCTGCTTGTCCGCGCCCTTGATCGCGCGCACGAGATCGCCTGCGGCCAGATCGCTCGGCACGAGGAAGGCGAAGTCGCGGGTGATCGATTGCAGCGCAGGTGGCGCAAAGGCGACACGCGCGAAACTTCCTCTGCCTTTCTTCGCCGGGATCGCATCGAGGAACAGCTCGACCGCCATGGCGGGGCCATCCAGGTCGTAGGCCTTGAGCGTCGCCGGATGCAGCGCGCCGAAGCGGGCGAGCACGTTCTTCGGGCCAAGCCGCAGGGTGCCCGACTGGCCGGGATGAAACTGGTCCCCCGCCTCGCCCATCACCATCAGCTTGTCGACCGGTGCGCCCGCTGCCGCGAGCAGCGCTTCGGCCACGCCTTTGGCATCATAGGCGTCGTAACCTTGCGGCTTGCCACTCGCCCAACCGCGCGCTGTCTTTTCACCGACCAGCACCACGCCGAGCGTCGGCTTCTCGTCGCTCGCGCCGTCCTTGCCGCGGAAATAGCGGCGGCCGATTTCGAACAGCCCGCTGCCCGCCGCACCGCGATCGGCATCGCGCTTGGCGGCCATCAGCAAGCCGGGAAGCATGGAAGGCCGCATCGCCTTCATGTCTTCGCTGATCGGGTTTTCGAGCACCCACAATTTTCCCCGACCACCCTGAGCCTGTCGAAGGGCGAAATGCTCGGCCTCCGCCGTGGGCAGGAACGACCAGGTCACCGCTTCGTGCAACCCGCTCGCCGCCGCCGTGCGGCGCAGCTTGCGTTCAAGGACCTGCTGCGGCGACGCGGTCGGGCGCGCAACGCCGTCAACGCGCGGGAGCGCGACGCTTTCGACCTTGTCGAGGCCGACATTGCGGACGATTTCCTCGACCAGGTCGGCGGGCCCTTCGACATCGTGCCGGCGCAATGGCACTTCGATCCGCCAGGTCTTGGCGCCCGGCCCGACCTGCGTTTGCGTGGCGACGAAGCCGAGGCTTTCGAGGATCGCCAGTTGGTCGGCTTCCTCGACATCGATCCCGCCCAGCCGCTGAACCAGTGCGGGTTCGAAATCGACCACCATCTTGTCCTGCGGGGGGGTGCCCGCCTTGACCATCTCCGAAGCTTCGCCCCCGGCCAGTTCGACGATCAGACCAGTCAGCAGGTCGAGCCCGGTTTCGAGGAACTCGGGATCGACGCCGCGTTCGAAACGCGTGCGCGCGTCCGACGCGAGGCCGAGCTTGCGGCCCGTAACCCCAATCCGCTCGGGATCGAAATAAGCGATTTCGAGCAGCACATCGGTGGTAGAATCGGTGACACCGGAGTCTTCGCCGCCCATGATGCCGGCGATATCGTGAACACCTGCATCGTCGGCGATGACAGTCATCGTCTCATCGAGCGTGTAGGTCTTCTCGTTGAGCGCCAGCACCTGCTCGCCGTTTTTCGCGCGCCGCGCGACGACCGCGCCGGTCAGCTTCGCAAGATCATAGGCATGCGCCGGGCGACCATAGGCCAGCATGACGTAATTGGTGAGGTCGACCAGCAGCGAAATCGGGCGCTGGCCTGCGCTCTTCAAGCGCAGCTGGAGCCAATCGGGCGACGGGCCGTTGTTCACGCCCTTGATGACGCGACCATAGAAGGCTGGACAGCCTTCGGGATCGTCGGTGCGGATTTCGACGGGGCAGGCGCCCTTGGCCTCGAAGTCCGGAACAGCAATCGGCTTGAGCGTGCCCAAACCCGCTGCCGCCAGGTCCCGCGCGATACCGTAGACGCCCATGCAATCAGGGCGGTTGGGCGTGATCGCCACGTCGAGAACCGGCGAAGAACCATGATAATCGGCAAAGCTGTGGCCGACCGGCGCGTCTTCGGGCAGCTCGATGATGCCGTCATGCTCTTCGCCGAGCTCCAGTTCGCGCACCGAGCACATCATGCCGTTGCTTTCGACCCCGCGGATCGCGCTCTTGCGCAGTTCCATACCGTTCGAAGGCACCGTCGCACCCGGCAGGCCGAGCACGCCCTTCATCCCGGCGCGCGCATTGGGCGCGCCGCACACGACCTGCAGCGGGTCGCCTTCACCGGTATCGACGGTGAGCACCTGCAGCTTGTCCGCATCGGGATGCTTGTCGGCGGTCAGGACCTTGGCGACTGTGAAGCCCGCGAGCTTCTCGGCCGGGTCCTCGACCCCTTCGACCTCGTGGCCGATCCGGTTGAGCGTGGCGACGATCTCTTCGAGACCCGCCTCGGTTTCGAGATGATCCCTGAGCCAGGTGATGGAGAACTTCATGACCGCGCTCCCACACCTGCAGACAGGGTCGGCTGGTCGAACGGGCTGAACCCGTAATGGTCGAGCCAGCGCTGGTCGCCGTCGAAGAAGGCGCGCAGATCGTCCATGCCGTATTTGAGCATGGCGAGCCGGTCGACGCCGAGGCCCCAGGCGAAACCCTGCCATTCGTCGGGGTCGAGCCCCGCCATTTCGATCACGCGGCGGTTGACCATGCCGGAGCCAAGCAGCTCCATCCAGTCATGCCCTTCGGCATTGCCGTCCCCGCCCACAACGCGGCGACCGCCCTCGCGCGAATAGCCGACATCGACTTCGACCGAAGGCTCGGTGAAAGGGAAATAGGACGGGCGCAGGCGCAGGACGATATCCTCGCGCTCGAAGAAGGCCTTGAGGAAAGTCTCCAGCGTCCACTTGAGATGGCCCAGGTGGATGTCGCGGTCGATTACGAGACCTTCGACCTGGTGGAACATCGGCGTGTGGGTGGCGTCGCTGTCGCTGCGATAGACGCGGCCCGGCGCGATGATGCGGATCGGCGCGCCTTGCGCCTTCATCGCGCGGATCTGCACCGGCGAGGTATGTGTACGCAGCAGCATGCGCCGCCCTTCGCTATCCACATCGGGGAAATAGAACGTATCGTGCATCGCCCGCGCCGGATGCGTTTCGGCCATGTTGAGCGCGGTGAAATTGTGCCAGTCGTCTTCGATCTCTGGCCCCGTGGCGACAGCGAAACCGAGGTCGGCGAAGATTTCCGCCAGTTCGTCCATCACCTGGCTGACCGGGTGGACCGAGCCGAAGCGCTGCTGCGGCGCGGGCAAAGTAAGATCGAGCGTTTCGGTTGCGAGCTGGGCTTCCAGCGCCTCGCGCTCCAGCGCGTCCTTGCGCGCGGCGATCGCATCGGCAACTTCGGCGCGAACGGCCTGGATCGCGGGCGCTGCCTTCTGGCGCTCTTCCGGGTCCATCCCGCCGAGCGTCTTGAGGGCGAGGCTGACCCAGCCTTTCTTGCCGAGCGCAGCCACGCGCTGCTCTTCGAGCGCATCGAGGCTCGTCGCAGCGGCGATCGCGGCCAATGCCGCATCTTTCTGGTTGGTCAAATCTGTCATGTGCTGTGTCTTTATCGAAGGGCGCCCCGCTAGCGGCAAATGGCGCGCAAGGCAAAGTGCTTGTGTTTGCCGCGCGCATGTCCGCGGGGCGCGGGCCGGGACCCACCTGTGTCGGTCAGGCCGAAGCCGGCTCGTGCAATGCCTGCATCGCCTGCCCTGCCGCTTCCATCCGCCCGCGCATGGCCGCCATCAGAATGGGATGCTCGAGCGCGGCATAGGCGCTCGGGCTCATCGTCATGAAGCGATGGAAATCGCGCACGAAATGCGCCTGGTCGTGGTAGCTGCAATCGAGGCTGTCGATCCAGCTCATCGAAGGATCCATCATATAACGCGCCAGGCTGCGCAGGAAGCGCTGGCGGCGCAGGAGCAGCTTGGGCGGGAAACCGAAGACGCGTCCGCACAGTCGCTCGAGCGTGCGCGTGGTCATCGCCGTGTGATCGGCCAGGTCGGCCACATTGGTGACTTCAGGATCGACGAGCGCGGTATTGACCTTCCTTATCCGGTCTTCGCCCGCGACCTTGCGCACAAGCAAGCCGCGCAGACGCTCCTGCAGCACCGCGGCTTCGCGCTCGACGTCGGGCTCCTTGTCGAGCAGGCCATCGCCGACCGCAGCGAGTGCAGTGAATGCCGGGTCGGCCTGCCCGTCGCAGAAGCGGTCGCGATAGGCGGCAGCGTCGCCGTCGCAGAATGTGGCCCAGCCGAGCGGCAACAACCCCACACCCCAGAAGCGCCCGGGGCGCACCCGGAAGCGGGTGCACAGGCTGGTAGGACCGGTCATCACTACCCGCGGCACCTTTCGCAACGGCTCCTCCCCCACGCCGGCCTGCAAGACGTCGCCATCGTTGAAGCGCATATTGCCCCATTCGGGATGAAGCCAATCCTCGAGCGGCCCGGTCACACCGGTGCCGATGTGCATATGATAGAGCGTCGTCACGAAGGGCGCGAGCTCGGGGCCCGGCATGACGAAGCGGATACGAATGGCAGGGGCATCCTGCTCGACTGTGCGCACGGGCGTCTCCGTTACCCGTTGGATCCAGCCAACCACATCGACTGCAAACCGATGAAGTTGGTCGCGTTTTTACAATGCTGGCGACCTTGCCTTCTCTTACCTCACTGGCAACCACGATCAATGGGGGGAGTGAATCGATGTTGAAATGGGGCGTAACCGCAAGTCTGGCCGCTGCGCTGGTTCTCGGCGCAGCACCGGTATCGGCGCAGAATAAACAGGTGCCGGAGCTCGTCCGGTGCGACGAAAGCATCGGTACGATTGCGCTGGTCGATAGCGATTCCGCGGGCTGGACGCAGTGGAACCTCGGCTCGCCGCGGCAGATGATCAATCAGCTGGCGGCCGAATCAGGGTGCTTTACGCCGCACAGCCCGGCCTCCGGCGATCCGGCGAAGTTTCTCGTGACCGCAATTGCCGGCAGCCAGGAGGAAGTCGACCAGGGGGTCGAGATCGGCAAGTCCGTCGCCACCGAAGCGCTGCTGCGGTCCGGGGCTGCGGGCAGCGTGCTGGGCCGGGTCCCGTTTGCAGGTGCAGCTCTCGGCATGTTCGGCGGGCTCGGCGGCAAGAAGAAGACCGTTGCTGCCGGCCTCAGGGTGGTCAGCCCGGCAACCGGCCAGGCGATCGCCGCCGGTACCGGCTCGGTCAGGAAATCGACGCTCAACTTTCGCAGCAGCGGCTATGGCTGGGCGGCCACCGCGGCTGGCGCGGCCGGCTATGCGGACAGCAAGGACGGACGGATGCTGACCGAAGCCTTCATCCTCGCCTTCAACCAGTTGGTCGAGCAGCGCGCGCTGCTCGATTCCGTGCCCGATGCGGCTCCGGCAACGCAGGAGGCCGCAGCAATCGTCGCGATCGACACCGCCATGAGGGCGGGCCCGGCGGCGGACCAGGCCGAAGTGCGGACCCTGCGCGCAGGGACCGAACTGACACCGACGGGCGAGCGCGACGGGCTCTTTATCGAAGTGACGGACAATTACGGCACCAAGGGCTGGGTCTCCGTCGAAGACCTTCAGTAGCAGCGCGGCAAAGGGATGGCTCGAAACCGCGACCGGGCGGTGACGGGCCGCCCTTGCTGCATGCTCAGTCCGAGACTCGCGCCGGTACGCCCCAGACCTCGCGCCGGTTTTCCATGAACGCGCGCATGATCGGGTGATCCTGATCGGCATATTCGCTCGGGCTCATCCCCATGAAGTGGTGGAACTCGCGCACGAAATGCGGCTGGTCGTGATAGTGCCGGTCGATCGCTTCGCTCCAGCGCGCGCCGCCATCGTTCATGAAGGACGCGAGGCTGCGAACGAGGCGCTGCCGGCGCAGGATCACGTTGGGGCTGAAGCCGAAGGACCTGAGGCACAGCCGCTCGAGCGTGCGCACAGTGACCCCGGCCCGCTCTGCGAAATCGGGAATCTGGACCAAATAGGGATCGGTCATCGCTTCCTGCACCAGCCGGATACGCTCGTGGTCGCGCGGCGGCTCGGCATGGTGGGTCAGGAAGTCGGTCAGGATGCGGAACTGACGCATGTCGTCGGGCGTCGCGAATTGCAGCGCGTCGGCAAGCTTGGCGAATGTCGCGAACGCCGGATGCTCCATTCCGTCGAAGGCCGAATTGGTCAGCTCGCTGGCGGGCCGGCGGATATAGTTGGCCCAGCCGAGCGGCAGCAGGCCGAAACCGAAGATCCGCACCTTGCCGACCACGAATTTGCAAGCCGCGTTGCTCGGGCCCGTTGCGGTGAACTTCTGCCCCGCCAGCGGCATGCCCGCGATCTCGCCGACCGCCTCCACCTGGTTTGCGAGGAACCGCATGTTGCCCCATTCCGGCAGCAGCCAGTCCGACACGGTTTCGCCTTCGGGCAGGTCGACATCGAGCCGATAGATCGTCGTCACCAGTTCGGCCAGATGGTCGGGCACGGCGAAAACGCGAAGGTCGAGAGCGGGGCGCGAAATCATGGGCGCACGCTGGGTTCCTGGTTGCGACCCTGTCTGGCAGGGATTGTAGATGTGCGACAAAAGAAGGGGCGCCGCAAGTCCAGCCTGCAGCGCCCCTGTTTCCGATCCGGTCGTTCCTGCGCGATTACGCCGGGAGCGCGGCTTTCGCCTGGTCGATAACGCTCTTGAACGCCGCTTCCTCGTTCATGGCGAGGTCGGCCATGACCTTGCGGTCGAGCTCGATCCCGGCAAGCTTCACGCCGTGCATGAACTGCGAATAGGTCAACCCTTCGGCGCGGACCGCAGCGTTGATGCGCTGGATCCACAGGGCGCGGAAGCTGCGCTTCTTAACCTTGCGGTCGCGATAGGCGTACTGGCCGGCTTTCTCGACGGCCTGGCGGGCGATGCGAATGGTGTTCTTGCGACGGCCGCGATAGCCCTTCGCCTGATCCAGCAGACGCTTGTGTTTCTGGCGCGTGGTGACGCCGCGTTTGATGCGAGGCATTTCGTATTCTCCTTAAACCGGCGCGCTCAGTCGAGCCCGTAGGGAGCCCATTTCTTCACCGTCTTGGTGTCCGGATCGGACAGAACGGTGGTGCCGCGGTTCTGGCGAATATACTTCGCATTGTGGCTGATCAGGCGGTGGCGCTTGCCCGCGACACCGTGCTTGACCTTGCCGTTGGCGGTGATCTTGAAGCGTTTCTTCACACCGCTCTTGGTCTTCAGCTTGGGCATTTTCATCTCCTAATGTGAGACACGTCCGAACCGGCCCTGGCAGCCCTTGTCGCCAGGCAGGCAGATGAAACACGTGTCAGTGAAGGCGGCGCACATAGCGAATCAGGCGCGTATTGCAAGCGATTCGATGGAGGGGACAGGCGCGCAAAGGTGATGGCGGAAGGGGTCTCAAGCCCCGTGAGCTTTCACGAAGGCTCGAGCGTTTGTACGGGTTGCCGCGCGGATCGCGAAGGTAGTCACCGGTCCGCCTGTGGGAAAGCTAGTCCGCGGATCGCGACGTCCGACGGTCACTCGGCATAGATCATCTTCACGCTCATACCGCCATCGACGACGATTTGCTGCCCGGTCACGAAGCCGGACCGGTCCGACACCAGCCAGTCGACCGCATGGGCGATATCCTCCACCCGCCCGACCCGGCCGACCGGGTGCTGCCGGCGGTCGATGTCGCGGTGGTCGGGCTCCGAACGCTCGCTGCGCTTCTGCCACGGGCCGGTCTCGATCCAGCCGGGCAGCACGGCGTTGACCCGAATTTCAGGGCCGAGCGAGACGGCCATGGCATGGGTCAGCGCGCTGACGCCGCCCTTGGCCGCGGCATAGGCGAATGTCTCCGGCTCGGACTGCAACGCGCGCGTGGACGATATATTGACGATCGCCGCACCCACTTCGCTCCGCCGGAGAAAAGGCAGCGCGGCGCGGCTGACGAGAAAGGTCGCGGTCAGGCTGGCATCGATCCAGCCGTGCCAGTCGTCGAGCGACAAGTCTTCGAGCGGGCCGCAATAGGGATCGGCGATGGCGGCGTTGTTGACCAGCGCGTCGAGCGCACCGCCATCCAGCAGGTCGCGCACTTCTTCGAAGGCCGCAGCAACCGCCGCTTCATCGCCCACATCGCAGGTGAGGGTATGGATTTGCCCGCCCGCAATCTCTGCCAGCGCTTCCCCGTCGCGGTCGAGCGCGATCACGCGCCAGCCCTTGTCGCTGAAAAATCCCGCGATGCCGCGGCCGATACCGTTGCCCGCTCCGGTGATGCAGATCGTTCGCTTACCCATATCCCGACAACGGGCAATGCGGGCGATGGTTCTCCGGAGATAGCTGCGGCAGGCCTGTCAGCCCATCGCCTCCAGCACATCCTCCAGCCGCGCCGGATCGCCCAGCGCGATGATCGTGCCGTCGCTTTCGGCGTCGAGCGGGTTGCCCTGCCAGTCGGACACCGTGCCGCCCGCGCCTTCGACCACCGGCACCAGCGCGGCGTAATCGTAGACCGACAGGCCCGCTTCGCACACGATGTCGAGATGCCCGCCCGCCAGCAGGCCGTAATTGTAGCAATCGCCGCCATAGACGATCATGCCCTGCCGCTCGTTGCCGCCGACCTTCTGCGCTAGCGCCATATAGGGTTCGGCTTGGTCGGAGGTGAAATAATGCGGGCTGCTGGTCGCCAGCACCGCTTCTTCGAGGCTCTTGCAGGTACGGGTGCGCACCGGGCGCTCGTTGAGCGTCGTCGGCCCGCCGATGCGCCCGACCCAGCGCTCCCCCGCGATCGGCTGGTCGATGATGCCGAGCACCGGCCATCCATCCTGCATCAGCGCGATCAGCGTGCCGAAGATCGGGCGGCCCGCCATGAAGCTGATCGTGCCGTCGATGGGGTCGAGCACCCATTGCCGGCCCGAGCGACCCTGCTCGCTGCCGAATTCTTCCCCGATCACGCCGTCCTGCGGATATTCCGCCTTGAGAATGCGGCGCATGGATTCTTCGGCGGCGCGA
This sequence comes from Erythrobacter litoralis HTCC2594, assembly GCF_000013005.1. Taxonomy (GTDB): domain Bacteria; phylum Pseudomonadota; class Alphaproteobacteria; order Sphingomonadales; family Sphingomonadaceae; genus Parerythrobacter; species Parerythrobacter litoralis_A. The sequence continues at coordinate 2,781,219 of NC_007722.1, read as the reverse complement.
TCCGCTTCGGTCACGGGCGAGGCATCGCCCTTACGCTCCGATTCGAAAGCGGCACGAAAGAGCGGACGGATTTCCTCGCGCGCGGCATCGGCAAGGCGGTGAGCGACGAGCAGTTCGGCTTCGAGATTCATGCGCGTGGCGATGGTCGGCTATCCAGTGCGGGTCAAGCCTTTGAGATGTGTTGCGGAAATCCCCAATCAATGACATCTCTCGCACATGCGGGTCGCACTGCATCGGGGCGCACGAAGTGGGGAGCGATAAAGGCGGTATTCCGCACACGCCGGTGACCGGCGCGACGCCCGACGGCGTGCCGCTGGCCCTCAACCGGGCGCCCGCAGCCGACCTCGAACCGTGGATAGCGCGGGTGATGGTCGCCATCGCTCATGCGCCCGCCGACACGGTCAGCACCGGCTTCCTCTGCAACGACGCGAGCTACGTTCGCACTGCCATGGGCGGACACTGGACCGTCGAGACCGCCGACGGCACGCGCGAATTCCTCAATGAATCGCTGGTCTGCGGCCAGCACAGCCGGGGCTGGAAGCTGGTCTATCGCGGCCCGGTAATCGTCGCCGGTTTCGCGCTCAAGCCGGGGGCCTATCGGGCAATCTGGGGCGTCGACGACGGGGCGCTGGTGGATCGCATTGCGCCAACGACGCACCTGGGGTTCGAAGACAGCGAGCTGACCGGGCTGTACGAGCGCGGCATGGATGCCCAGGTCTGGCTGCTCAGGATCGAAGAGTGGCTGCGGGACACCATCGCCAGGCGGCGCGCGCCCTATCCCCAACCGCTTGCGCAAAGGCTCGACGAAGCGGCCTTTGCCGATCCCAACCAGTCGCCCGCCGACATCGCGGAGCGCCACGGCGCGACGCTGCGCACATTGCAACGCACCGCGCGGCGCGCATTCGGGCTGTCGCCGAAGCAGGTGCTGCGGCGGGCACGGGTGCTCGACCTCGCCGCGCGGATGTGCGGGGTCGCCGACAAGCGTGAGGAAGAGGATTTCCTGCTGCGCTATTTCGATCAGTCGCACCTGATCCGGGACTTCAGCGCCTTTTTCGGGCGCAGTCCGCAGCAGTTCATGGACAATCGCCAGCGGCTGCTCACGCTTAGCCTGGAAATCCGCCAGGCGCGCAGGCTCGAGCTGCTCAACCGCATTGCGCCGGATGCGGTCCGCCCGTGGATGATGCAGACCTCACTGCCGCCTGCAGACCTGCCGGCGCAGCGATAGCGCCGTTGCCGTGGCAACGCCGTTCCTGTAATTTCGTGGGCCAAAGGACCTGATAATGGGCTTTCGGGAAGAGCGACTGCACGTACGCGAACAAGCGGGGCAGACGGATGGGCAGTTTGCGGTCACACGATCCGGCGGGCGCATATCCATAAACCGGCAGCCGCGTGACAGCCTCCGGCCCTGGGTCGCGCATGTCTATGGCATGGAGCTGGAAGCCTCGGCCGATGCCCTGATTTCTTGCGGCATCTTTGCAGATTCCGCCATGCTGCGTGTGCTGCTGGACGGGGACTGGCATGCCGATTCAGCCGACGGCTCGCACCTGTTCCGCGAAGAAGCGCTGCTGTTCGGGCCGCACAGCAGGCGCATGCCGGTGAGCGTACGCGGCGGATTTGCCAGCGTCGGGCTGGCGCTGCGGCCGGGCGCATGTCACGTGCTGGGCGGCCCCAAAGCAACCCGGCTGCTCGACAGGATCGTGCCTTATGGCCAACTCGGGTGGGATCAGTCATCGCTGCTCGATCGGTTCGCGCCGGCGGCCAGCGTGGACGAATGGATGAGCGCGCTGGAGGATTGCATGGAAGCGCTGGTCGAGCAGGCGGGTGGGCAGGAACCCGATCCGGCATCGGCGGCTTTCGCGCATTTCGCACTGGAAGATCCGAACCTGCCCGTCGCCGCCTGCGCACAGCGGCTGGACCTCGACAAGCGCAGGCTCGAACGGCTGGTGAAGCGCGATTTCGGCCTTTCGCCGAAGAAAGTGCTGCGGCGGGCGCGCGCGCTCGACATGGCGGCGCATCTTTGCGGGGTGGCCGATCTCGAGGAAGCGCAGGAGCTGGCGCTGCGTTATTACGACCAGTCGCATCTCAATCGCGATTTCAGCGAGATGTTCGGGATGACGCCGCTGCAATTCGTCCGTACGCCGCAGCCGCTGCTGACCGTCACGCTGGAATCGCGGCAGGCGCGGCGGCTGGAAGAACTGGAGCGGATCGCGCAGGGCGGCAAGCGCCCGTGGCAGTGACCGCGCTGATCAGTCGAACAGCGAGCTGACCGAACTTTCGTCGGCGATGCGGCGCACCGCCTCGCCGATCAGCGGGGCGATGGTGAGGTAGCGGATCTTTTCCGCATCGCCCGCCGCTTCTGTCGCGCCGATCGTGTCCGTCACGACCAGTTCGGTCAGCGCCGAGCCGTTGACCCGGGCGACGGCACCGCCCGAGAGGACACCATGAGTGATATAGGCGGCAACCGAAGTCGCGCCCTGTTCGAGCAGCGCCTCGGCCGCGTTGCACAGCGTGCCGCCCGAATCGACGATGTCGTCGATCAGCACGCAGTGGCGGCCCTTCACGTCGCCAATGATGTTCATGACTTCGCTTTCGCCGGGCCGATCGCGGCGCTTGTCGACGATGGCGAGCGGCGCGTTGTCGAGCCGCTTGGCGAGCGCGCGGGCGCGGACGACGCCGCCGACATCGGGGCTTACCACCATCAGGTCGCGGTCGCCGTAGCGGGCCTGGATATCGGCCGCCATGGTCGGCGCGGCGTAGAGGTTGTCGGTCGGGATATCGAAGAAGCCCTGGATCTGCCCGGCGTGCAGGTCCACCGCCAGCACGCGGTCGGCCCCCGCCTCGGTGATGAGATTGGCGACAAGCTTGGCCGAAATCGGCGTACGCGGGCCGGGCTTCCGGTCCTGCCGGGCGTAGCCGAAATAGGGAATTACGGCGGTGATCCGCTTGGCCGAGGCGCGGCGCAGCGCGTCGATCCCGATCAGCAGTTCCATCAGATTGTCGTTGGCCGGATAGCTGGTCGACTGGACCAGGAAGACATCCTCGCCGCGCACGTTCTCGTGGATCTCGATGAAGATTTCCTCGTCCGCGAACCGCCGCACGCTGGCATCGGTAAGCGGGATTTCGAGATAGGCGGCAATCGCCCGGGCGAGCGGCAGGTTCGAATTGCCGGCCATGATCTTCATGTGTGCTGGTCCCCAGTTCTGGTGCGAATCGACGCGCGATCCCGGTCGCTTTCGGCTTAGACGCGCGTCATCGAAACGCAACATGGGGTGTGGCGGTTGCTCCCGGCTTTTGCGGGCAACCTTGGGATCCTCCCCGTTTCGCCCGAAGGGGCCAAATGGGGAGGTGGCAGACGCCGTAGGCGGCTGACGGAGGGGCGTAAGAAAGACGCTCGCGGAGCGCTACGCCCCTTCACCACCAGCCCTTCGGTCTGGCGGTCCCCCTCCCCACTTGTGACTGGGTCAAAAGCGGGGAGGATCCGAGACCTTCAGATCCGGTGCTCGCCCCGGATCCAGCGGACGGTGCCGCTGCTGGCCCGCATCACCACGCTTTCGGTCGTCATCACCCGCGCGCCGCCAACGCCGCGTTTGCGCTTGACGCCGTCGAGCAGCGAGCCGGAAGTGACGCCGGTGGCGGCGAAGATGCAGTCGCCCTTGGCCAGCTCTTCCAGGGTGTAGATGCGATCGAAATCCGCGTCGGGGATGCCCCATTTGCGGGCGCGGGCCTTCTCGTCGTCGTTGCGGAACACCAGCCGCCCGTTGAACTGGCCGCCGACACAGCGCAGCGCCGCTGCCGCCAGCACGCCTTCGGGCGCGCCACCCTGGCCCATATACATGTCGATCGTGGTGTCTTCGTCGGTCACCGCGATCACGCCGGCGACATCGCCATCGCCGATTAGCACCACGCCGCAGCCGAGCGAACGCAGCTCTGCGATCAGGTCGGCATGGCGCGGGCGGTCGAGCACGCAGACGATGATGTCGGAGGGCTCGACACCCTTGGCTTCGGCGACGGCCTTGACGTTGTCGGTCGGCGATTTGGCCAGGTCGATGATGCCCTCGGGATAGCCGGGGCCGACCGCCAGCTTGTCCATATAGGTGTCGGGCGCGTTGAGCAGGCAGCCTTCCTCCGCCGCTGCCAGCACGGCGAGCGCGTTGGGCCCGGCCTTGGCGGTGATGGTGGTGCCTTCGAGCGGGTCGAGCGCGATGTCGATCTTGGGGCCTTTACCGGGCGCGCCGCCGACCTTCTCGCCGATATAGAGCATCGGCGCTTCGTCGCGCTCGCCCTCGCCGATCACCACCGTGCCGTCCATGTAGAGCTCATCGAACGCCTTGCGCATAGCCTCGACCGCGGCGGCATCGGCGGCCTTCTCGTCGCCGCGCCCGATCAGCGAGGACGCGGCGATCGCGGCGGCTTCGGTGACGCGGACCATTTCCAGAACCAGCACCCGGTCGAGGACCGAGCTGGCTTTGGTCGTGGTGGCGGAGCCGGTGGCGGTGTTCATGGTGAATTCAGTCCCTCTGGTGCGTTTGGCCGCCGCCTATAGCGGGAGTGTGGCGTTGTCGAGACTGGGGGTTGTGATAAGCGCATTTGCGCTCGCTCCGGCCGCACTCGCGCAGGATCGAACCGACCGGCAGGTCACCGCCGAGGAGGCTTTCGAAGACTATCGCGAGCTTTATGGCCCCCCTGAGCCGGAGCCCGAAGTCTCCGCCGATTGCGACGATCCGGTCGGCGACGAGATCGTGGTCTGCGCAGCGCTGGAGGAGCAATCGCAGTTCCGCGTGCCGTCGAGGCTCGACCGGGGCGACAACAGCAATCTCAAGTGGGATTACGAACCACCCGATGTTGCCGGGCCTGGCATCTTCAAGGGCAAGGCAACGGCGAGCGGCTGCGTCAAGGGCCTGACCTGCCCGCCGCCACCCGCATATATTTTCGACATCACTGCTCTACCCGAAGCGCCACCCGGCTCCGATGCCGACAAGATCGCCAAGGGCGAAAAGCCTGCCGGCTGAGCGCCGCTAGCTGCGCAGGATCGGCATGACCAGTGGTTCGTCGACCAGGCTTTCCGAGCCTTCGAGCATCGCCACCGCATCGCGCACGCAGCGCACCGGGCCGGTATGCGTGACCATCGCCACCAGCACGCCTTCCGTGCCATTCGCCTCGCCTTCCTGAATCAGGCTCTGGATCGAGACCCCGGCATCGCGCATCGCGGCAGTAATCTCCGCCAGCACGCCCGGCCGGTCGGCGACCATGAAGCGGATGTAGGAGCGGCTTTCGCGCGCGCCCGAATCCGCCTTGGGCATAGCGACCAGCTGGGCCGCAGGAACGGAGAACGGCGCGCCGGTATCGCCGCGCGCCAAGTCGATCAGGTCGGCGACGACCGCGCTCGCCGTCGGCCCGTCGCCCGCGCCCGCGCCCTGGAACAGCAGCCGACCGGAGAAATTGCCCTCGGCGACGACCGCATTGGTCGGCCCGTCGATCGGTGCCAGCGGATGGTCCTTGGCGACGAGGCAGGGGCGCACCCGCTGCAGCAGCCGCGGGCCATTCTCGCTCTGCTCGATATCGGCCACCCCGATCAGCCGCACGACATAGCCCAGCGCATCGGCCTGCGCGATGTCGGCGGCGCAGACCCGGCGAATGCCTTCGATCTCGACGCTGCCGAAGTCGATCTCCGCCCCGAAGGACAGCGCGGCAAGGATTGCCAGCTTGTGCGCGGCGTCGACCCCGTCGATGTCGAACGCCGGATCGGCTTCGGCAAAGCCCTTTGCCTGCGCTTCGGCCAGTGTCTCGCCGAAATCCGCGCCGGTGCTTTCCATCGCGGTCAGGATGTAATTGCAGGTGCCGTTGAGGATGCCATAGACCCGGTCGATGGCGTTGGCCGCCGCGCCTTCGCGCACTCCCTTGAGCACGGGTATCCCGCCGGCCACGGCAGCCTCGAACCGCAGAGCCGCGCCGTGCTCCTCCGCTGCCTGCGCCAGTTCCTGCCCGTGATGCGCAATCATCGCCTTGTTGGCCGTCACGAAGCCCTTGCCCGCACCGAGCGCCTGCCGCGCGAGCGCCAGCGCCGGGCCGTCCGCGCCCCCGACCAGTTCGACCACGACATCGATATCGTCGCGCGCGGCCAGCTCGGCCATATCGTCGTGCCAGGCATAGGCGGACAGGTCGACGCCGCGATCGCGCGACCGGTCGCGCGCGCTGACGGCGGTCACTGCGATCGCGCGGCCGGCGCGCGCTTCGATGAGGTCGCGGTTCTCCGTGAGGAGGCGCAGCACGCCCGCCCCGACCGTGCCAAGGCCCGCTATGGCCAGCCGCAGGGGCGCTTTCGTTCCGCTCATGCTGGCGACGCCTCGTCGGCGTGAGCCTCGATCGAGCCGGCGAACATCGCGCGCACGCTGTCGGGTATGCGCTGCGGCTTGCCGGTCGCGAGATCGACATGGACCTGCACCAGTTCGATCACCGCGCGCAGGTCGTCTTCGCCCTCCTCGCCGTGAAGCTCGATCCGCTGCGCCATGGAGGAATTGCCGATCTTCGTCGTGACAGCACGACCTTCGATCCATTCGCGCAAGCGGATCGGCTTGACGAAACCGACATTGGCCTGTGCGACATGGAATTCCAGCGCGTCTTCGCCGGTGAAGCCGAGCCCGACCGACTCCCAATATTCGGTCACCAGCACGTCGGCATATTCGAGGTAGCGCGAATTGAAGACGACGCCTTGCGGGTCGGTTTCGGCATAGCGGACGTGCAGGCGGTGGCGGAATGGTTCGGTCATGGTGCGTGGCTCTAGCCGCGCTGCCGCTCTGCTGGGAACCACATAATCTTGTTGTCGCGCTAGCCTGCCTAAAAACGGCGCAGGCCGACGCGGCGATACCGCATTAGCTGCGCGGAGCTAACCGCGGGCCACAAGGTGCGCGGCCCTAGCCGCGTGGCGGGGTGCGGGTCCGCTGGCACGGACCCAGCTGCTCGATCACGAAAGCATAATCCCGCGCCGCCATCGCGCGCCCGGCCGGGTCGGTCGACAGGTTGGCGCCGCCGGGCAGCGTCTGCGGCAGGAAGCAGGCAAGGCGGTACCAGCCGAGCGTCTGCGGGGTCGGCGCCTGCACGGCCTGATCGACGATTTCGGAGTAGGACACACCCCACACCGGACGCATCCCGGGCCGCCGCACGACGCTCATCGAGACCGGATCGCCCGTCGCCGTCTGCAGGAAGATTTGCGTTTCCGATTCGCCGCTGAGATTGCCTTCGACCGACAGGGCATCGCGCACCCCGCCCACGGCAGGCGCGGCATCGGGCGCCGCCAGCGCTACCAGGATCGGGCGCAGGCGGTCTTCGAGCTGCTGGCTCCACGGCAGTTGCGCATCGCGAGCCACCAGCTGGATTTCGCCCGGCCGCGACGGCACCGCCCGCGCGAACAGCAGGACTTCGCTCTTCCTCAGCTTGGGCGCCCGGCCCCGTTCATCGAGCGGGACATCGACAAGGTAGCGCAGCTTCTCGCCGACCGGGACCGAGCCGGAAATCAGCGCGATCGTCTCGGCCTCGATGTAGAGGCGGGTATAACCGGGCGCGACGCCCACTGCCCGTTCCGGTTTCAGCTCGGCCTGCTTCTTTACTTCGGCCCGCACCACCAGTTGCGACGCATCGGCGAGGTCGGCGAGGTCGGCCCAGCTGGGCGCCGACGCGGGGCCATCTTGCGCGGCAAGCGGCCTCACCCACACGCAGGCGAGGGCCAGCATGGCTAGCAGGATGCAGATGCGAATCGCGCGCAGGCTGCCATGAACGGCGGAGATTCGCGCTTTATCGTGAGGTGCCAATGTCATTCCGTTCCCTCCAGCCTAACCGCCGTGAATTTCTCCTTAACCGATAAAGCGTTTGCGCGGGCTGTGGACAATAGCTAAGGGTCTGCCTTCCGGGGGCTGGAGAGAAATGAAGATCCCGGAACAGTTCTGTCTGGTGGGCATCGCGCGGCATTCGCAACGACGATTCGACTCTTCGCTGCTCACCTGCGATGGAACGATGGATCGCCGCCTGGGTTAACCGGGCATAGAAGCCGGACTAACCGGCGCAGACGGAGTGATGCGACTGCATGGCCTACGCTGACCAACAGATGAGCGGCAACCGAATTGTTGCCATCATCCTCGTTGCTCTTATTCACGTTGTAATCGGCTACGTTCTGATTTCGGGTCTTGCCTACAAAGCGGCCGTTGCGGTCGTCGAACGGGTAACGACAGTCGATATCGAGGAACCGCCGCCGCCCGAAGAAGAGCCGCCACCCCCGCCCGAAGAAATGCCCGAGACGGCACCGCCGCCTCCGGTAGCGCCGCCGCCGCCGATCAATATCGCGCCGGCCCCGCCACCGATCAGGACCCAGCCGACGATTCCGCCGCCGTCACCGCCGGCCCTGCGGATTCCGCCGGCCGCGCCCGTGGCACCGCCGGCTCCGCCGCCGCCGCCGCCGCCGCGCTTCACGCCGAAGGATCCCGAACCGCGGGGCAACCCCGGCCGCTGGGTGACGACGAACGACTATCCCTCGCGCTCCATTCGCGAGGAACAGGAAGGTGTCACCACCGTGGCGCTCAGCGTCGATGCCAGTGGCCGCGTGACCGGATGCCGGATTGCCCGTTCCAGCGGACACTCGCAGCTCGACGAGGCGACATGCCGCAACATGGAACGCCGCGCGCGCTTCCGTCCGGCTACCGATGGTAGCGGCAACGAAGTGGCTGGCACCTACACGCAATCGGTCCGCTGGCAGCTGCCCGAATAAACCCTTTGAACTCATCCTTTTCTGAGAGGACTCGCAAATGATTATCGAACTTCTTACCGCAGGGGCCGGAGAAGCTGCTCCCGCTACGCAGTTTGGCTTCTGGGAAGCCATGGAACAGGGCGGCGCGATCGCCTGGTTCATCTTCGGCGTGCTTGTGATCATGTCGATCGGCTCGTTCTACATCCTGATCACCAAGCTGCTCGAGCAGAACAAGATCATGAAGCAGTACAAGGGCGTGCGCACCAGCTTCTGGAAGGCTCCGACCCTCAAGGACGGCGCGACCAAACTGGACAAGAACAGCGCATGGCGCCAGATCGTCGACGACGCCATGAAGGCCGACGAAGATCACGGCAAGATGGCCGACCAGCGCGAAGCGCACGATTACCTGCACGGTTCGCTGCAGGCGTCGGAAGACTCGATCAATGCGAAGCTGGCCGGTGGCCTGCCGTTCCTCGCATCGGTCGGTGCAACCGCGCCGTTTATCGGCCTGCTCGGTACCGTGATCGGTATCTACCGCGCCCTGATCAACATCGGTCTTGCCGGCTCGGCATCGATCGACAAGGTCGCCGGCCCGGTGGGTGAGGCGCTGATCATGACCGCCATTGGCCTGCTCGTCGCGGTCCCGGCGGTGCTCGCCTACAACTGGCTGCAAAGCCGCAATCGCCGCATTGCCGAACTGCTGACCGGTTTTTCGACCGACGTTCTCGCCTACATCGGCTCGAACGGCCAGGTGAAGCCGGTCGTGGCAACCGCTGCGCCCGCCAAGACCGCGCCGAAGCCGGCTGCCAAGCCGGCGACGACCGCCGGTGGCGCACCGGTCAAGAAGTAAGCGATAGAACCGGGCGGACGGCCCCATGGTCGTCCGCCCGTTCATCGACGAGACACGACCACTGACGGATAGGATGTAGTCATGGCAATTTCTACGGGAGGCGGCGGCTCAACGCCGATGTCCGACATCAACACCACCCCGCTGGTGGACGTGATGCTGGTACTCCTGATCATCTTCCTCATCGCGGTCCCGGTTGCGATCCAGACCATCGAGCGGCTCGAAATTCCAGTGATGGAATCGGTCGAATCGAAGGACAAGGTCGAGAACCTGCTGCTCACGGTAAGCACCACCGATCAATCCGGCCGTAGCGCCGGCGAACCGGGCTTCGAAGGTGCCGCACGCGAAGGCGAATGCCGGGTCTACTTCAACAACATCACACCGGTGTCGTCTGAAGAACTCTACGACCAGGCCTTCGAACGCCTCGACGCGATCGTTACCCGTGCCGGTGGCCCGGAAGCGATCATGGAAGATCCCGAGCTCATCCCGCAGGTGCATATCCGCGGCGATGTCAACGCGCCGTGGCGCTGCGTTGCGGGAACGATCTACAATGTGCAGGCGGCGGGCTACCCGACCGTCGGCTTCATCTCCAACCCGGTCGACCCCAACGGTTGATCGGGAACAGAGAAACACAGGAGTAACCGACCATGGCAATGTCAGGTGGTAAGGACGATGGCAGCCCGATGCTGGACATGAACATGACGCCGTTGATCGACGTCCTGCTCGTGCTCCTCATCATGTTCATCATCACCATCCCGGTCGCGACCCACTCGGTCAATATCGACCTGCCGCAACCGAACCCCAACCCCCCGCCCGAGGACATGATCGATCCGATCAAGAACAAGATCGTCCTCACGCAGACCGGCGAGATCCTCTGGAACGGTGAAGGCATCGACCAGAGCGAACTGGTTCGCAACCTGCAGCTCACCCGGGACATCGTGCCCGAGCCGGAGCTCCAGTTCGAACCCGAAGCGCAGGCGAGCTACGATCTCTCGGCGCGCGTACTGAACGTGATCAAGAGTTCGGGCGTGACCAAGTTCGGCTTCGTCGGCAACGAGCAATACCGCGTGTTCGGCAAGTCGCCCAGCGCACCGGCGGGTGGCCAGCAGTAAGCCGGCCACACCCAAACAGATGCAGAAAGGGGCGGAGCGATCCGCCCCTTTTTTTTGCTGGGCATGCGAGACATGCGCCAGCGCGTGCGAACTCTCTACGCAATCCGCCATACATCCTGCGCTTGGCGATAAGGTGATGTTATGGTATCTCTTTTCTTGAAGGGAGAGATGCGATGCCCAAAACCGTCCGAAACCCGAGCCGGTATTTCCGCCCGCCCCCGACCACCGGTGAAATGAACATGACGCCGTTCATCGACGTCCTGCTGGTGCTGCTGATCATGCTGATGCTCGCGATCCCGGTGAAATTCCACAGTCTCGACATGCCGCTGCCGGGCCAGGGCACGCCCGGGCCAATCCTCGCGCAGAATTCCGTGACCATCGATGCCGACGATGCCCTCTACTGGAACGGCACCCGCATGACACGCGATGCCCTCGGCCGGCAGCTCGCCGGCGCGGCTGCCATGGCCGACCAGCCGGTGGTGCGGTTCGAACCCGACGCCAACGCCAGCTACGACCGGTCGGCCAAGACCATTGCGCTGATCAAGGATGCGGGGATCGAGAGATTCGCTTTCGTCGGCAACCAACGCCACCGCGAATTCGGCCGTGCCCCGTAAGTTACGGCCGCGAACCCCGCGGCGCAGGTTCGATCATGGCGCACCCATCGCGCGCCCCAGTCTCGCGCCGCTCGCCGCCGTCTGGCTGATCGCCGCAGCGCTCTGCATGGGCGCCTATGTCAATCCGCCCCACGCGCTGCTAGTCGGCCTGCCGGCCCCGCTGCCCCGCGACACCATCGGGGTCCTCACGCCGTCCTACGACCTGCTCGACCTCGATGCCGAAGGCACGATCCGCTGGAACGGGCATCCGGTCACCGAGGAGCAGTTGCGCGCAATCCTGTCCGAAAGCGGACAGCGCAGCCCGCAAGGCGCGCTACTCTTTCACCCCCAACACGACGTCGCGTATGGCGATGCGCTCGGTCTGCTCGCGATCGTGCACCGGGAAGGCGCAATCGACGGGTGTTTCCGTTTCAGTGAAATCCAGCGCTTCGCCGATTACGAGAACCCGCCCGATTTCGAGCGGCTGGTCGCCCCCGACTACCGGGAGTGCGACCTGTGGTTCGAGTGAAGGCTCTCCGCCCCTGACTAGGGCAGGTCGTCCACCCGCATGGCAGCGGCGGCAATGCTTTCCGCTTCCAGCAGCAGTTCGTCGTCGACCGCGCCCTGCGGCAAGCTCTCGCGCCCGATTATCACCATCACCGGCACCGCGAGCGGGCTGACGCGCTCGAGCTCGACATGGACCAGCTGGTCCTGCGATTGTTCGAGAACTGTCTGCAGGCGACCGATATCGGTCAGCCGTTCGCGCGCATCTGCCCAGGCCGCCTCCAGCAGCACATGATCCGGCTCGTATTTCTTCAGCACATCGTAGATCAGGTCCGTCGAGAATGTGACCTGCTTGCCCGACTTGCGCTTCCCCGGCTGTTGCCGCTCGACCAGCCCGCCGATCACCGCCACTTCACGGAATGACCGCCGCAAAAGGTGCGATTCCTGAACCCACGAAACGAATTCGTCCGTGAGAATGTCGGGCGAGAGGAGCGGCGCCGGATCCTTCACCGGCTTGAGACCCCATACGGCGAGCGAATAGTCATTGGCCACGAAGGCACCCGGCATCAGCCCGCGATCTTCCATGCGCTGCGTGACCAGCATCCCGAGCGACTGGTTCGCGTTCCAGCCGGCAAAAGTGTAATAGACGCTGTAATGCCGCTGGGCATGGGGAAAGGATTCGACCAGCAGGTTGTCGGGCCCGGGCAGCTGGCTGCGCCAGTCCTGCACTTCCAGCCATTCGCGCACATCATCGGGAAAGCGCGCCCAACCCGGCCGGTCGACCAGCATTGCGCGCACCCGGTCTGCAAGATGCGTCGTGAGCGGCATGCGCGCGCCGCCGTAGCTGGGGATCATCGCCGATTTCTTGCTCGCACGGACGATCACTTCCATGTCGCGCAACTGCTCGACTTCCAGCGCTTGCCCGGCAAACGAGAACGTGTCGCCCGGCTTCAGCGCGATGGCAAAGCGTTCCTCTACCTTGCCCAGCGAGCGGCCGTTGCGAAAGCGCACCTGCAACATCTCGCCATCGATGATGATGCCTGCGTTCAAGCGGTGCCTGGCCGCATTTTCCGGATGCGTCAGCCGCCAGGTACCGCTCCTGTCGCGCACGATCCGGCGAAACTTGTCGTAGGCCTTGAGCGCATATCCGCCGGTCGCGACGAATTCGAGCACGCGCTGAAAAACTGTCTCGTCGACCCAAGCGTAGGCGAGCGAAGAACGGATCTCGGCAAGCAATTCATCTTCGTCGAACGGCGCGGCGCACGCGCAGGCCATGACATGCTGGGCGAGCACGTCCAGCCCGCCAGGGCGAAACTCCTCCCCGTCGCGCATACCGGCATCGACAGCGTCCTTGGCGGCCTGCGCTTCAAGGAATTCGAACCGATTGCCCGGCACCAGCACCGCGCGGCTGGGCTGGTCGAGCCGGTGATTGGCGCGGCCCACGCGTTGCAGCAGCCGCGACGAACCCTTGGGCGCGCCCATCTGCACCACGCAATCGATGTCGCCCCAGTCGACCCCCAGATCGAGGCTCGCCGTCGCTACCAACGCGCGCAATTCGCCGCGCGCCATCGCGCCTTCGACCTTGCGCCGCGCCTCGCGGCTGAGCGAGCCGTGATGGATCCCTATCGGAAGCGTATCCTCGTTGACGTCCCACAGGTTCTGGAAGGTATACTCGGCCAGAAAACGCGTGTTCGTGAATATCAGCGTGGTGCGATTGGCGCGCACCAGATCGTAAAGTTGCGGGATCGCCCAGGTCGCGGCATGGCCGCCCCAGGGGACCCGCTCTTCTTCCGGCAGCAGGATTTCGACCTCGGCCGGGGCACCTGGCTCTCCCTCCACCAACGCGACCGTGTCGATCTCTCCGACGTCGCCTGTTTTCAGGGGCGCAAGCCATTCGCGAAAGCCCTCCGGATTGGCCAGCGTCGCGGACAGCGCCACCCGCTGGAGCTGCGGCGCGATCGCCTGCAGCCGTGCCAGGCTGAGCGCCAGCAGGTCCCCGCGCTTGCCGGTGGCGAAGGCGTGCACTTCATCGATGACGATCCGCTTGAGCGAGGCGAACAGGTCGAAGCTGTCGGGATAGCTCAGCAGCAGCGACAGGCTCTCCGGCGTCGTCAGCAGGATATGCGGCGGCTTGCTGCGCTGCCGCTTCTTGCGATCGGAGGGCGTGTCCCCGCTGCGCGTCTCGATCCGGATCGGCAGCCCCATTTCTTCGACCGGGGTCACGAGATTGCGCTGCACATCGTGCGCCAGCGCCTTCAGCGGCGATACGTAGAGCGTATGCAACCCCTCCGGCGGCGCTGCATCGCCGAGCCGCGACGGACAGAAATCTGCCAGTGTCGGCAAAAACCCGCCGAGCGTCTTGCCCGCGCCGGTATCGGCCACCAGCAGCGCATGCTTGCCGCTGTCGGCGGCAGCCAGCATTTCCGCCTGGTGCCGCCGCACGCGCCAGCCGCGCCCAGCGAACCAGTCGGCAATTTCAGGAGGAATTTCGGCCTGCATCACCAGTCAAGCGATGCAGGTGCGCGCCTGGTTCCGCAAGCGGCGATCAGCTCTCGCCGGAGGTCTCGGCCTCCATCGTCTCGTCGGGCTTCTTGGGCGCAATGATCGCTTCGCGCAGGTCATCGCCCGAAAGGCCGAGCAATTCGCCGAGCCGTGCGCGGTCGGCGTCGCTCAAATCGTTGTAGCCGCGCTCGGCCGGCAGACTGTTCATCGCTTCCGTGATGAGCGTTTCCATATTGGTGAAGCTGCCCATCATCGCCGGCATCGCCTGCATGCTGGCCGACATGACCTGCGGATCGGCGAACAGCGCCATTGATTCGTTGGCATAGAGCGCGCCGGTGTCGGTGGCGAAGAAGGCCGCGATGTCGGCCAGTTGCTGCTCGTCGAACCGAACGGCATAGGCCCGCGCCAGCCCATCGCGCATCGGCGGCTCGATCTGCGCGAACGCGCCCGACATGGCCGTGGTGAAAGCCTCGGTCATCACTTTGCCGCGCTCGGTGTAGCCCGGATCGAGAATGGTGACGATTTCCATCTTCACCGCCTCGTCGATGCCTTCGAACGTATCCGGATCGACCGCCAGCCGCTTGGCCAGCACCAGGTCCGCACCCTCGGGCCCGGCGATCATCGACAAGATCGGATCGAGCACGCTGCCCATCGTCTTGCGCATCAGCTCGGCATAGAAACCGTCGGGCATGACCTGCAGGACCAGCGCCTGCGCGGCGGGCAGGCGCGCCTCCTGCTCGGGCGTCAGCGGTTCGGCCTGAAACATATTGCCGAACATCTGCATCATGGCTTCCATCTGCTCGGGATTGGGTCCCTCCGAGTCAGCGAAATCGTCCTGTGCCAATGCCGGGACTGCCGTGGCCAGCGCGAAACTGGCGAGCGGTGCGAATATTATCTTGCGGATCATGACTGCGGCCTTCCCTCAAATGTGGTCCTAGTGTCCGGCGCTCTCGCCCCGTTCGAGACCCGAGAGCGCCAGTTGCTCGTCGATCTGCGCCATCAGCCGCTCGACGGCTTTTTCGCTGTCGCCTTCGGCGCGGGCGACCAGCACATCCTGCGTATTGGAGGCGCGCAGCAGCCACCAGCCGTCCGGAGTGGTTACGCGCACGCCGTCGGTATCGTTGACCTCGACCCCGTCCGCACCGCTGCCGAGACGTTGCTTCACTTCATCGATGGCGGCGAACTTGCGGCTTTCATCGACCTGGAAACGCATTTCGGGCGTGTTGATCATCTGCGGCATATCGCTGCGCAATTGCGTCACCGATTTGCCCAGCCGCGCGCTCGCCGCCATCAGCCGCAGTCCGGCATAGAGCGCATCATCGAAGCCGTAATAGGTATCGGCGAAAAAGACATGGCCGCTCATTTCACCCGCCAGCGGGCTGCCAGTTTCCTTCATTTTGGACTTAATCAGCGAATGCCCGGTCTTCCACATGACCGGCGACCCGCCGTGCTTCTCGACATGGTCGAACAGCGCGCGGCTGGCCTTAACATCGGCGATAATCGTGGCGTTAGGTAGTCTTCCGAGGAGATCCTCGGCGTAAATCATTAGCAGCTGGTCCCCCCAGATGACCCGGCCTTCGCCGTCGATCGCGCCGATCCGGTCGCCATCGCCGTCGAAAGCCACTCCGAAGTCGAGATTCTTCCCGGCGACGAGTGCCTTGAGGTCGGCCAGGTTGGCTTCGACCGTTGGATCAGGATGGTGATTGGGAAAATGTCCGTCGACTTCAGTGAACAGCAGATGATGCTCCCCCGGCAGCCGCGCAACCAGCTTTTCGAGCGCGGGGCCGGCCGCGCCGTTGCCAGCGTCCCAGCCGATCTTCATCCCGGCCAGGGCCTCCCCGTCGATCCCGTCGAGGGCTGCAAGCATCCGCGTGACATAGGTGTCGAGGATGTCGAGATCGGCGATCGACCCGGTGCCGTCCATCCAGTCCCCCGCTGCGGAGACGGCCCCGAGATCCTGGATGTCCCGTCCGAAGAACGGTCGCCCCTGGAATACCATCTTGAAGCCGTTGTAATTGGGGGGATTGTGGCTGCCAGTTATCTGAATGCCGCCATCCACCTGTTCGCTTGAGGCTTCGGCGAAATAGAGCATCGGCGTCGCGCCCATACCAATCCGAACCACGTTGCAGCCGCTCGCCGCGAGCCCTTCGACCAGCGCATGTTCGAGCATGGGCGAACTGACCCGCCCGTCGTAACCGACCGCCACGGTCGACCCGCCGGCACGGCGCAGCATCGATCCGAAACTGCGCCCGATGGCGCGTGCATCGTCGGCCTCCAGTGTCTCGCCGATGACTCCGCGAATGTCGTATTCGCGAAGGATGGTGGGATCGAATGTGTGGCTCATCGCGGGGGAAGGTCCTTGCTTGCTTCGTCCAGGAGCAAGTCGCGCGCGGCATTCGCCTCGTGCACCTGCTCGTTCGAGCCGCCCCGGTCGGGATGGACCATGGCGACCAGCCGCTTGTGCGCGGCGATTATGTCATTTCTGTTGGCACCGGGCGCGACGCCAAGCAAGCGCCGTGCGCGCTCCAGCGCCCGATCGCGGGTCGAGCCGCCGATCCCGAGATACTCCCACGGCCATTTCCCGAGCGTCCAGCGGCAGACCAGCGACACGATCGCGGCAAGGATCAGCAGCCGCAGCATCGCGGGTCAGGCGAGTTCGAGCGCTGGCTGCGCGGCGGCAGGCATCGGCAGGTTGAGACCCAGCACCAGCTGGCGCAATTCCTGTCGCGCGACCAGGTGGCTGGTGCCCAGATCGCCGAGTTGCCCCTTGTCGAGCAAAGTCAGGCCCGAGGGAAACAGCTCGCGGTAGATCACCCGTTCGCTGAGGCCGGAGGTAACGCGAAAGCCGACCCGCTTGCTGAGCTCGGCCAGCGCACGCTCGATCCGCTGCATGTTGCGCGCTTCGGTATAGCCGGTGCGGTTGCGCACCACGACCCAGTCCATCTCGCGCCGCTGTTCCTCCAGCGTCGCCTTGCTGCGCTTGATCCGCGATTCCCAGATCAGCTCGGCATAGAAGCTCAGGCGGCGGACCTTGAACGTCTCGGCATCGACCTGCCCGATCAGGTCGAAATCGACGAAGCTGTCGTTGAGCGGCGTCACCAGCGTATCGGCCTCGGTCGCCGCGTGGCGGGCGAGCGGATCGTCGCGGCCGGGCGTGTCGAAGATCAGGAAATCGGCCTCGCGCGACAGGTCTGCCGCCAAAGCCTCGAGCTCGCCGATGTCTTCGCCATCATAGACCTCACACCGCGTGCCGGGCAGGCTGATCCCGCGCCGCGCCTCGGTTTCGCTGCGGTTCTCGAAATAGCGATGCATGGTGCGCTGGCGATGATCGAGGTCGATCGCCGCCACCCGCGCGCCCTTGTAGGCGAGCGCCACCGCGACATGGACCGCGGTGGTCGATTTGCCGGTCCCGCCCTTCTCATTGGCAAAGACGACGCGGTGCGGGGCGGTTGCGGTCACGAATGGGGCCTTTCTCGGCGGTTGCGGGGGCGCTAGGGCGGTGCCGGGAAACATACGGGAGGCCACTCAGCCGTGCAAACGATCGACCGGCTCGACATGTTGAGAACATCCGTCGCCGCGCTCCGCCAGGGCGGGGGCACGGTGGCGCTGGTGCCGACCATGGGCGCTCTGCACGAAGGCCATCTGACGCTGGTGCGCGAAGCGGCGGGCCGGGCCGATCACGTCGTCGCGTCGATCTTCGTCAACCCGACCCAGTTCGGCCCCAACGAGGATCTCGATGCCTATCCCCGCCAACTGGCCGAGGATTGCGCGATGCTGGAAGCCGAAGGAGTGGCCTTGGTCTGGGCACCGACGGTCGAACAAATGTATCCCGAGGGCTTTGCCAGCAGCATTTCGGTTTCCGGCGTCAGCGAAGGCCTGTGCGGCGCGGATCGGCCGGGGCATTTCGATGGCGTCGCCACCGTGGTGTGCAAGCTGTTTCACCAGGTGCTGCCCGACATGGCCTTCTTCGGGGAGAAGGACTGGCAGCAGCTCGCGGTGATCCGCGTCATGGCGCGCGACCTCGACCTCACCCGGCCGCACGTTGCGGCGATCCGCGGTGTGGCCACCGTGCGCGAGGAAGATGGCCTGGCGATGTCGAGCCGCAACCGCTATCTCTCGCCGGAGCATCGCCAAGCCGCCGCGATCCTGCCGCGGGCCATGAAGGAAGCGATCGGAGCGATCGAAAACGGCGCGGCCGTCGCCCCGACGCTCGCTTCGCTCGAAGCCGCGCTGCTGCAGGCCGGCTTCGACAGCGTCGACTACGCCACGCTTGCCGATGCTGCGAACCTGCAGCCGCTCGAGCGGCTTGCCATGCGCCCCGCACGCCTGCTGGTGGCCGCCCGGATCGGGGGCACGCGGCTGATCGACAATATGGCCGTAGGCAAGGTCTGAAATTCCGACCAGGGCTAACACCGCTCAATCGCTTTACTGTGCCCGAAAGAGGCAGGCGCGCAGCTATACTTGCCTAGCACCGACGAATTGGCCATTCTGGAGCCAGCAGTGGGGGCGAACGGCGACGTGGCGAGGCAGACCGAGTCCGGTTCTGACGCAAGCAGGCACAACGAGCGGATTGCATTTCGCAATGCCCTTGCCCGCTTCATTGGCAACGGCCGCCTTGCCTTCAACGGTCTGCTCAAGGCCCTGCGCTTTTTTCTGCGTAAGGATATCGCCAAGCGGGCGCTGATTTATGCCGGCTGGCACGCGCTGATCGTAGTGCTGCTGACGCTCATCAATCCCTTCGGCATCGTCGAGGACAGCGAGGATCGCAGCCGCGCCGTCTGGCAGGATGTGTATGCCCAGACCTATATGGAGCAAGCCCGCAAAGCCGGTCGCGACGAGGATGGCGATCCGGTCGGCAGGCAGGACATATCGGTGGTCCTGCTGGGCGAAACCGGTCTCGACATGCTGGCCCCCGGTCGCACGCTAGACCCGATGGACATGTTCGATCTCGTCGACCAGATCGCCTACGCCCATCTGGCGATGGACGAACCCGAGGACGGGGTCGACAGCGAAAAGCCCCGGCCGCCCCGCGCCATCTTCGTCGATATGAGCCTCGGCCAGTTCGCTCCGCCGCAATTGACCGGACAGGAATTGCTGGCGCTCGGCGAGGCCGAACGTGCCGCCTGCGAATTGGGCAATCGGGCGGAAATCGAGTCCCCCTTCCGCTGCATGCTCTATTTCTTTGCGCAGATGACCGCCTACGAGAAGTGGCGCGACGATATCCGCTGCCAGGACAATCCGGTCGCCAAGGCCATGTGCATCCGCAGCGCAGGCGGCCTGCCGCTGGTGTTTGCCGATATCAGCAAGGAAACCGAACTCGGAGCCAATGCGGCGGCGGGCTTCGCTGCCCTGGGCCAGATCGCGATCCTCGCTTCCGTCAGCTACGACAGCGAGATCGATTATCCGCTGGTCTCGCCGCAATCCGAACAGGCGCGCAGAAACGTCCGCTACCAATTGCATCCAGCCCCGCTGCTCTACGCCATTTACTGCGAAGAAGAAGCGGCGATCGCTGCGAACTCTGCCAATGACGAGCGCATCGCCCAGCCCTGCGCCGACACGCCGATCGAGCCGCCCGATCCGGACGGCGCGAACTGGCGGTCGAGCTACTGGGGATGGAGCCAGGCCTTCTCCTCGCCGCTTGAAATCATCTGGGGCATCGGCGCCCCGAGCGACTTCACGATCGAGCGCGCAGCCATTTCGCAAACGCTGGACGCAGCCGACGAATGCGAGCCGGCACAGGACACCGACGGCGTGCTGCTGACATTGGTGCGGCGCATGTTTGCAGGCATCGATCTGGGCGCCAGAACGCCTTGCTTCTATTCGCGCTCGCTCACTTACGAACAGGTCGCCGATGCCTCGCCCGACCTTGTCGGCATGGCATTTTCCGACACGCTGGTGATGATCGGGCTATCCACCCAGGCCGCCAACGACACGATCGAGACCGAGGCCTTCGGCGCGATCCCGGGCGTGTTCTGGCATGCCATGGCGCTCGACAACCTGATCGTGAAAGGCGCCGACTATGCGCATTCGGAACGCAGCCTGTTCGGCGGCTACATGACCGATCAGGACCTGTTCGAATTCGGCGCGCTGTTCCTGACCCTGGTCGGGGTCGGGTTCGCCGCGCTCTATCTCGTCGCGCGCAATCGCGACCTTAGGCAAGGCGCTTCGACCAGCGGGTCCGGGCTGGCCCGGATCGGGCGGCGGGAAGTGTGGGCGCGCCTGTTACTCTTCGCCGGCGTGGTCGGCTGGATGGCCGGACTGGTCTACTTTTTCACCGGGGAGTTCCTGCGGCTGCCCGCGCAGTACAACTACGCAGCCTTGACCATCGTGGTCTTTCTGGAGATAGTGTTGTTATTGAGGCTGATTCTTCAGCCGTGGGGCGAACGATTGGTCGCACGCAAGTCGTATCTCAACACGATACTCCAGCCCCTCGACATTTCGGATAACGAAACGTTGTGAGCCAGCGGCTCGCAACGAGGGCAATGGGGGCCCCATCATGCGACCGTTTTCAATTCTCCTTCTCGCTTCCGTGGCAGTTTCGCAATCGACACCGGTCCTCGCTCAGGCTGTCGGGCATATCGAGAAGGTCCTGAGAACCAAGATCCCGATCTACGATGCCAATTCGAAAGTGGTGCGACGCGCTCCGAAGAGCGAATTCGAAGACGACCACCCTGTCACGGCGCTGAAGGGCAACTCGCTGCTCGAGATCAGGCTCAACAACGAAACCGTCTATGTCCGCCGCGCCGATGTGCGCTTCAACGGGCCGGCGACCTGCAAGCTGACGGCGGAGAGCCGGCGCAGCAGCAGGGGATTCGCAGTCGGCACGCCGGGCATCAAGGCAGGGGCGGGGTCCGGCGGAGTATGCGTGCCGATCAAACGCTGAAAATCGACCAGGGAAGGCAAACAGGGGCTATTTCTTATGTGGAAGGCAAGTGTCGCAGCGCTCGCGTTGAGCGCAGGGATCGTCGGATTTGCGGCTCCGGCACAGGCGCAATGCCTGCCGATGATGTGCGGGTTCAGCGAGAAGGGCAAGAAGGGCCCGTTCGTCGCGAATGAGGTCAAGCCCAAGAAGCTTGCAAAGGCCGATGCGACGATCGAGCAATCGAAGGCCGACGGCTCGCTCGCAGCCGGGTCGATCGACCGCGGGGACCTGCACGGGGCCGGGCTGCACATGCCGCAAACCGAACTGGCACTGGAAGCGCTGGTGGAAAGCCTGCGGCCGCACTGGCCCTATCGCCAGCCCGGCCCGATAGACGTCAAGATCGTCGCCTCCTACAGCTTCTCTCCGCTGGCCCACGCCGATAACGTGATCGTCGTGCCGCTGGGCGCCCTGCTCCGGGCGGAGACCGACGACGAGGTCGCCTGGCTCATGGGGCATGAGTTCAGCCATCTCGCGCTGGGACATTTCGAGCGGCATGCCAAAGCCCGCAAGCGCGAGAAATTCATCGGCAACGCCGTATCGCTGATGCAAGGCGGCGCGGCCATCGCGAGCTCACGCTATTCGTTCGGAAGCAATGGCCTGCAGCAGCGCGGCACCGACCAGAAATTGCTGCAGAAACTTTCCTCCGGCATCTACACCAAGTCGGAAGACCTGCGTCTGGTGTCTGCCCTGCTGAACGATGTCTTCTCGCGCAAGCAGGAAGACCAGGCTGACGTTGCAGGCCTCGACCTGGCGATGGCGGCAGGCTTTTCGGACAGCGGTGCCAGCCTGGCGATCGAAGAACTCGGCAAGGACGACGAGCAGCGCAAGAACCTGTTCGCCGCGATCGGCGACGACATGGCCGAGTTCGGCAAGCTCGAAGGCGGTCGCCTGCTGCTCGCCGCCACGCAACGCGGCGGCAATCTGAAGGCACAGGGCGGCAGCCTCGTCGACAACCTGCTTGGCAACCTCAAGACCATTGCGGTCAACAAGCTCGTCGATCACTATACCGCGACCCATCGCCCGGCGGAGCCGCGCCGCGAAGGGGTGCTGGCCTATCACGAGCGCGCCTATCCCGAAGGCGAGCTGCGCGACACCACCAGCGAATGGCTCGACGCGCTCAAGGCCAATCCCGAAGTCGTACCGGCCCAGGCAATGCTCGATGCGCGCGTATCGGCATTGGCGCTCCTCCAGGAAGGCAAGGCCAACGAAGCCGTTGCGGTGCTCAAGCCAGCGATGGAGGGCGTCTATGGCAGCAATCCGCTGCTGCTGAACACGGCCGCGCAGATCTATGCCGAGGCAGGCGACAGGGCCGGGGCGGAAGCCATCTATTCGCGCGCGATGGGCCTGCAGAATACCCCCGATAACCCCTATCTGGCACAGAGCCGCACCGGCTTCGTGGACCATGTCACACTGCTGGTCTCCATGGGCAATATTGCCAAGGCGAACGAAGTCATCGCCAAGGGCACGGAGCGGTTCGGCGACGACCACGCCTTCCTGCCGCAGAAGATCCGTATCGCGATGAAGACGCGCGACATGGACCAGCTCGTCGGCACCATGGCGCGTTGTACCGATATCGGAGATCCTGCGCTGTCCGCCGATTGCGAATATGCCCTGCTCGGCCCCGAGGCGGATGCGGCCTATGCCGTGCTCACCCCGCTGGAGCGCGCCGAAATCGACAAACAGCGCGGCATGGCCAAGCAGAAGGCGCAGACGGGCGGATTTCTCAAGGCCGTCACCGGCGGTCTCAAGAGCCTCGGCGGTGGGTCCCAATAAGCAGTTCAGGGGTCTCAACGCCCTGCGCTGCTCCTCGCCTAAACAGGATGCGTGACCGTCGGTGACTGCGCGGCTCGGTTGATGGTGGCTGATCGCGCAACCGGCGGTCGGCCCCGGACACTAGGTAGTCAACCGGGGGCAATCGGAGAGAACCGGCCAACCATCCGCGTGCACCATGCCCGGTATGGTTATCGCAACGCCTCTCCCGCCCGAAACGCCCCACCGGCGCCGCCATCCCCGCCTGCGCACGCAATTGCCCGGCAGGATCGAGACCGTGGCCGAAGTGCTCTCGATCAACCTGCTCGACATTTCGGCAAGCGGCGCGCGCTTCGAAGTCGTCACCTTTAGCCATCGGCCACCGCCGCTTACGGCGAAGCAGACCGTGCTGCTGAGATGGGCCGATTTCGAGAAGATCGGCCAGCTGGTCTGGAACGCCCGGCGCACCGCCGGGCTCTGCTTCACGAGCCGGGTCTCGCCGGAGGAATTGCTCGCCACGCGCCTCATGCATGACGAGTTCGTTCGCAATGGCGGCCACGAGCGTGAAGCGCGCGAGTCGGCCAGGACCTGGGTTACAGGCCACGGCTGACAACTCTCGGGATCGGCGGCGTTCGGGCCTGACAATGTGGGGGGAAGCGCGCTGCTGGAGCGGGTAAGGGGAATCGAACCCCTCTAGCCAGCTTGGAAGGCTGGAGCATTACCACTATGCTATACCCGCATCGCAGCGCGGCGGCGCTTTTTCCCTACTCCTCCGCCTGCGTCAACATATAGCGGCAATATTCGGTTTTCGAAGCGGCGAATTTGCCCGCCCGTCTTGTGACGGCCCATTCCAAGGTGCAAAGCTTTCCTTTGTTGCGCGACGCTCAAGGGAATCTACCTCCGCCCTCCTGATGACCACGCTCCTGACCCATCTCCAGCGGCTCGAGGCCGAGGCGATCCACATCATGCGCGAAGTGGTGGCCGAAACGCAGAACCCGGTCATGCTCTATTCGGTGGGCAAGGACAGCTCGGTGATGCTGCACCTGGCGCGCAAGGCCTTCTACCCGGCCCCGCCGCCTTTCCCGATGCTGCATGTCGCCAGCGGCTGGGATTTCCGGGACCTGCTCGCCCATCGCGACCGCACGGTTCGGGAATACGGGCTGGAGCTGATCGTCGCCGAGAACGAAGAAGCCGAAGAGCAAGGCATAAATCCCTTCGACACCGGCTCGGCGCTCTACAGCCAGGCGCAGTTGACCGACCCGCTCAAGCGCGCGCTCAATGAACACGGCTTCGACGCGGCCTTCGGCGGCGGTCGGCGCGACGAGGAAAAAGCGCGCGCCAAGGAGCGTATCTTCAGCTTCCGCAACGCCGCGCATCGCTGGGACCCGAAGAACCAGCGGCCCGAGCTGTGGAACCTCTACAACACGCGCAAGAAGGACGGCGAGAGCATCCGCGTCTTCCCGCTCTCCAACTGGACCGAGCTCGATATCTGGCAATATATCATGGCCGAGCAGATCGATATCGTGCCGCTCTATTATGCTTCGCGGCGACCCACCGTGATGCGCGACGGCACGCTGCTGGTCGTCGATGACGAGCGCTTCCGGTTCGAGGTTGGCGAGCAAGCGGTCGAACGCACCGTGCGTTTTCGGACGCTGGGCTGCTACCCGCTGACCGGGGCCGTCGAAAGCGAGGCAACCGAGCTCAGCGACATCATCCAGGAGATGCTGCTCGCGACCGGGTCCGAACGCATGGGCCGCGCGATCGACAAGGGCGAAAGCGCCTCGATGGAAGCCAAGAAGCAGGAGGGATACTTTTGACCTGCCACGTCAGACACGAAGTGGCTGATGAAAGGTCAACACCGGACTTGATCCGGGGTCTCCATCCGCGCGCGCAACACAAGCTGGATTCCCGTCTGCGCGGGAATGACGGGTGAAGACGTGAAGCTTACCGACCAATCCTTCCAGCCCGAAAGCCTGATCGGCGAGGACATCGCCGCCTATCTCCACGCGCAGCAGCACAAGCAGATGCTGCGCTTCATCACCTGCGGCAGCGTCGACGATGGCAAGTCGACCCTGATCGGGCGGTTGCTCTACGATTCGAAGATGATCTTCGAAGACCAGCTCGCCGCACTGGAGAGCGACAGCATCAAGCATGGCACGCAGGGGCAGGAGATCGATTTCGCGCTGCTGGTCGATGGCCTCGCCGCCGAGCGAGAACAGGGCATCACCATCGACGTCGCCTACCGCTTTTTCTCGACCGACAAGCGCAAGTTCATCGTTGCCGACACGCCGGGGCACGAACAGTACACGCGCAACATGGTCACCGGGGCTTCGACTGCGGACCTCGCCGTGATCCTCGTCGATGCGCGCAAGGGCGTGCTCGAACAGACCAAGCGGCACAGCTTCCTCGTCCACCTGCTCGGCATCCGCCACGTCGTGCTGGCGGTGAACAAGATGGACCTGGTCGATTACGACCAGGCGACCTTCGACGGCATTGTACGGGATTATGCCGACTTCGCCGAGGAGATTGGCGTCGAGGCGTTCACCGCGATCCCGATCTCGGGCTTCAAGGGCGACAACATCACGCCCGGAGACAATGGGGCACCCTCGCCCAATACGCCGTGGTATGAGGGGCCGAGCCTGATCCACCATCTCGAGACGATCGAGATCGCCAATACGCGCGCGCAGGAGCGCAGCTTTCGCATGCCGGTGCAATGGGTGAACCGGCCCAACCTCGATTTCCGCGGCTTTTCCGGGATTGTCAGCGACGGCACGATCAAGCCGGGCGATCCGGTGCGGGTGGTCCCGAGCGGGAAGACCAGCCGGGTGAAAAAGATCGTCACCTTCGACGGCGATCTGGACGCGGCTGTGGCGGGCCAGTCGGTTACGCTGACGCTGGAAGATGAAGTCGATTGCAGCCGCGGCGACGTGATTGCCGCAGCAGGCGATCCGCCCGAAGCCTCCGACCAGTTCGAAGCGACGATCGTCTGGATGGACGAGCAGGCGCTCAAGCCAGGGCGCGGCTACTGGCTGAAGCTCGGCACGCAGACCGTCACGGCCAATGTCCAGCCGCCCAAATACGAGATCTGCGTCAACACCTTCGAGCATCTCGCGGCGAAGACGCTTGAGCTGAATGATATCGGTGTTGCCGAATTGCGCACCGACCGGCCGATCGCGTTCGAGGCCTACGAGACCAGCCGCCAGCTCGGCGGGTTTGTGCTGATCGACAAGTTCACCAATGCCACCGTGGGCGCGGGCATGATCCACTTCAGCCTGCGCCGGGCGCAGAACGTCCACTGGCAGCCGACCTCGATCACGCGTGAGGACCATTCCGCGCTCAAGAACCAGAAGCCGCGCGTGCTGTGGTTCACCGGGCTATCCGGTTCGGGCAAGTCGACCATCGCCAACGAGGTCGAGAAGAAGCTGGCGCTGATGAACCGCCACACCTTCCTGCTGGACGGCGACAATATCCGCCACGGTCTCAACAAGGACCTGGGCTTTACCGAGACCGACCGGATCGAGAATATCCGCCGCATCGGAGAAGTTGCCAAGCTGATGGCCGATGCCGGGCTGATCGTGCTGACCGCCTTCATCAGCCCTTTCCGCGCCGAACGACGCATGGTGCGCGAGATGCTGCCCGAAGGCGAATTCATCGAAGTGTTCGTCGATACGCCGCTTGAGGTCGCCGAAGCACGCGACGTGAAAGGGCTGTACAAGAAAGCGCGCTCGGGCCAGCTGAAGAACTTCACCGGGATCGACAGCCCCTACGAGCCTCCCGAAAACGCAGAGATTCGCGTCAACACGGTGGAAATGACGCCCGAGGAAGCCGCCGACCATATCATCGCCGCGATCCTGCCGCTCAAGTGACCGGCATGACGGAAAACCTATCGACCGAGCTGAGCGACGGAGAGTTTGCCGCGCGCCTGGCGCAGCAAGCGGGCGCAATCCTGCTCGATATCCGTGCTGCGGGCGAACTCGCAGGCAAGGCGCTGGGCCAGGCAGGCGACGAGGCGGCCAATGCCTTTATCTGCAATGCGATCCGGACGTATCGCCCTGACGACGCCTTGCTTTCCGAAGAAGAGAAGGACAACCCGGCCCGCTGCGATCGCTCGCGCGTGTGGATTGTCGATCCCGTCGACGGCACGCGCGAATATGGCGAAGCACGCAGCGACTGGGCGGTCCATGTCGGGTTGGCGGTCGACGGCGCGGCGAGCCTCGGCGCGGTGGCCCTGCCCGGCCTCGACGGCGGCGTGGTGCTCCGTTCGGACGAACCACGGAGTCTGCCCGCAGCGCCGGATCGGCCCCGCATGGTGGTGAGCCGGACGCGACCGGCCGCCGAGGCGGTCGCGGTCGCGGAACTGCTAGGCGCGGAACTGGTGCCGATGGGATCGGCGGGCGCCAAGGCCATGGCGGTGGTGCGCGGCGAGGCGGAAATCTACCTGCATTCGGGCGGGCAATACGAATGGGACAATTGCGCGCCGGTAGCCGTGGCGGAAGCGCACGGCCTGTTCTGTTCGCGCATCGACGGTTCGCCGCTGCACTACAACCGGCGCGATCCCTATCTGCCCGATCTGCTGATCTGCCGCCCGGAATGGACCGGGCGGGTATTTGCGGCGCTGGGCAAGCCCTAGTCTACCGGCGCTGCCGACGGCGTCGCCTGGGGTGTCGGCGTCGCTTCGACCATCATGCCTTCGGGCACATCGACGCGGATTTCGACGCGGCGGTTGGCGGCGCGCCCGTCCTCGTTGGGCTGGCCATCGGGCAGCGCATTGGGTTCGACCGGGTTCTGCTCCCCGAATGCGATGACGGTAATCCGCCCTTCGTCGACGCCCCTTGCGACCAGCCAATCGCGCACGGCCTCGGCGCGCCGGAGCGAGACGCGCATGTTGACGGCATCGTTACCACCCGCATCGCTGTGGCCGCCGATGGTGATCGGGCCGCCTTCGGTCACCTGGCGGCTTTCGACCAGCGTTTCGAGTTCGGCGACCGCTTCCGGGGTCAGGTCGGTTCCGCTGTCGGCGAAACTGATCGTCGTGTTCAGCGGCTCGAGCGGGATCAGCACCGCTTCCTCGATATCCGGACGGATGATCGAGACGGGCTCTTCCGGACTCGGCCCGATGACTTCCTCGCCGTCGGGATCGGGCACATCATCGGGCGCAGGCTCTGACTGGCACGCCGAGAGCAAGGCTGCGGTCAACAGGATCGGGGTGAAGCGAAACATGGGACGTCTCCGATGGGTCATGCCGGTTGCGCCTCCGATCCGCGCCGGTCCGGCCTGGGCCGGTTTGCGGACTCTTCGGGAGCGCGCACCTGTGGCGGCGCGAATGAAATGACGGTGTCGCCGGCGCGCGGTTCGGGCCGGGCGATGTGCGTGAAAAAGCGCATCGTGCCGCTTTCGCGCAACAGCATCAGCAGGTGCGCATTTTCTGGCAAGTCCTCGAGCGCATCCTCATAGCTGTATTCGTTGGTGAGACGCGTCTTGCGGAATACCCAGCCCTGCTGCTGCAGGTCCTGCACATCCGAAACGCCGAATCCGCTTTCGAACAGCGCACGGCCACGCAGACTTTCCGGCAAGGCGCGGTGATCGTCATCGGCCGACTCGCCCAGCTGGTACACGCTGTCGCGCCCGATTTCGTGGGCGAATTCGTTGCAGACCAAGGCGTTGTAGGCCTCGTTCTCGGTTGCTGCCACCAGCACCTGATAGGGCGCAAGGTCGAGATTGTGCTCGGTCGCCTCGTTCAGGATCTCTCCGTGATAATAGGGGATGCCCTCGCGCCGGGCGGGACTGAGGCGCTGCCAGCTGTTATCGACGACCATGGTCGGTGTCTTGAGCGCCCGCATTTCCTTCGCGAGCGCGATCGTCCATGGCGTACTGCCGACGATCAGCAGGCCCGGGCGGCTTTCGCCTTTGATCTTGAGCAGCTTGGCCACCAGATTGACGGAGAAGCCGTGCGCGATGATGGTCGCCACCACGACCGCGAAGCTGAGGCCGATCAAGACATTTCCGTCGGCATAGCCGAGTTCGCTCAGCCGCAGCGCGAAGAGGCCGGAGATGGCCACGAGGACGATCCCGCGCGGGGCGATCCAGGCGACGAAGAGCCGCTCGTTCCAGGGCACGTTGCTGCCGATCATGCTGAGCAGGACCGTTACCGGGCGCACGACGAAGAGCAGCACCGCCAGGAATGCGCCGAAGCGCCAGTTGAAATATTGCAGGTCCTCCGCCTGCAGGCTGGAGGCGAGCAGGATGAAGATGCCCGAGACAAGGATGATGGCGATGTTTTCCTTGAAGGGATGGATGCTGCGCAGGCTCGACACATTCATGTTGGCGAGCGCGATCCCCATCACCGTCACCGCGACCAGACCGGCCTCGTGCTCGATCTTGTTGCAGAGCACGAAGACACCGATCACCATCACGAACAGGACCGGGACCTTGAGGTATTCGGGGATCGCTCCGCGCGGGAAGAGATAGGCGATGAGCCAGGCGGCGGCATAGCCGATCAGGCCCGCCAGCCCGGCGGCGATGATCAGCGGCGGCACCACTTCGATCAGCGATGCGCCGGGGCTTTCGGCCACCTTGCGGAAATATTCATAGGCGATGACGGCGCACAGCGCGCCGGTGGGGTCGTTGACGATGCCTTCCCACTTGAGGATCGAGGCCGGGCGGGGCTGGATATTGGCCTGCCGCAGCAAAGGGATCACCACCGTCGGCCCGGTCACGATCAATATGCCGCCGAACAGGATCGCCACCGGCCAGACCAGTCCGGCGACGTAGAACCCCGCGACTGCACCCAGGGCCCAACCGACCAGCACACCGATCGTCGCCAGCCGCCAGACCGCATCGCCCGAATGGCGCAATTCGCGCAGGTTGAGCGTCAGGCCGCCCTCGAACAGGATCAGTGCAACGCCGATGCCGATCATCGGTTCGAGCAGTTCGCCGAAGGCCGCATCGGGATCGAGCAGCCGGTATCCGAAGGCACCCAGCACCGGCCCGGCGATGAAGCCGGCCAGCAGCATCAGCACGATCGCCGGCCAGCCGGTGCGCCAGGCGATCCACTGCGCGCCGATACCCAGCACGCCGATGGTGGCGATCATCAGTGCCTGCGATTCCATGCTAAAAGCGATTCCTCCCTGCCGCGTCAGTAGCACAATGGGCGAAAACGCGAATCTTTCCGCGAATTTTCAATCGCGCGCCATCAATGCCCGTCAAAAGCCATCAGCGAATCGACCGTGATGCCCGTGTCGCGCAGGCGCTGCGCTCCGCCGAGTTCCGGGAGGTCGATCACGAAAAGCGCCTGCCCGACCTCCGCTCCCGCCTGCCGCAACAGCTTCGCTGCCGCCAGTGCCGTGCCTCCGGTGGCGATGAGATCGTCGACGATGACGACCTTCTGGCCCGCCTCGACAGCGCCGGGATCGATCTCCAGCCGGTCGGTGCCGTATTCGAGATCGTAATCGACACCGATCGTGCTGGCCGGCAGTTTGCCCGGCTTGCGGATCGGCAGGAAACCAAGACCGAGTTCGACCGCCACGCCGGCACCGAAGATGAAACCACGCGCCTCCATGCCGGCGATCGCTTCCGCCCCGGCCAGACGCGCGGCCTCGCCCAGGTGCCGCATGGTCGCAGCGAGGCCTTCGCCATGTGCCAGCAGGGTCGTGATGTCGCGGAACTGGATACCGGGCGCGGGAAAGTCCGGCACGGTCCGGATCAGCGCCTTCAGTTCCTCGACCGTCATTTCCGCCCCCTCGAATGCAAAGCGCCCCTCGCATCACAGGGATGGAGGGGCGCTGTCAATTGCGTTGCTGCGCGAAAGTCGGCCTATTTGGCCTTCTTCGGTTTCACCGCCGACCAGATCTGCTGCTTGGCGAGATAGGCCAGGATGGTGGCGAAGAGCAGGAAGCCGATCACGGCCCAGCCGGTCTGCTTGCGCTGCTGCATCTTGGGCTCCGCCGTCCAGGTCAGGAATGCCGCGACGTCTGCCGACATCTGTTCGACCGTGGCTTCGGTCCCGTCGTCATAGGTCACCTGCCCCGGCGTCAGCTGCGGCGGCATCGCGATATTGAGATACTTGAAGTACCGATTGAAATAGAGCCCCGGCGGGGTGTTAAAGTCCGGGAACTGCTGCGCCAGCTCGGCCGGCGGATCGCCATAGCCCGATAGCAGCGAATAGACGTAATTGCTCCCGTCCTTGCGCGCCTTCGTTATCAGCGAAAGATCGGGCGGAATGGCGTTATTGTTGGCTGCAGCCGCCGCGACATCGTTCGGATAGGGATCCGGGAAGTAATCGGTCGGCAGGCCGGCACGGGTAGTGGCTTCGCCGGTGTTCGGATCAATGCCCGGCACCTGTTTGGCGGCAGCGTAATTCTTCACCTGGCCTTCGTCGAAACCGATTTCGGCGAGGTTGCGGAAGGCGACGAACTTAAGCCCGTGGCAGGCCGAACAGACTTCGTCATAGACCTTCAGGCCGCGTTGCAGCTGGGCGACATCCCAGCGACCGAGCGGGCCGTCGAACGACCAGCCGCCGGCGGGCGTCTTGTTCTCAAGATGGAAGTATTTCTCCGGTCCCTTGACGACCTCTTCGGTCGCGGCGGTGTAGGCGCCGACGCCGAAGGCGATCATGACCACGAGGGTGAACACCAGCCCGGCAGCGATGGAAAATAGGCGGATCATGTTTTCGTCTTTCCTAGATTCTTACTCAGCCGGGGCGGGGTTCTCGCCGAGGACGGCCTTCTTGTCGGAGCCAAGCACCGCCTCGGTAATCGAATAGGGCAGCGGCTCGGGCTTCTCGATCGACGAGATGATCGGGATGATCACCAGGAAGTGAATGAAGTAATACGCCGTCGCGAGCTGGCTCAGCATCACCCACGGCTCTTCCGCCGGGGCGCCGCCGCACACGAACAGCACCGCCATGCACGGGATCAGACCGAACCAGAAGAACTTGCGGAAAGTCGGGCGATAGTGGCCACTACGGACCGGCGAGCGGTCGAGCCACGGCAGCAGGAACCACAGCAGGATCGAGCTGAACATGGCCAGCACGCCCCACAGCTTGGCCGGCAGGATGAAGTCGAAGGTGAAGGCGCGCAGGATCGCGTAGAACGGGTAGAAATACCATTCCGGAACGATCAGGGCCGGAGTCGAGAGCGGGTTGGCTTCGACGTAATTGTCCGGATGGCCCAGCATGTTCGGCATGAAGAACACAAAGATGCTGAACAGGATCAGGAACACGCCGAGGCCGAAGCCGTCCTTCGCCGTGTAATACGGGTGGAAGGGGATGGTGTCGCTTTCCTGCTTCACTTCAATGCCGGTCGGGTTCGACGAACCGGGGATGTGCAGGGCCCAGATATGCAGGATCACCACACCCAGCGTCACGAACGGCAGCAGGAAGTGCAGCGAGAAGAAGCGGTTGAGCGCGGCGTTGTCCGGCGCAAAACCGCCGACCAGCCAGACCTGGATCGGCTCGCCGATCAGCGGGATGGCCCCGAACAGGCCGGTAATCACCTTGGCACCCCAGAAGCTCATCTGGCCCCATGGCAGGACGTAGCCCATGAAGGCGGTGGCCATGACCAGCAGGAAGATGACCACGCCGAGCAGCCAAATCATTTCGCGCGGCGCCTTGTAGGAGCTGTAGAACAGCCCGCGGAAGATGTGGATGTAGAGCACGAGGAAGAAGAAGCTCGCCCCGTTGGCGTGCGCGTAACGCAGCGCCCAGCCCCAGTTGACGTTGCGCATGATGTGCTCGGTCGTCGCGAAGGCCACTTCGGCATTGGCGGCATAGTGCATCGCCAGCACGACACCGGTGACGATCTGCATGACGAGGCAGAAGCCGGCCAGCACACCGAAGTTCCAGAAATAGGAGAGGTTGCGCGGCACCGGATAGCCCGCACCCACCGCATTGTAGACAAGGCGCGGCACCGGCAGCTTCTCGTCCAGCCACTGCGTGAAACCGTTGGCTGGCTTGTATTCCTTGGCCCAGGGGAAACTCATAGGTCTGTCTCTCGTGTCCGTTAGCCGACCGCGATCACGGTGTCGGAAATAAACTCATACTCGGGAACTTCGAGGTTGGTCGGCGCCGGACCCTTCCGGATGCGACCGGCCACATCGTAGTGCGAGCCGTGACAAGGGCAGAAATAACCGTCGTACTCGCCCTTGTTCTCTCCCTCGGCAGCGCCGAGCGGCACGCAGCCAAGGTGCGTGCAGACACCCATGGTGACGAGGATATCCTCGTGGCCGGGCCGGGTGCGGTCGGCCAGCGATTCCGCATCGCGCAGGTCGCTCAGCGGCGTGGCGTTGGCTTCGGCGATTTCCGCCGGGGTCAGCCGCTTCACGAACAGCGGCTGCTTGCGGAAAATGGCCTTGATCGACTGCCCCGGCTCGATGGCCGAAACGTCGACATCGGTGGTGGAATCGGCGAGTACGTCAGCCGAGGGTGCCATCTGGCTCACCAGGGGATAGACGATCCCGATAGTGCCGACACCGGCGGCGCTGACCGCGGCGATGTTGATGAAGTCGCGGCGACGAACGCCGTCCTCTTGCTTGGGGTCCTTGATGACATCCGCCGTTGCGGTGCCCGAAGTATCAGCCATCAGTCCTGCCTTGTTTGCGACGCCGCCGACATGGCGATGCCAACCTCGATGTCTCAACAGGCGACCGTGTGCCGCGGATACCCATGTCTGGCCCCTGCAGCGCGCGCGAAATCCGTGCGCAGCACCTGTTTGGGCGCGCCAATAGCCCGATAACCCCGCCTTGCCAATGGCCTTTAGGGCACGATCAATGGAGAATCATGCAACACCGGCGGGCAGGCCGATAAGCGAAAATTGCCGACCCTCCGTCGGCGAGCCGTCATGGGTCGCGCGGCGGAACGAATGGAAGCGATCGGGCTGCGTGTAAGTGTCTTGCGCAAGGTCATCGATCCTGCCGACGCCCGCACGCTTCAGCGACGCGCCGACATAGGCGGGCAAGTCGAACTGATAATGACCAGGTCTGCCCGACATGAAAAATGCCGCATCTTCTTCCTCGAACCGGGTACGGAATGCCTCGTCGACCTCGTAGGAGGCTTGTGCGATGGTCGGGCCGATGGCGGCAGCGATCCGGCCGCGCTCTGCGCCGAGTTCGACCATGGCCGCGACTGTGTTGGCGAGAACGCCGCCGTGCGCGCCGCGCCATCCGGCATGCGCGGCTCCGACGACGCCGACCACGCGATCGGCCAGCAGCACCGGCGCGCAATCCGCGGTCACGATGGCGAGGACGCATTCAGGCGCGCGCGTCACCATCGCATCGGCCTCGAGCCGTGCGTCGTGCGGCCAGCTGTCGCCTTCCTTGACGTGTACGACCCTGGCAGAATGCACCTGCTTCAGCCTCACCGACCGCGCGCCGGGAATGAGCTCGGGAACGCCCTCGGCATCGCAGGTCGAGAAGCCGTGCGGTATGCCGTCCAGCAATTCGGACCTCAGCAATTGCGCCATCGTTTCAGCCCAGCGACCGGGTGACCTGCTCATAGGTATCGCGCGAAAGGTTTTCCGCCGCGGCAATACGTTCGAGCTCGGCCCTCATAAGCGCCGCGCGATGCGGTTCGATCCTCCGCCAGCGCCCGAGCGCCGGCACGAACCGCGCCGCCGTCTGCGGATTGATCGGATCGAGCGAGAGGATCAGGTCGGCAAGCATGCGATAGCCTTCGCCATCGGCCTGGTGGAAAGCATGGGGGTTGCCCGCAAACGCCATGTAGAGCGAGCGTACACGATTGGGGTTGCGCAAAGTGAAGTCAGGATGCTTCGCCAGCGCCTTCACATGTTCGATCGCCTGCGGATGGGTCGACCAGGCCTGCAGCGTGAACCACTTGTCGATGACGAGATCATTGCCCTTGTAGCGGTTGTAGAAGTCCAGCAGCGCATTGGTGCGCAGCGCGCCTTCGAGCCCGGCGAGCACCATCAGCGCGCCTTGGCGGTCGGTCATGTTGTCCGCACCGTCGAACTGCTCCCACGCGCGTTCGGCGGCGCTCTCCGGGTCGCCTGCGGCGAGATAGACCAGCGCCTGTGTCTTGACCTTGCGCGCACCGCGTGCCGGGCCATCGAGGCTGTAGGGTACGGCCGACACGCGGTCGTGCAGCGTTTCCAGCGTGCTGTGGAAATGCTGCCCCAGCCATGCCTTCAGCGCTTCACGCTCTGCGTGGATGCGCCCGGGATCGGCGACCAGCATCTGCTCCATCAGATAGGTCTGGCTGGGCAGCATCATAAGCTCGCCGCGCATCGAATCGTCGAGCGTGTCGTCGGTAAGGATCGCACCGAAGGCCTCTGCAATCGCGGCTTGGCCCACCTCGCGCTCTTCATCGGAAAGCCCACCCCCAAGTGCGGCGACGAGATGACCGACGACCAGCTCCTGCATCGCTTCGTAGCGCGCAAAGCTGTCGTCGTCCCTTGCAGCGAGGAAGACGAGGTCTTCGCGCGGTGCCGTGCGTTCGATCGCCACCGGAGCAGTGAAGCCGCGGTTGATCGACAGCACCGGCGCTTGGGCGAAACCTTCGAAGGCGAGTTCCTTTTCCGCGGTATCGAGAACGATCAGCTGTTCGCCGCCATGTTCGCCGCTCTCACGGTCGAACAGCGCGATCCTGAGCGGGATCGGCATCGGGTGCTTGGCCGGCTGGCCGGGCGTCGGCGGCACGGTCTGTTTGAGGCTCAGCGTGGCGGTCTCGCCTTCGTAACGCATGGCGACTTCGACCTTGGGAGTCCCGGCCTGACTGTACCACAGGCGGAACTGCTCGAGATCCAGCCCTGCGCCGTCTTCGATGGCACGCACGAAATCCTCGCAGGTCGCCGCTTCGCCGTCGTGCCGGTCGAAATAGAGATCGGTGCCTGCGCGGAATGCCTCCGGTCCCGCCATCGAGCGCATCATGCGGATGACTTCGGCGCCCTTGTTATAGACCGTCGCGGTGTAGAAATTGCTGATTTCGCGATAGGAATCGGGCCGGATCGGATGCGCCAGCGGCCCGGAATCCTCCGGGAACTGCGCCGAGCGCAGGATGCGGACGTCTTCGATGCGCTTGACCGCTTCGCCCTGCATATCCTGGCTGAACAGCTGGTCGCGCAGCACGGTGAAGCCTTCCTTGAGACTGAGCTGGAACCAGTCGCGGCAGGTCACACGGTTGCCCGACCAGTTGTGGAAATATTCATGCGCGATCACCCCTTCGATGGCATCGAAATCGGCGTCGGTCGCGGTGTCCGGGTCGGCCAGCACGTATTTGGTGTTGAAGACGTTGAGGCCCTTGTTCTCCATGGCCCCCATGTTGAAATCGCTGACCGCGACGATGTTGTAGAGGTCGAGATCGTATTCGCGGTCGAAGGTCTCCTCGTCCCACTGCATGGACTTCTTGAGCGATTCCATCGCGTGATCGGTGCGCGGCAGATCGCCATCGCGAACCCAGACGTTCAGTTCGACGTCGCGGCCACTCATCGTCGTGAAGGTCGAGCTGTTGGCGACCAAGTCACCCGCCACCAGCGCGAAGAGGTAGCTCGGCTTGGGCCAGGGATCGTGCCATTCGGCGAAATGGCGGCCGTCTTCGAGTTCGCCTTCCTCAACCTTGTTGCCGTTGCACAGCAGGATCGGAAATTGCGCTTTCTCGCCTTCCATCCGCACCGAATAGGTCGACAACACGTCGGGCCGGTCGGGGAAGAAGGTGATGCGGCGGAAGCCCTCGGCCTCGCACTGTGTGCACAGCATGCCGTTCGAGGCATAGAGCCCCATCAGCTGGCTGTTGGCGCCGGGATCGATCTCGGTCGCGATCTCGACCTCGTGCGCGTCGCCGCTCAGCGGGAGGATCAAGTCGTCGCCATCCATCGACCAGGTGTTCACCGGCTCGCCATCGATGCTGACCGAGACCAGTTGCAGCCCGTCGCCGTTCAGGCGGATCGTCGATGAAGGATCGGCTTTGGCATTGCGCGCCACCGTGAGCGTCGAGACCACCCGCGTCGCTTCAAGCCCGAGATCGAACCGCAGCCGCACCTCCGGCAGGATCCACGGGAAAGGCGTATAATCTTCTCGGCGGATGACGGGCGGCTCGTGCGGCGTGGGGGCGGCGTCGGCCATCTCGGGGTTGCGGGCAATATCCATGGGTCAGGAACCTACACTGTCTGCGGGGGCTTTCGAAGAGGGAGATAGGGGGTAGAACGTAGACATGAAGCAAATGTTCATCTTCGGGCTGGGCTATACGGCGAAACGCATCGCCGCTGCGCTGGAGAGTGAGGGGTGGGCCGTCGTTTCGACCGGCAGCGACGGCACGATGGATTTCGACGGCCGCGATGCCGTGCGCGACGCCCTCGCCAGGTCGAGCCATGTGCTGACCTCCGTCCCGCCGGACCGGGAGAGCGAAACGGACCCGGTCTTCGAAAGCTATGGCGATGCGCTATCGCACGGCTGGCTGGGCTATCTGTCATCCACCGGGGTCTATGGCGACGCGCAGGGCGCGTGGGTTGATGAAAACACGCCGACGATCGCCGAGACCGGCCAAGGACGCCGGAATGCACGCGCCGAAGCCGACGCAGCGTGGATGGGCAAGGGTGCGCGTGTCTTTCGCCTGCCGGGAATTTACGGGCCGGGCCGCAGTGCGCTTGACCGGGTGAACGCAGGCAGAGCGCGGCGGATCGACATGCCGGGGCAGGTTTTCAGCCGCGTGCATGTCGACGATATCGTTAGCGGAGTTGTGGCCGCACTGGACAGGAATGCCCCTGCCGGAGCCTACAATCTCGGGGACGACCTGCCTGAAAGCGGCAATGCAGTGACGGAACATGCCTGCCAATTGCTGGGCATCGACCCGCCTCCGCTCGAGACGCTGGAAGAGGCCAATCTCTCGGAGATGGCGCGCGGCTTCTACGCGGAAAACCGCCGGGTCGCGAACGGCAAGGCAAAGCGGGTGCTCGGCTGGGAGCCGCGCTATCCGACTTACAAGGAAGGCCTCAGGAGCCTGCTCTAGTCGGCAGGATGCCGCATTTGCGCGGATTGCTGAACCTGCACGCTCTTCTGCCGCCGTGCGCGCAGCGCCAGCACCATACCCACCACCGCCAGCGCCATCCCGCCGATCGTCAGCGGGGTCCACGCATAATCCTCGAACAGCGTCGAAATCAGCATCGCGACCGAAATCGTCAGGATCGAATTGTAGGCCGTCCGCCCCGCCCCGATCTCGCGCACGAGATTGTAATGCAGCGGGAAAGTGATGACCGAGCCGATCAGCGCGAGATAGACGATGCCTGCCCAGTAATTGGTCCCCGTCGGGAATGGCGGCGGCCCGGCGGTCACAAAGGCAAAACCCAGGTCGAAAATCGTGCCGTAAAGCATGGCCCATGCCAGCAGGCTCACCATCGGCACACCGCGCCCGGTCGGATTGGCCTGGATGACGTTGGCGACCGACGCCGCGAGAATGCCGAGCATCGCCAACACGATCCCCAGACCGACATTACCGCCGATCACCCCCGCGTCGGGATTGGCGCGCCATTCATGCACCAGCAGCAGCGACACGCCGACGATCGCCACGGCGCTGCCGATCCAGAACCCGCCCTGCGTCCGCTCGCCGAGGACGAAGCGCGCCAGCAGCGCATTGGGCACCATCAGCAGGCCGAACATCATCGCGACGATGCCGGAGGTGACGTAAAGCTCGGCATGGTAGACGAACAGGAAATTGCCGCTGAACTGGAACAGGCCGACCAGCATCGCCAGCCGGTGCTCGGGCCCGCTCAGCCGCAGCCGCCGCTTCATCAGCGCGGCGACGAGGAACAGCGCCGGGGTCGCCAGTGCGAAGCGATAGAACACCGACCAGGCTGCGGGCACACCGTCGATCTGCCCCGTGATCACGAACCAGGTCGAGCCCCAGATCGTGCCGGTCAGCAGGAACGGCAGGATGACCCGCCAGCTCAGCATGGTGGTTTCGGTCGCGCTCACAAGCTGGCGATAGCCTGGCCCAGCGCCCGCGCGGCCTCCTGATCGCTGTCCCACGAAGCGACCAAGCGCGCGGCATTCTCGCCCCAGTCGTAGAAATGATAGCCTTGCTCGCGCAGCGCCTCGCGCTCGGGCGGGGTCAGGCGCATGAAGACCTCGTTCGCCTCGACCGGATGCAGCAGGCGCTCGCTCGCTTCCGCGACGATAGCCTGCGCGGCGGCATTGGCGGCGCGCGCATTCTCCAGCCACAAATCGCCTTCCAGCATCGCCAGCAATTGCGCGGCGAGGAAGCGGCCCTTGCTCTGCAAGTGTCCCGCCCGCTTGCGACGATAGCGCACGCTGTCGGCCAGCGCGGGATCGAAGAACACGATCGCTTCTGCATTCATCGCCCCGTTCTTGACGCAACCGAAGCTCAGGGCCTGTGCCGGGCCGACCGCTTCGGCGGGCGAGCAGCCGAGGAACGCCACCGCATTGCCGAACCGCGCACCATCGACATGCAGCCCCAGCCCGCGCTCCTGCGCGAACGCACCGATGGCGTTGAGTTCTTCAGGCCGATAGGCGCGGCCATATTCGCTCGCCTGCGTTACCGAGATCGCATGCGGCTGGACCTGGTGCACGTCGTCGCGGATCGGATCGATTACCGCGCGGATGGCGTCCGGCGTCAGTTTCGCGCCCTCGCCTTGTGCCAGCATCAGCTTCGCGCCATGCAGGTAGAATCCTGGCGCGCCGCCTTCGTCCATTTCGATATGCGCCTCTTCGTGGCACACTACCCCGCCATGCGGGGGCACCATTGCGCTAAGCGCCAGACAATTGGCCGCCGTGCCGGTCGCCACCCACAGCACCGCCACCTCGCGCCCGAACAGCTCCCCGAAAGCCTCGTCGAGCCGTTGCGAGTAGTGATCTCCGTCATATGGCGTGTCGACACCGTCTGCCAAACGCAGCGCCTCCCACACGCGGGGGTGGACGGTAGCGGCATTGTCGGACAGGAAACGCATCGGAACGCCCCTAGCGATACAGGCGTTGAGCGCAAGAAGGAGCCTTGCGATGAGCGAAGAGAAACCGGACGTCACGATCACCCACCACGTGCAGGGTCAGGGCGGCAAATATGTCGCCCATGTCGACGGCGAAACGCATACCGGCATGCTCGAATGGGAGCAGCGCACCGGTGAGCGCGGCGAAGACGTGCATGTCGCCACGCATACGGTCGTGCCCGAGGCAATCGGCGGACGCGGCATTGCGGGCGAACTGGTAGAGCGGCTGGTGGCCGATGCGCGCCGGCAAGGCTTCTTGATCGAACCGCAATGTTCCTATGTCGCCAGGAAGTTCGAGGACAACCCCGACTGGGCGGACTTGCGCGCCTGACGCAGCGGCTGGCGCGCGCTAGCGATTGATCTCGGAAAAATCGGTTTCGG
This sequence comes from Erythrobacter litoralis HTCC2594, assembly GCF_000013005.1. Taxonomy (GTDB): domain Bacteria; phylum Pseudomonadota; class Alphaproteobacteria; order Sphingomonadales; family Sphingomonadaceae; genus Parerythrobacter; species Parerythrobacter litoralis_A. Next base: position 2,740,932 of record NC_007722.1, on the reverse strand, counting down.
CGATGCTGTCGAGGATGGCGCGGCGCAGACTGCGCGCGCGGTCGAGCGGCACGCCTTCGATGGCGAAGGTCCCACCGGCCAGGCCAAGATGGAGGTCGGCATAGCCTTTCCACCGCGCGATAGGCCCCTGCTTGATCTCGACCGATTGCAGCTTCACGCGATTGGCAATCGCGGCCGACGGCGCGAGCCAGCCAGTGCGGCGATAGACCTGGCGGGTGTCGATGGCGTTGCGCGCGAACCGCCAGAGGTAATATTCGCGCAGCACGAGGAAACCGCCGACTGCGAAGGGAATGAAGGCGAGCAACTGCGCGAAATCAATGTTTCCGCCGGCACCGAACGCGTTAAGCGACAACACCACCACGCCGATAAGGCCAAGCACGGCAGCATTGATGACCATGCTGATGTTGCGAAAGGCCGTGCTGCGGCGCTGCCAATCGAGGCCGTCGGCCACCGGTTCGAACCCGGCGGCGCGGATGATTGGGGCCAGCTCCTCTTCCTGTGCGAAAGGTGCGACGTCGTGGCTGGCTGCGCCAGAATCCTGCGCCAGGCTGACGAACTTCAAACCGTTCCAGCCGAAGCGTTTGCGGATCAGACCGGTGCCGATGCGCAAGGCCTGCACCCTGTGTGCGGGCATGACGACATCGGTCTTGGTCAGCAAGCCGCGGCGGCGGCGAAAACCCTTGGGCGTGCGCTCGAGGCGGAAATCCCAGTCGCGCAGGAAGGTGCGGACCAGCCCCGTCGCCGAGCCGATCACGACCAGCGTAGCAACCCCGGCGACCGCGCCGACGACCTGCGCCATGGGCCCGAGCGCGCCGATCCATTCGCCCGACCCGGCCAGCCAGCCGCGCCACAGGTCGGGATCCCACAGTTCGAAACCGATCAGGGTTTCGGCATATTGCGCAAGGCCGCCCAGTACCGCGAAGACAGCGAGCGAAAATTCGAACAGGCCAAAGGTGAAGAGTCGCCTCGGCCCCATCGCGAACAGGGTCGCGGCAGCTTCCGCTCTCTCGAGCTCGGTGCCCTCAGCAGCGGCGTCAACGGCCTCTCCACTGGCCTCGTCGCGCATTTCGCGGACGAGTTCGCGCAGCTTCTCGCCTTCCTCCTCGGCCAGATAGGCCAACGACAATTCGTCCTTGCCACCTGCGCCGGTTTCGAACTTGACCTCGACCAGCCCGAGCAGGCGCGGGATCAGTTTCTGCTCGAGGCTGACATCCTGGATGCGCTCGTAGGGGACGGAACGCGCCGCCCGCGACAATATGCCGCTTTCCACGCGGATATCGCTCTCGCCGATGCGATAGGTAAAACGGCTCCAGCTGAGGAACGCCGAAAGAAGGATAAGCGCCAGCGTCGCGACCAGCAGCAGCGCAATATACAGCACTTCGCTGGGCAGCCCGTCGTCGAACATGCTGAAGGAGACGAAGCCGAGCGGGATAAGCAGTTGCGGGAGGACGGTGATAGCCTTGACTACGAATGTCAGGACATCGGTGCGTTGCGGCTCGCCCTCGGCAGCAACCTTGGCTTCGGCTTGGATGGCGGCGCCGGTCACAGCGCCTCGCGCTTGATGTGGGCGCGGATTTCTTCGCGCATGGCCAGCGCGCGTTCATGCTGCAGGCCCGGGAGGTTGACCGAGGCGTTATGCGAACCCGCCGTATGCAGGGTCAGCGTCGCCAGGTCGAAATAGCGCTCGAGCGGCCCACGATCGACGTCGATATGCTGGACCCGCCCGAACGGAACGACGGTGTCGGAGCGAAACAGGATGCCGCGCACGACGCGCAGGCGATCGTCGCTCATGGCATAGCCGCGCGCGCTGAATCGACGGTGCGGCATGCGCCAGACAAGCAGGATCGCGAACAGCAGCACCGGTGCGAAGATCGCCCCTTGCCAGACCGGGAGGATCACATCGGCCACCAGCGCGCCCACGCAGGCCACCAGCGCGGTGATGCCCGCTTCCACGCGCATCGCCTTCTTGTGGTTGGGATGGAGCCGGGTCAGCGTGCCGTCGGCATCTTCGAACGTGTCGACCGGCGCAGGCGCCTCGTCCTGAAGTATCGGTGATGGGTCGCGCGCTTCAGGCGCGACCGCTGCTTCCCTGTCGTCCATGGTGTGTGGATGGGGTAAGACAGTGGTCTTTTCAAGCCGGTTTCGGTCAAGAGCTGGCGCTGGATAGCCTCAGGCTCTAACTCGAAGAGTTCGCAAGCGCGACTGCGCGCCCGCAGCGATGCGCCCCAAGGGTGCGTGAACGAGGAAAGTGCAGAGAGCGGATGCGAACGCTGGCGCTTGAAGCCGAAAACAACGCGCTCAAGCAGCGAAGCGGTAGCGCGAAAAATAATGGTGCTGCTGGAGAGAATTGAACTCTCGGCCTCGTCATTACCAATGACGCGCTCTACCACTGAGCTACAGCAGCGTACCGGAACAGGGCGCGGCCTATTGGCGTGCGCGCCTGCAATGTCAAGCAGCGCTTGAGCATTCGCAGCATTATCGCCAAGGGATTTCGCATGGGTGAAGATCGCAGCAAGGATATGTCGCGCGAAGAGCGGTTGGCGGCCAAATTGCGCGAGAACCTGCGCAAGCGAAAGGCGCAGGCGAAGGAATTGAACGCAAACTCCAGCGAATCGGACGAAAGTGGGCTTTCCAAGCACAAAGACGCGGGCTAACGCGTCTTGCTCTTGTTCACGGGGCCAAGGCCCGGGATAGCGGAGCAAAAATGCCTACTCTCATCCTCGTTCGCCACGGCCAGAGCCAGTGGAACCTCGAAAACCGTTTCACCGGCTGGTGGGATGTCGACCTGACCGAGAAGGGCGTCGAGGAAGCCAAGGCGGCAGGCACGCTTTTGAAGGAGAAGGGCGTGCTGCCCACGGTCGCTTTCACCAGCTTCCAGACCCGCGCGATCAAAACGTTGCATCTGGCGCTGGAAGAAGCGGACCGGCTGTGGATCCCGGAAACCAAGGACTGGCGGCTCAACGAGCGGCATTATGGCGGGCTGACCGGGCTCGACAAGCAGGAAATGCGCGACAAGCACGGTGACGAGCAGGTGCATATCTGGCGCCGCAGCTTCGACGTGCCGCCGCCCGACATGGAGCCCGGACATCAATACGATCCCGGCGCCGATCCGCGCTATGACGGGATCGACGTGCCGACCACGGAAAGCCTCAAGCTCACCATCGAGCGGGTGCTGCCTTATTGGGAAAGCGAGATCCTGCCGGTGCTGGCGAGCGGTGAAACGGTGATCATTTCCGCCCATGGCAACAGCTTGCGCGCGCTGGTGAAGCACCTGTCCGGCATCTCGGATGAGGATATCACCGGGCTCGAGATTCCCACCGGCCAGCCGATCATCTACCAATTCGACGACCGGATGCAGCCGGGCGAGCGCTATTACCTGAAGGACAGCTGAGGCATGGGCGGAGCTAAAGTCGCTATCATCATGGGCAGCCAGTCCGACTGGCCGACGATGCAATGCGCCGCCGAGGTGCTCGACGAGCTGGAAGTGGCTTACGACGCGCGGATCGTATCCGCGCACCGCACGCCCGACCGGATGGCGGATTTTGCCAGAGGGGCCGAGGCGGAAGGCTTCAAGGTCATCATCGCCGGCGCGGGCGGCGCGGCGCATCTGCCGGGGATGGTCGCAGCGATGACGCATCTGCCGGTGCTGGGCATACCGGTGCAATCCAAGGCGCTGTCGGGCATGGATAGCCTGCTCTCGATCGTGCAGATGCCTGCCGGGGTTCCGACCGGCACGCTCGCCATCGGCGAGGCGGGCGCGACCAATGCGGGGCTGCTGGCTGCGAGTATCCTCGCTACATCGGACGACGCGCTGGCCGTGCGCTTGAAGGCGTGGCGCGCCGCACGCAGCGAGGCTGTCGCAGAGAAGCCGGAATAGCCATGATCAAGCCGGGGGGGACAATCGGGATATTGGGCGGCGGCCAACTCGGCCGGATGATGGCGATCGCCGCTGCGCAGATGGGCTATCGCTGCATCGCCTACACGCCCGAGAGCGAGCACGTGGTCGGCGATGTCTGCCACGACGTCTTCACCAACAAGTGGGACGATGCCCAAGCGATGGCGGCCTTCGCGCAGAAGTGCGATATCGTCACGTGGGAATTCGAGAATGTCCCGGTCGGCCCGCTGGCACCCATCGAAGACCGCCTTGCCCCGCATCCGCGCGCTCTGGAAACCGCGCAGGACCGCCTGAACGAGAAACGCTTCGTCGAAGGGCTGGGCGGCCGGCCTGCGCCCTATGCCACGGTCGATTCGCGCGCCGAGCTGATGCAGGCGGTCGAGCGGATCGGTACGCCGGGCATCCTCAAGACTCGCCGCGACGGCTATGACGGCAAGGGCCAATGGCGCATCACGTCCGAGCGCGACGCAGAGGGCGTGTCGCTGCCCGATGTGCCGTGCATTTACGAAGGCTTCGTCCGGTTCGAGGCAGAATTCTCCGTCATCCTCGCTCGCACCGCAGCGCGCGAGGTGGCGTTCTGGGACAGCACCGTCAATGTCCACGAAGGCGGGATGCTGGCGACCTCCACGCTGCCCCCAGGCGATCTGATCGAGGGCGAGGTCGCCGAGGCGCGCGAGCTGGCGAAACAGGTTGCCGAAGCGCTCAATTATGTCGGTGTGCTGACACTCGAATTCTTCGCCACCAAGCAAGGCCCTGTCTTCAACGAAATGGCCCCGCGAGTGCATAATTCAGGCCACTGGACCATCGAAGGCGCCGCCACGAGCCAGTTCGAAAACCACATCCGAGCGGTCTGCGGCCTGCCGCTGGGCGACTCCCGCACCGTCGCGCCGGGCGTGGTGATGACCAATATCGTCGGCAAAGATGCCAACGAGGCCGCGCACTGGCTCGACGATCCGGCGACGCACCTGCACCTCTACGGCAAGACCAAGGCACGGAAGGGCCGCAAGATGGGGCATGCGACCAAGCTGGTCTGGGACTGACGCATTGAGCGACCTGTCCCAGCCTTTCATGATCTATGCCCGCGCCGCCAATGGCACGATCGGCAAGGACGGCGGCATGCCCTGGCACTTGCCGACCGACCTCAAGCGCTTCAAGCGGCTGACCACCGGCCATGTCCTGATCATGGGCCGCAAGACCTTCGAGAGCTTTCCCGACCCGCTGCCCGGTCGCCGCCATATCGTGCTGACGCGCGACGAGGACTGGGGGGCGGACGGCGCAGAAGTGGCGCATTCGCGCGCCGAAGCGCTGCAACTGGCGGGCGAGGAGCCGGTCGCCATCATCGGCGGCGCGGAGGTTTATGCGCTGTTCGAGCAGGAAGCCGAACGCATCGAGCTGACCCAGATTCACGCGAAATACGAAGGCGACACCTTCATGGACGCGCCCGGCCCCGACTGGCGCGAGATCGCGCGTGACGAATACGAGGCCGAAGATGGTCGACCTGCCTTCTCTTTCGTCACCTTTCTGAGAGCAGAGCGATGAAAAAGCGCTACTGGATCCCGCTGCTGGTGCTCGCGATCGCCGCCAGTGCCTTCTTCGCCTTCGCCCCCGGCTTTGCCGAGCGGGACATGAACCGGATCGACGGGAAACCGCTGCCCGAAGTCAGCGAGGATGCGAAAGCGCTCCACGCCACGCTCGATATCGTCGACCTGCACGCCGATACGCTGCTGTGGAAGCGCTCGATGGTCTATGCCGCCGATCGCGGCCATGTCGACCTGCCCCGGCTAGAAGCGGGCAATGTCGCGGTGCAGGTGTTCTCCAGCGTAACCAAGACACCGACCGACCAGAATTACGACAGCAATAGCGCCGATGGCGACAACATTACGCTGCTGGCAGTGGGCCAGTTGCAGCCGGTGCGGACCTGGTCCTCGCTGCTGGAACGGACGCTCTATCATGCGGAAAAGCTGGAACGCGCGGCTCGCGAGTCGAACGGCATGATTATCCCGATCGAAACGCCCAACGATCTCGACGGCGTATTCGGTCACCGCCGCATAAAGGGGCCGCAATTCGTCGGCGCGCTGCTCAGCGTCGAGGGCCTGCACAACCTGGAAGGCGATGCCGCCAACCTCGAGCGGATATACGATGCCGGGGTGCGGATGGCCGGGCTGACCCATTTCTTCGACAACGAACTCGCCGGATCGATGCACGGGATCGAGAAAGGCGGGCTGACCCCCTTCGGCCGCAATATCGTGCGGCGGATGGAAGAGATGGGCATGATCGTCGACATCGCGCATCTCAGCCACACCGGTGTCGCCGAAGTGCTGGCGATGGCGCGGCGGCCGGTCGTCTCCAGCCATGGCGGCGTGCAGGCGACCTGCAAGGTCAATCGCAACCTCACCGACGCGGAAATCCGTGGCCTCGCCGCGACCGGCGGAATCATAGGCGTCGGCTATTGGGAAGGCGCGGTCTGCGACACCTCGCCCAAGGCCATTGCCGCGGCGATGAACCATATCCGCGACCTGGTCGGGATCGAGCATGTCGCGCTCGGCAGCGATTACGACGGCGCGGTCGAGGTGCGGTTCGACACGTCCAAGCTGGTGCAGGTCACGCAGGCGCTGATGGATGCAGGCTTCAGCGAGCGTGAAATCCGCGCCGTGATGGGCGGCAATGCCATCCGCGTGCTGCGCGAAGGGATGAAGCCGCTTGCGGATGTCGCGCAGCCAGCTACCAATTCCTGATGCGCTGGCTCGACCATCGAAACCCCGTCCCTGAATCCTTGCGCGGTGCCATTATCGCGCTGGGCAATTTCGACGGCTTCCATCGCGGCCACCAGGCGGTGGCTGGCGAAGCCATCGACTGGGCGCATGCAGAAGGCCGCCCGAGCATCATCGCGACTTTCGATCCGCACCCGGTGCGCTTCTTCCGCCCCGATACACCGCCCTTCCGCCTGACAACGCTGGAGCAGCGGCAGGAGCTCTATATCGCCGCCGGGGCAACCGCGATGCTGGTGTTCCATTTCGACAAGGAGCTCGCCAGCACCAGCGCGGAAGACTTCATCACCGAGATCCTGATCGACCGCCTCGGTGCGCATGGCGTGGTGACGGGCGGCGATTTCACCTTCGGCCAGGGCGCCAAGGGCAATGTCGATCTGCTTAAGAGCTTCGGCGGCGAGCGCGGTCTCGAGAGCCGTGTCGTCGAGCCGGTCGAAGATGCGGGTTTGGGTAACGGGGGCGTCATCTCCTCCAGCCGCATCCGCGAGGCCTTGCGCGACGGCGATTGCGCCACCGCGACCGAACTGCTGTCGCGCCCCTTCGCCATTCGGGGCGTGGTCGAGCACGGCGACAAGCGCGGCCGCGAAATCGGCTATCCGACCGCGAACCTGCATATCGAGAGCTATTTGCGCCCGCGCTACGGCATCTATGCCGTGACGGGGCGCATTCTTGCCACCGGTCAGGAACTCACGGGCGCGGCGAACATCGGCATCCGGCCGCAGTTCGAGCCTCCCAAGGAGCTGCTCGAACCCTATTTCTTCGACTTTTCCGGCGACCTCTACGGGCAGGAGATCGAAGTTTCCTTCCACCACTTCCTGCGCCCGGAGGCGAAGTTCGACAGTCTAGAAGCGCTGATGGCGCAGATGGAAAAGGATTGCGAACGGGCACGCGAATTGCTCGCGCACAAAGGGTAAGCCTGGAACATCGGCCCGCCATGGCGGGTTGATCGATCAGCGCTGCACCCTGCCTCGCTTTTCCGTGGAGACAATGATGACCCCCGCCCAGCTCGAAGCCGATCAACAAGCCTATCGCGCCATGAAACCTTCTTTCCTCGGGCGCGGGATCGAGCGGCTGACCAATCCGCTCGGCAGTGCGATCGCCTCGGCCATCCCCAAATCCCTGATCGAGAACGTGCTCAAGGGGATCGACAAGGCAGTCGACATGGCACCTCTGAAACAACCCGATCACGACCCCGCCGATCTCGGCGCGTCGCAGCGAGCGGCCAAGGCGATTGCGCGCACGGCGCGCACGCTCAACGCCTCCTCCGGCGCGGCCGCCGGGCTCGCCGGGGCGATCACGGCAAGCGCGGACATTCCGGCCACCATCGCCCTGGCGCTGCGCCATATTCGCGATGCCGGGCGCGCCTACGGCTTCGACGGCGCAGGCGAGCGCGAGCGGTTGTTCCGGCTGCAGATCCTCGAAATCGCTGCGCTCGACGATCATGCCGAAAAGATTTCGCGGCTCGATGCTCTCGACGCCGACATTGCTGCCGACGGTTCGCTCGAACCGATTGCCACGCAGGGCATAGAGCCGCTGGTGGACCAGGTGGTCGAACGCGTGTCGCGCGCCATCGCTCTGGCTTCGGTGCGCCGGCGGATGGGTATGGTCGTGCCGATCTTCGGGTCGGCGGTCGGCGGTATCGTCAATGCGCAATTCCAGCGCGATGTCGGCCGCGCCGCGCGCTACGCCTTCCAGGCGCGACGGTTGCGCGCGCTGGACTGATCGTGTCGCCGCGCGTCAATTAGCCACGCCCGCGCAATGAGGCTTTATCGCGGGCGCGGAATACCCTAACGCCCCGCGCGAAATGAGTGAAAAGCCCGACTACAAAGACACGGTCTTCCTGCCCAAGACCGATTTCCCAATGAAAGCCGGCCTTCCGCAGAAGGAACCGGGCATTCTCGCGCAATGGCAGGACGAGGGGCTTTACCAGCAGGTTCGCGAAGCGCGCAGCGGTCGCGAGAAGTTCATCCTCCACGACGGTCCGCCCTATGCCAATGGCGACATGCATATCGGCCACGCGATGCAGCGTATCCTGAAAGACATGGTCGTGCGCAGCCAGACGCTGCTCGGCAAGGATGCGCCTTTCGTGCCGGGTTGGGACTGCCACGGCCTGCCGATCGAGTGGAAGGTCGAGGAAAAGTACCGCAAGAAGAAGAAGAACAAGGACGAAGTCCCGGTCAAGGAATTCCGCGCCGAATGCCGCGCCTATGCGCAGCACTGGGTCGACGTGCAGCGCGAACAGCTGAAGCGGCTCGGCCTGCTGGGCGACTGGGACAATCCTTACCTGACGATGGATTACTACGCCGAGGCGACCATCGTGTCCGAACTGATGCGCTTTGCCGAGGCAGGCAACCTCTATCGCGGGGCCAAGCCGGTGATGTGGAGCCCGGTCGAAAAGACCGCGCTGGCCGAAGCCGAGGTCGAGTACGAGGATATCACCTCGACCCAGATCGACGTGGCGTTCGAGATCACGGAAAGCCGTATCGAGGGGCTGGAAGGCGCACACGCCGTCATCTGGACGACGACCCCGTGGACGATCCCGGTGAACCAGGCTTTGGCTTACGGTGAGGACATTGAATACGCCTTGTTTGAATTGGAAGTGGCCGACCGATTCACGGATTTCGATGAGGATGAGGCCACCTGGACTTCCAGAGGGCGGTATCTAGTAGCCCACGATCTTGGACCTCACTTCCTGAGTCGCTTGCCAGCCCACGAAAATGGGACAGTGCGGCTCACCGCAATTTGGCAGTGTAAAGGCTCCGACCTAGCCGGTACCGTCGCCCGCCACCCGATGCACCATCTCGGTGGGTTCTACGCGACGCCGCGTCCGTTGCTGCCGGGCGATTTCGTTACCACCGACAGCGGCACCGGCCTCGTCCATATGTCGCCCGATCATGGCGAGGACGATTTCGACCTGTGCAAGGCCCATGGGTTGAACCCCGTCTTCGCGGTCATGGATGACGGGCGCTATCGCGACGACTGGCCGTGGCTCGGAGGCGAAGACGAGCGCCGCCGCGCGGTCATCAACGCCAATTTCAACGCGCCCGACGGCCCGATCTGTTCCGACCTGCGCGAAGCGGGCGCGTTGCTGAGCGCGAGCGCGGATTACGCGCACAGCTACCCGCATTCCTGGCGCTCCAAGGCCAAGGTCATCTATCGCTGCACGCCGCAATGGTTCGTGCCGATGGACAAGCCCCTCTCCGTCACCCCAGCGGAAGCTGGGGTCTCTCCCGGCCACGAACAGATCCCAGCTTCCGCTGGGATGACGCTGAGAGAGATCGCGACGCAAGAAATCGCCCGCGTCCAGTTCACCCCGCCCAAGGGACGCAACCGCATCGGATCGATGGTCGAGGGCCGCCCCGACTGGGTGCTGAGCCGCCAGCGCGCCTGGGGCGTGCCGATCACGCTGTTCGTCCGCCCCGACGGCACTTACTTGCAAGACCCGGACGTCAATGCCCGCGTCATCGCGGCCGTGCGCGAAGAAGGCGTCGATGCCTGGGACGAAGCGCGCAAGGCCGAGTTCTTGGGCGATGCGCACAATCCCGACGACTACGAGATGGTTACCGACATTCTCGACGTCTGGTTCGATTCGGGCTGCACCCATGTCTTCACGTTGGAATCGGGACGCTGGCCCGAGCAGCGCTGGCCTGCCGATCTCTATCTCGAAGGCAGCGACCAGCATCGCGGCTGGTTCCAGTCTTCGTTGCTGGAAAGCTGTGCCACCCGCGGCCGTGCGCCCTACGATGCGATCCTGACCCACGGTTTCACCATGGATGCCAAGGGCTTCAAGATGTCGAAGAGCCTCGGCAACACCGTCGATCCCAACAAGGTGATGGAGCAATACGGCGCGGATATCATCCGGCTGTGGGCGCTCAGTGTCGATTTCACCGAGGATCACCGCATCGGCGACGAGATCCTCAAGGGCGTCGGCGACCAGTACCGCCGCTTGCGCAACACCTTCCGCTACCTGCTCGGCGCGCTCGACGGCTTCGTCGGCGATATGGGCGATGCGGGTGAGATCCCGGAGCTGGAGCGCTATGTGCTGGCCCTGCTGGCAGATCTTGACGGCAAGCTGCGCACGGCGATTGAAGCCTACGACTTCAACACCTACACCCGCCTGCTGGTCGATTTCTGCAACGAGGACCTGTCGGCCTTCTTCTTCGATATCCGCAAGGACAGCCTCTATTGCGACGGGCCGGACAGCACCAAGCGCAACGCCTATCGCACCGTGCTCGACCTGCTGTTCCACGCGCTTGTCCGCTATGCCGCGCCGGTGCTGGTCTATACCGCCGAGGAAGTATGGACCACCCGCTATCCGGATGGCGGCAGCGTCCACCTGCTGGAATGGCCCGCCGTTCCGGGCGTCACCGCCGATGGCGCGAAATGGGCCAGGCTTCGCGCCCTGCGCGAGACAGTCAACGAAGCGATCGAACCGCTACGGCGCGAGAAGCAAATCCGCTCGAGCAACGAAGCCGATGTGGTCGTGCCCGCTGCCGAAGTGCCGGAAGGTTTCAGCGACGCAGACCTCGCCGAATTGTTCATCACCGCGACAGTGACACGCGGCGATAGCGACGCGGTGACCGTCACCCGTTCTGCCGAATCCAAATGCGGCCGCTGCTGGCGCCTGCTTCCTGATGTCGAGGAAGACGGCGATTTGTGCGACCGCTGCGACGACGTGGTCGGGGAGGTCGCCGCCCGATGACCATAACGACGCAACAGGTCTGGAAGCGCCGCCTGGTCGGCTTCGCGCTGGCGCTGGCGATCCTCGCCGCCGACCAGTATGTGAAATGGCTCGTGCGCGTGCAGCTCGATCTACGCAGCCGGCCAGAGGGTCTGTACGAGCTACTGCCGTTCTTCGACCTGCGATGGACGCAGAATTTCGGTATTTCGCTGGGCATGTTCGAAGCGACCAGCGTGGAGATGCGCTGGGCGCTGGTGCTCGGAACCGCGCTGATCGCAGTCGTCGTCGGCATCTGGATGCTGCGCGAGAAAACGCTCGGCGACATTATCGGCCTCGGCCTTATCTTCGGCGGCGCGCTCGGCAATATCTACGATCGCTACACCTGGGGCTATGTAATCGACTATGCCGACCTGCATTTCGGGGAATTCCGCCCCTTCCTGATCTTCAACATTGCCGATGCCGCGATTACCATCGGCGTGCTGATTATCCTTGCCCGCTCGTTCCTCGTGCCCGAAAAGAAGACTACGACGAGCGAACCCGACAAGTCGGCCGAAGTGCCGGCGGAGAGTTGAGAGACATGACAAAGATTTCCTCCCTGATCCTGCTCGCTTCCGGCGGCGCCATGCTCGCATCCTGCGCTAGCGGCGGTATCCTCAATCGCGACCGGCCCGACGAATTCGCCGTCCAGCGGCAGGCGCCGCTGGTGGTGCCGCCCGATTTCAGCCTCGAACCGCCCGCGCCCGGCGCACCGCGCCCCTCCGAAGACACCGCCAGCGAGCAGGCGCTCGAAGCCCTGTTCGGCGGCCCCGCCCCGCGCAGCTCGGTCGAAAGCGCCGCGCTCAGCCGCGCCGGCGACGCCCGCCCGGGCATCCGCTCGGCCATCGGCGACCCCGCCACCAATACCGTCGCCAAAGGCCGCGTGACCCGTGATATCATCGCGGCACCCGAAGGTGACGGGCAGGCGGCACAGGCGGTCATACCCGGCTGAAGGCCGGGGATGACCTTTTTCCTTCTTTTCGCTCGCCCATCCGGGCGAGCGTCCTCAGCGCTGATCCCTTCGCTTCGCTACGGGGCGCCTGCGGGCGCGCGGTCGCGCTTGCCGGGCCTCCGCCGGCCCGGTGCTGCCGCAGCGAAGACGAAAGCTTTCTTCTTTACGAATTTGCTATCGTGTCGCGGAGCACGGTCGGCGACCAGCCGACCGCAAGGGCGACTGCGCGCCCGCAGCGATTGGGTCCGCAGGACCCCTTGAGCGAGGACACCGCACCCCGGATGGGGTGCGAAACACAAAAACTCAAAACCTAACCACAAGCGCACCGCCCGGTAGCCATCCCCGCCACCTACGCGGCGCGTTCAACTACCCCTCTTCCCCCACCTCGCTCACCAGCAGCTTGTCGATCTTGCGCCCGTCCATATCGAGCACCTCGAAACGCCAGCCCTGGTCGGTGAAAATTTCCCCTTCGCCCGGCAGCTTCTTCAGGACGGCCAAAGCATAGCCGGCCACCGTCGCGAACTCGCGGTCGTCGCCGTAGTCGAGACCCAGCCGGTCGGCGAGAATATCCGCAGAAAGCGCGCCCGAAACGAGCAGCGAGCCATCCTCGCGTTCGATCACTTCCGGCATTTCGCCTTGGTCCTGGTCGCTCACGAAATCGCCGACCATCGCGGTCAGGATGTCGACCGGGGTGACGATCCCGTCCAGGTGGCCGTACTCGTCATGGACCATCGCCATCGCGACTTCGGACTGCTGCAGCACGCGGAGTGCGTCCATCGCGTCGAGCTGGTCGGGAATGACCTCGGGCTTCTTCATCAGGACGGCGAGTTCGACCGGCAGGCCGGCAACCTGCTGTGCCAGCACTTCGCGCACTTTGATCACGCCCAGCACCTTGTCGCTGGAGCCTTCGGCCACCGGCAGCAGCGAATGCGGGCTTTCCGCAATCACGCGGGAAATCTCCGCTTCGCCCGCCGCCGCGTCGATCCAGTCGAGCTCGGTGCGCGGCGTCATCACCTCGCGCACAGGGCGCTCTGCCAGCCGCACGACGCCGGTCAGGATCGCGCTCTGCTCTTCCTCCAGCACCCCGGTCTTGGTCGCTTCGGTAAACATCATGTGCAATTCTTCGGCCGTAACCGAGGACTGCCCGCCTGGGCGAATACCGAACAGGCGAACGATCGCGCCCGACGAGGTGTCGAGGATCCAGACGATCGGCGCGGCGATCTTCGCCAGCATCGCCATCGGGCGCGACATCACGACGGAGATCGGCACAGCAGCGCGCAGAGCGAGCTGCTTGGGTACCAGCTCGCCGACGACCACGCTGAAATAAGTGGTGAGCGCGATCACGCCGATGAATGCGACTTCGCCCGACACATCTGCCGGAATGCCCAGCGCGACCAGGCGTTCGCCCACCGGCGCCTCGAGGCTGGCCCCCGAGAGCGCGCCGGTGATGATGGCGACCAGCGTGATGCCGATCTGCACGGTAGAAAGGAATTTCCCCGGGTTTGCCGCCAGGTCGAGCGCAAGTTGCGCCCCCGAGCTGCCTTTTTCCGCCTTCGATTTCAGCCGCGTAGGCTTGGCGGAAACGATCGCCAGCTCGGACATGGCAAAAATCCCGTTGAGCAGGATCAGGGCAGCGATAATGAAGAGGTCAGGCCAGGGAAATGGTGTCACGGCATGCAGGCGCTAGCACAATTGCCGGGCCGTGCCAGCCTTTCGCTTCGGGGTGGCCACAGAATTGGAACGCCGGAAGGGTTTGCGAGTTGGTAGAGCATGAGATGCTGGTGGGGCGTCGCAAATCCCCTGCGCGGGGGTAGCCGCGCGATACAAGAGGGACATTGGAAATGACTAAATCACGCGTTCTCGTATCTTCGCTGGCTGCCGTATCGCTGTTCAGCGTTTCGGCCTGCGTTACCGACCCGAACACCGGTGAGCAGAAAGTTTCGCGCACCGGCATCGGAGCTGCCGTAGGCGGTACGCTCGGCTACCTGCTCGGCGGCGTTGTCGGCGGCGATGCCGCACGGATTATCGGCGCGGGCATCGGCGGTACGGCCGGAGCCGTGATCGGCGACCAGTTCGACGACCAGATCCGCGAGCTCGACGAACAGACCGCCGGGAGCGGCGTCGATGTCGAGGAAGTTGGCGACCAGGATGCGATCCTCGTCCGCCTTCCGGACGGTGTCACCTTCGCCAGCGGATCGGCACGGATCAATTCGGCATTCTATCCTACGCTCAACGAGATCGCCGAATCGCTCAAGCGTTATCCCAACAGCCTGATAGATGTGTACGGTTTCACCGACACGACCGGTTCCGATGCGCTCAACCAGCAATTGTCGGAAAGCCGCGCCCAAACCGTGGCCGACTATCTTGTCGCACGCGGCGTTGCGCGTTCGCGGATCGCAACCCAGGGTTACGGCGAACGCCGCGAATATCTGCGGATCCAGACTGCAGACAATGTCAACGAGCCGCTCAACCGTCGCGTCGAGATCAAGATTACGCCGATCAGCCAAGACGATGTGGCTCGCGCCCGCGCCCAGTAATCGAAGGGCCAAGCGACATCGCATAGCTCTGCCCCCGCGGCAGAACGGGAAGGGTCGGCAGCAATGCCGGCCCTTTCGCTATTTCAGCTTGTCGGCGAATTTCCTCGTATAATGCTCGGCGCGCCGCTTCAGGTGCGTCACAGCCTCGGCGTGAATGCCGGGCGCGCTGACCAACAGGCCGAAGGCTCTCGGATCGCGTTTGTTGTAGCCGAGCGGGTTGCCCCATGCATCGCTGATTGCCGCGCCCGCTTCCCGCGCGATCAGCGTCGCGGCACCTATATCCCATTCGTAGCCCCAGCGCAGGGTCGCCACCAGGTCGGCCTCGTCGGCGGCAATCATCGCCACGCGCAGGGCGATGCCGTTGGGTTTGTCGACCATTTCGAAAATGCGGTCTTCCTTCATCAGCGAATCGGCAGGGATCCGCGCGCCGACGAATGTGCTCCGCTGCGAGGCGCGCAGGCGCCGGCCGTTGCGTTGCGCGCCCTGTCCGGCAACGGCTATCCATTCCTCCTCGCGAGCAGGAGCGTTCAGCATCCCGATCAGCGGCCGTCCTTCGCTGATGAGTGCGACCGAGACCGCCCAGCCCTTGCGCCCGCGGATAAAATCGCGCGTACCGTCGATCGGATCGACCAGCCAGATCAGCCGGTTGTCGAGCCTTCCGGGCGCATCGGCCGTCTCTTCCGACAGCCAGCCCGCCGCCGGCAGGAGAGCGCCGAGTTCGCGTTTCAGGAATGAGTCCACCGCAAGGTCGGCCTCGCACACCGGATCGCCGGGCTGCTTCTCCCACGCGTCGAGATCATGGCCCGCGCCGGGCCAATGCGATTGGGCGATTGCGCCCGCTTCGCGGACGATCGCCTGTAGGCGCGCGTGATCGATCATGGTTCGTCGTCAAGCCATGCTACCCGAATGGCACCTTTTCAAGCGCGACGATCCATGCTTAGGCGCGTCGCAAATCGATACCGATTCACGTCAACAGGATTTGCCCCATGAACCTCCACGAATACCAGGCCAAGGAACTGCTTGCGAAATACGGCATCGGCATCCCCGCCGGCCACGCCGCATTGACCGTCGAAGAGGCGGTCGCGGGTGCCAAGCAGCTCCCCGGGCCGCTCTATGTCGTGAAGGCGCAGATCCATGCCGGCGGCCGCGGCAAGGGCAAATTCAAGGAACTCGGCCCCGATGCGAAGGGCGGCGTGCGCTTGGCCAAGAGCATCGAGGACGTCGAAGCCAGCGCGCGGGAGATGCTGGGCAACACGCTGGTGACCGTGCAGACGGGTGAAGAGGGCAAGCAGGTCAACCGCCTCTACGTCACCGACGGTGTCGACATCGCCAGCGAATACTACCTCTCGATGGTCGTCGATCGGGCTTCGGGTCGCGTCGGCATGATAGTGTCCACCGAAGGCGGGATGGATATCGAGGAAGTCGCCCATTCGACGCCGGAGAAGATCACCACCATCACCATCGACCCGGCGCAGGGCTTCATGCCGCACCACGGCCGCGCGGTGGCTTTCGCACTCAAGCTGTCGGGTGATCTCAACAAGCAGGCGCAGAAGCTCGCCAAGCAGCTCTACACCGCCTTCATGGACCTCGATTGCGAAATGCTCGAGATCAACCCGCTCGTGGAGACCGAAGACGGCCAGCTTCTCGTGCTCGACACCAAGATGAGCATCGACGGCAACGCGCTCTATCGCCACAAGGACGTGGAAGAGATGCGCGACGAGACCGAGGAAGACCCGGCCGAAGTCGAAGCCAGCGAATACGATCTCGCCTACATCAAGCTCGACGGCAATATCGGCTGCATGGTCAACGGCGCAGGCCTCGCCATGGCGACGATGGACATCATCAAATTGAACGGCGCGTTCCCTGCCAACTTCCTCGACGTCGGCGGCGGGGCGACGACCGAGAAGGTCACTGCGGCCTTCAAGATCATCCTCAAGGACCCGGCGGTCGAAGGCATCCTCGTCAACATCTTCGGCGGCATCATGCGTTGCGACACGATCGCCGAGGGCATTGTAGTAGCGGCCAAGGAAGTCGAATTGGACGTGCCGTTGGTGGTCCGCCTCGAGGGCACCAATGTCGAGAAGGGCAAGGACATCCTCGCCAATTCGGGCCTGCCGATCGTTCCGGCGGACGATCTGGGCGACGCAGCGCGCAAGATCGTCGCCGAAGTGAAGCAGGCGGCGTAGCTTTTTGCGAAGGCGCATCCGCGCCCTCGTCCTCGGTAGATGTGCGGCAAGCCGCACCCGCTGCGGGCGCCCGGTCGGGCTTTGACTGCCGTGACCGTGGGATCGGCGTCATGCCTACATAGCGTCGAAATTGAAGAGCAGCTCATTTCCCGAGCTCATGCGCACTGCTGCAACGAGGCCTTCACCGGGTTTCTCAGAGTCCGCGCAGCGCAGCGTCAGGGCATGGAAAAAGGCCGCGCACGGTTCGATCGCGACGAGCCGGAAGGTCAACATATCGTCCTTCTCCTCCCAGCCTTTGAGGTCGGCATGGAAATGCTTGAGGCGCAGCACCAGCGTGCCCTCTTCTTCCATCAGGTAGAGATGTTCGGTGAAATGGATCGGACCGTCCGCGCTCTGTTGGACGAATGTGCCGACCATCGTTCCACCTGTCGGCGGCAGCCAGCTCTCCATGGCCGGGGCGCCGCCGATCCCGTCGCCGACCCACTGCCCGATGAGCCAGTCCATCTGCTCGAGCGTGGCTGGCGGCGAGATGAACCCCTCCTCGCCCACACGCGTTTCCTGCGCCGCCAGTGGCGTGGCCAGCGCCACCAGGCCGATGGTCAATCTCGACACCAAACCCCGCATGCTGTCCTCTCCCTTTGCTTGCATGTGCCCTTTACCACATTCGCGAATCCGACCCCCGTCCAAAAGTCAGCTTGACCTCGCAGCCTCGGAAAGCGAGAGAAATCCAGCGTTTTCGCGCATTCGGCGTCGACCGCCTAAACTTGACGTTTACGTAAACGCAAGCTAGGCCGGTGGCAACGATTGCTGCCAATGATTCTTTTGAGAGGAAGGACTTCCCATGAAAATCCTCGTCCCCGTCAAACGGGTGATCGACTATAACGTGAAGCCGCGCGTCAAGGCGGATGGTTCCGGCGTCGACCTGGCCAACGTCAAGATGAGCATGAACCCGTTCGACGAGATCGCTGTCGAAGAAGCGATCCGGATCAAGGAAGCGGGCAAGGCGGAAGAAATCGTCGCTGTCTCCATCGGTCCGGCCAAGGCGCAGGAAACCCTGCGCACCGCCCTCGCCATGGGCGCCGACCGCGCGATCCTGGTCGAGACCGATGATGAAGTCGAACCGCTCGCCGTCGCCAAGATCCTCAAGGCGATCGCCGAAGAGGAACAGCCCGGCATCGTGATGCTCGGCAAGCAGTCGATTTCGGACGACAGCAACCAGACCGGCCAGATGCTCGCCGCCCTCACGGGCCGCCCGCAAGGCACATTCGCCAACACCGTCGAGGTCGACGGCGACAGCGTGACCGTCAAGCGCGAAGTCGACGGCGGTCTCGAAACCGTCAAGCTGACGCTCCCGGCGATCATCACCACCGACCTGCGCCTGAACGAGCCGCGCTATGCTTCGCTGCCCAACATCATGAAGGCCAAGAAGAAGCCGCTCGATACCAAGTCGCCCGCCGATTACGGCGTCGACATCGCGCCGCGCCTGACCACCACCAACGTTGCCGAGCCGCCCGTGCGGCAGGCCGGCGAGAAGGTCGAAGACGTCGATGCGCTCGTCGCCAAGATCAAGGCGCTGGGCATCGCATAAATCCCGCATTCCCCGTTCGCCCTGAGCTTGTCGAAGGGTTGTCCTTACTTTGAGGGCATCGGGACAGAAAAAAGTACAGGGCTTCGACAAGCTCAGCCCGAACGGAAATTGAGGTAGATCCACATGAAGACATTGGTTTGGGTCGAGCACGACAACAACGAAATGAAGGACGCGACGCTGTCCGCCGTCACCGCCGCATCGCAGCTGGGCGAAGTCCACCTGCTGGTCGCTGGCTCGGGCTGCGCGGGCGTGGCCGATGCCGCCGCCAAGATTGCGGGCGTGGGCAAGGTTCACCTGGCCGACGACCCGGCATACGAGCACGCGCTCGCTGAGAACGTCGCGCCGCTGATCGTCGATCAGATGGGCCATCACGATGCCTTCGTCGCGCCTGCCACCACGACCGGCAAGAACATCGCGCCGCGCGTCGCTGCGCTGCTCGACGTCATGCAGATTTCGGACATTCTCTCGGTCGAAGGCGACAAGACCTTCACCCGCCCGATCTATGCCGGCAACGCCATCGCGACCGTGCAATCGAGCGACGAGAAGCTCGTCATCACGGTGCGCGGCACTGCTTTCGACAAAGCCGAAGCCGAAGGCGGCTCGGGCACGGTCGAGGCTGTAAGCGGCCCGACCGGCGAAGGCCTCTCGCAATTCGTCAGCCAGGAAATCGCCGAGAGCGAGCGCCCCGAGCTGACCAGCGCCAAGGTCATCGTCTCGGGCGGCCGCGCGCTCAAGGACGCCGAGACCTTCGAGCAATATATCACGCCGCTCGCCGACAAGCTCGGCGCAGGCATCGGCGCCTCGCGCGCCGCGGTCGATGCTGGCTACGTGCCCAACGACTACCAGGTCGGCCAGACCGGCAAGATCGTCGCCCCGGAAGTCTATATCGCGATCGGTATTTCGGGCGCGATCCAGCACCTGGCCGGCATGAAGGACTCCAAAACCATCATCGCCATCAACAAGGACGAGGACGCCCCGATCTTCCAGGTGGCCGACATCGGCCTGGTCGGCGATCTCTACAAGGTCGTGCCGGAGCTGATGGAAAAGCTCTGAGCCGAAACACCGCAATCATCGAAAAAGCCCGGGCCTCACCCCCCGGGCTTTTTTTCGCCTCACGTCAGGCTGATCACCGCGTGGATCGTGAGCCCCACCAGCCCGCCCACCAGCGTTCCGTTGATGCGGATAAATTGGAGATCGCGGCCGACCGCGCCTTCGATGCGGTCAGTGACCGTAGTGGCGTCCCAGCGTCTGACCGTTTCCGAGACCAGCTGGACGATCTGCTCGCCATAGCGGGTGGCAATACCCACGGCAGTGCGGCGAGCGAAAAGATTGATCTGGCGCTGCAAACGCGGATCGTGCTGTAATGCCTTGCCGAGTTCGGCGAGGCCCTTGCGCATCTCTCCGCCGAGCGCGCTATTGGGGTCGCGGGCGCGGCGGATCAGCGACAGGCGGATACGCTCCCACACGCCCATCCACCATTCGGCGACGGCGGGATTTTCCAGCAGGTCGCGCTTGATTTCCTCGACACGCTCGCGCGTTTTCGGATC